>JAYWAM010000275.1:0-4092 GCA_043782425.1 Betaproteobacteria bacterium
CAAGCCCTTTGATAACACCCGCTTTTACGCTATCCCAGCATGAGCAGGAAAGCGCAAAAATCGCAGAAAAAAAGCTTGCAAACGAACAGAGTATCTACACATTAGGTTGGATCGCACCCTATACAAGGCTTGCGCGCTAGGCCCGATTGAAAGTAGGGCGGCCTTGGCCGCCGAACTATCCTTACGCGCGCTTAATCGGCTTCCACCAGATCAGGATTTATCACAGTGCGCAGTGTTATGCCGCTGATTAAATCGTCTTCTTCGGTTGTGGAAAACCACCAGATGGCGCCTTTCTTGACGGCAATATCCCCATGCCGACCGCTGAGCAATCTGGCGGCAATTTGTCCCAGGGTCGGTTGATGGCCGACGATGATGACGTTTTGGTTTCCATCCGGCCAGTGCGCTTCGCGCAGCACCGAGTTGGGTGTGGCCTCGGTTGAAAGCGTGAGTTTGGTAGCGTATTTCATTTCTAGTGCATCGGCGGTCTGGCGCGTGCGTAGCGCCGGGCTGGATAAAATCAGCCATTCCTTGTCGATGCGTTTTCTCAACCATTTGGCAATGCGCGCGGCCTGCTTGCGGCCTTTGTCGGTGAGCTCGCGCTTCATATCATCCCTGCCATTTTCGGCGTCGGCATGACGCCACAGAATTAATTCCATGCTGTGTCTCCCATTTCAAAAGGCAAAAGGCAAAAAGCAAAAGGCAAAAGGCAAAAGGCAAAAGGCAAAAGGCAAAAGGCAAAATAAGCTCTCACTAAAAAACGCGGAGAGGGGACGTACTTATGAATACTGAATTACTTTAGTGCGCGATAGCGAATACGTTTTGGTCTGGCGCCTTCTTCGCCCAGTCTGCGCTTTTTGTCGGCTTCGTACTGGTTGTAATTGCCATCATAAAACACCCATTGCGAATCGCCTTCGCAGGCGAGGATATGGGTGGCGATGCGGTCCAGAAACCAGCGGTCGTGCGAGATCACCAGCACGCAGCCGGCGAATTCTATCAACGCATCTTCCAGCGCGCGTAGGGTTTCCACATCAAGATCGTTAGAGGGTTCGTCGAGCAGCAAAACATTGCCGCCCTTGAGCAGCGTCTTTGCGATGTGCAGGCGTCCGCGCTCGCCGCCGGAGAGGTTAGCTACGAGTTTTTGCTGGTCGCCGCCTTTGAAATTGAAGCGCCCCAGGTAGGCGCGCGATTGCATCTCAAAGCGCCCCACGGTGAGAATTTCCGACCCGCCCGAAATTGCCTGCCATACCGATTTGTCGTTTTCCAGCGCGTCGCGCGATTGATCGACATAGGCGAGATTAACGGTCGGCCCGATGACTATTTCGCCCTTGTCGGGTTTTTCCGCGCCGGTAATCATGCGAAACAGCGTCGATTTTCCTGCGCCGTTGGGGCCGATGACGCCGACTATCGCGCCCGGTGGAATTTTCAAGCTCAGGTTGTCGATCAGCAGGCGCTCGCCATAAGCCTTGGATACGCCCTTGAATTCGATGACTTCGTTGCCCAGCCGTTCGGCCACAGGAATAAAGATCTCCTGTGTCTCGTTGCGCGCTTGATATTCGTGGCTGCTCAATTCTTCGAAGCGTGTCATGCGCGCCTTGCTCTTGGCTTGGCGTCCCTTGGGATTCTGACGCACCCATTCGAGTTCTTTTTTGAGTGCCCTCTGGCGCGCCGATTCGCCCGATTCTTCCTGCTTCAGGCGCTCCTGTTTTTGATCGAGCCACGAGCTGTAGTTGCCTTTCCACGGAATGCCCTGGCCGCGGTCCAGCTCAAGTATCCATTCGGCGGCGTTGTCGAGAAAGTAACGGTCGTGCGTGACGCCGACTACGGTGCCGGGAAATTTTTGCAGGAACTGTTCGAGCCAATCGACGCTCTCGGCATCGAGGTGGTTGGTCGGCTCATCGAGCAACAGCATGTCGGGCTTGGAAAGCAGCAAGCGGCACAGCGCCACGCGGCGTTTTTCGCCGCCCGACAGGGTGCCGATGAGCGCCTCCCACGGCGGCAGACGCAGCGCGTCGGCGGCGATATCGAGTTGCAGATCCGAGTTGCCGCCATCGGAGGTGGCGATGAGCGCTTCCAACTCAGCTTGCTCGGCGGCGAGTTTGTCGAAATCTGCGTCGGGTTCGGCATAGGCGGCATACACCTCATCGAGGCGCTTCTTGGCGGCCAGTATTCCGCCTATGCCCTGTTCCACCGCCTCGCGTACGGTGAGCGCGGGATCAATTTTTGGTTCTTGTTCAAGAAAACCGATATTCAGATTGGGCATGGGAACGGCTTCGCCCTCGATGTCCTTGTCTATGCCCGCCATGATTCTGAGCAGCGTGGATTTGCCCGAGCCATTCAAGCCGAGCACGCCGATTTTGGCGCCGGGAAAAAACGACAGCGAAATGTTCTTGAGAATCTGGCGCTTGGGCGGAACAATCTTGCCAACGCGGTTCATGGTGTAAACGTACTGAGCCATAGCGGTGCTTGCGTGTGTTTTGGGAAGAAGCGAAGCTTACCTTACCTCGGCCTTGGTTGGCATTGTGTTTCGCATTGCGCTGCCAATGTCTGCGCCGGGCAAGCGCTCGGCTGCGAGCGGGCTTGCCCGAGAAATGGCTTTTATCGCGGGCAAGCCCACTCAAAGAAGTAGGATGCCGGGGGTGTCGGCGCTGACGATGGGTGAGTTTGTGGGAGTTCTAAATGGAGCAAAGCTGCGAGGCGCAATGCCGAAGCTGAATTTATAGTGTGGCTTCTCAGGGCGCAAGCCGCTCTATGCGCCAAACCTTGTTGGCATCGAGGCGGTAATGGATGCGGTCATGCAGTCGGCTGCTGCGCCCTTGCCAGAATTCCAGATTGTCGGCAACGACACGGTAGCCGCCCCAGTGCGCGGGCCGCGGCGGGCTATCGCCATACTTCTGCTTGGCGGCATGCTCTTGCTGTTCCAGCCATGCGCGGCTGGGAATGACTTTGCTTTGCGGTGAAGCATGCGCGCCGAGACGGCTGGCGAGAGGACGGGTGTTGAAGTAGCTGTCCGACTGTGCGGCGGAGATTTGTTCAATGCGTCCCTCGATGCGTACCTGGCGTTCCAGTTCGGCCCAGTAAAACAGCAGGCCGGCAAAAGGATTGGCCGCTATTTCTACTCCCTTGCGGCTGTGATAGTTGGTATAGAAAACGAAACCCAGTGAATCAACTTCTTTGAGCAGTACGACACGGCTGGAAGGGCGGGCAGCGCCCAGCGCAGCCGCGCCGACCGTGGCAAGCGACATGGCGGTGGGTTCCGGGAGCGCTGCGGCGATAGCCTCGGCGAGCCATTTATTGAACTGCTTGTATGGGTCAGGATCAACATCGGCTTCGGATAGAGACGCGAGCTGGTATTCTTTGCGCAGTGCAGCGATGGTCATGTCTGGGCCTTGGGGCGAATGAAATTGGAGGCGGATAAAAATTATACGCCTTACCGATCTGACGAACCCAGGCTAAAATAGGCAAAAGCACCCTTCGAAAATGGCAATCGCGCGCATCCCGTCTTCCTCTGGCACACTCTCCGGCTCACTTGTCAGCGCATGGCAGCGCATCTGGGGCAAGCAGCGTATGCGTGGCGCGGCGCTCTACCTGCTGGTGTTGCTGCTGTGCGCGTTCGGCCAGTTCTTGCCGCAGCAGGATAAGTCATTTTTCGCTTTCCTGGAGCGCGGCGCTTTCGATATGCAAATGCGCTGGTTGCGCGATATTTCCCCCACCACGCTTGATAACGATCCGGTGCTGATAGGCCTGGACGAAGCCAGTATGAAGGTTTTCCCCGAACCCATCGCGCTCTGGCACCGCCATCTTGCCCAAACCCTGTACGCGCTGGCGCAGGCGAAGCCGACTGCGGTAGGGGTTGACGTGGTGTTGCCGGAGCGCTCTTTTGAACAGATCATGCCAGGCGGGGATAGCGCTTTATTTCGTGGCATCCGTCAACTGTTACAACAAGACACGCCTGTAGTTTTTGCCCGAACACTGGACAGCAAGCATCAAGCCATGGAAGTGCATGCTATCTATGAGCGGCTGTTGGGTGAGGCCGGCATGGGGATGGATCAGCAATTGGTTGATCCAGGTTTTATCGCGCGGCGCTTCGACGAA
>JAYWAM010000276.1:0-10827 GCA_043782425.1 Betaproteobacteria bacterium
TTGCTTAACCGAGTGACATGAGGGACAGACTCGATTGATTTTACGATTTAAGTTTTAAAGTGTCTGTTCAGCCACGAGTTGCCTTCTAAGAGAGTGTCATGAGCCGTTTTTTTTCGACCTTGATCGGAATTCTGATTTTCGCCGTGCTGGCCTTGGCAGGCTGGCTATTGCTGTTCGCCAATATGCGGCTTGATCTTCCTGTCACCCCGTTTGAGTTCAAAGTAAAGCCAGGTGCGACGCTCAAGTCGCTTTCACGCCAGCTTGCCGATGCTGGCTTGCTTCCCGAATCTACGAGCTTCTGGATTCTCGGTCGCGTACTCGACAAATCCACTGGTATTCAGGCAGGCGCCTATAAGCTGGAAAGCGCCGTGACTCCTCTGGCGTTACTCGATAAGCTGAATCGCGGAGATGTTGTTTCTGTCAGCGTGATCTTTCTCGAAGGCACAACTTTCGCCGAAATGTTGCGCTCGCTTGAGGCCAATAAAGGTGTGCGCCACACCGCGAATCAATTGAGTCCCGCTGAAATCCTCAAAAGCCTGGGCGCGGAGGAGACTCATCCGGAAGGGCTGTTCTTTCCCGATACCTATTATTTTGCACCTGGCAGCAGCGACATCGATATTCTTAAACGTAGCTACCAGACTATGAAACAAAAACTTGCCGTAGCCTGGGAGCAACGCGCTCAAAACCTGCCTTACAAGACGCCTTACGAGGCGCTTATCATGGCGTCTATCATCGAAAAGGAAACTGGCAAGGCCGAGGAGCGCCCGGTAATCGGCTCAGTTTTCGTCAACCGGCTGCGTTCCGGTATGCGGTTGCAAACCGATCCAACAGTGATTTACGGCATGGGCGAAAAGTTCGACGGCAATATTCGCAAACGTGACCTGAGCACTGACACTCCCTATAACACCTACACCCGTGATGGAATTCCGCCTACCCCTATCGCCATGCCCGGCTGGGGTTCATTACTGGGCGCATTAAAACCGGCGCAGTCCGAGATGTTGTTTTTTGTCGGCAAGGGCGATGGCAGTCACTACTTTTCGCGCACGCTAGAGGAGCATAATCGTGCGGTTGCTAAATATCAGCTCGGAAAATAAAAAGCCAAGTGAAAACCGCAAAATTTATCACTCTTGAGGGCATAGATGGTGCGGGGAAATCCACGCACCTGGCTTGGCTTACTGCGGCCATTCGGGCGCGCAATGTGGAGGTGGTGACGACGCGCGAGCCGGGCGGAACGCCGCTCGGGGAGAAGCTGCGCGAGCTCCTGCTGCACCAAAAAATGCACAGCGACAGCGAGACGCTGCTGATGTTTGCGGCGCGCGCCGAGCATATCCAGACTGTTATACGCCCCGCCCTGGAGCGCGGCGCCTGGGTGATTTCCGATCGCTTTACCGATGCGTCCTATGCCTACCAGTGCGGTGGGCGCGGCGTTGCCGACGCGCGCATTGCAGTGCTTGAAGCCTGGGTGCAGCAGGGGCTGACGCCTGATCTCACGCTGCTGTTTGACGCGCCTCTTGATGTGGCGCGCGAACGCTTGCAGCGTAACACTGCCAACCCGGATAAGTTTGAGCGCGAGCGCGATGATTTTTTCGCCAGAGTGCGCGCCAAGTATCTGGCGCGTGCCGCCGAATATCCAGGACGTATCAAAATTGTGAACTCGGCGGCCACCCTGGAAAATATTCAGAAACAACTTGAAGAAATAGTTTCAACCATATGACTATTAACGTGTTTAACTGGCATATTGGCCCGCTGCGCGAGGTATTGAAGCGGCGCAAAACGCTTCCACATGCTTTCCTGATTCACGGCAAAGAGGGCATAGGCAAAGTCGAATTTGCGCGCGCTTTGGCCCAATCGCTGTTATGTGAAAACTACGATGACAGCGGCATTGCCTGTGGCCAGTGCCCGGCCTGCCACTGGTTTATCGAGGGCAACCATCCGGATTTCCGCGAAGTCATTCCCGCTGCTCTCCAGCCTGAAAGTGCCGAGGAAGAAAACGCGGCGTCCGAATCCGCCAAAGTGGAAAAGAAAAGCGTACAGATCACCATAGATCAGATACGCGAGCTGGGCGCAATGGTCGCGCTTTCCAGTCATCGCGATGGCTTCCGCGTGCTGTTGATACACCCGGCTGAGGCCATGAATCCCGCAGCCGCCAACGCCCTTCTGAAAACACTGGAAGAGCCCACACCGGGCATCGTCATCCTGCTGGTCGCCAACCAGCCTGGGCGGCTGCTCGCGACGGTAAATAGCCGTTGCCAAAAACTCGCAGTCACGCCGCCTACGCTAACCCAAGCGTTGGATTGGCTTAAGGCTGAGGGCGTCAACGCACCGGAAATTCTGCTGGCGCAAGCCGACGGCGCGCCCCTGTTGGCGCGTGACTGGGCGGATATTGAATACCAAAATCAGCGTAAAACATTCTTGCGCGCCCTGGGCGATCCGGCGCGCAGCGACTGGCTGAGCGTGGCTGCCGGTCTGGAAAAATCGAACTTGCGCCATGTGGTGCATTGGTTGCAAACATGGTGTTGCGACTTGATATACCAGAAAAGCACAGCACAAATCCGTCATCACCCCGATTTTAAGCAGGCGCTGGAGCAGGTTGCCGCAGGGGCCGCGCTGCTCGCATTGTTTCGCTATGAATCGCAGTTGCGCAGCGCGCGGCGCACCATTGCGCATCCACTTAGTGCGAGACTTTTGCTTGAGCAATTGCTACTATCCTATGCAGATGCGGTAAACTCTTCCTCCTACTGATTATGAATACTGTTACTGAAGCCGTTAAACGTCCCGATGTGGTCTCCCTGAACCTCAAGGGCAAGTCCGCGCTTTATGCCGCCTACATGCCCATTCTCAAGGGCGGCGGCTTGTTCATGCAATCGACGCGCGCGCACAAATTGGGTGATGAAGTGCTGGTGGTGCTCACCTTTTTGGATGATGCAACCAAGATCCCCTTGGTGGGAAGCGTGGCGTGGATCAATCCGGCGCATACCACAGGCAATCGCCCCCAGGGTATCGGTATTCAGCTTCCCGACAGCGATGCCGGTCGCCAGTTAAAGAAAAAAATCGAAGGAATTCTGGCGCCTGTCTTGCAATCAGGGCGCGCAACCCACACCGTTTGATGTACTTGCTACGCAGTCCTTCCGTTAACTCGCTTGTTGTCCTGATTCAAGCTAGCCAATATGTTCGTTGACTCTCATTGCCATTTGGATTTTCCCGAATTACAGCGCGATATGGCGGCTGTGCTGCAGCAGATGCAAAGCAACCAGGTCACGCACGCCCTCACCATCAGCACAACTCTGACCACCTTCCCCAGGGTGCGCGCCGTGGCCGAAGCGTATGGGCACATCTACGCCAGCGCAGGCGTGCACCCGGACGAGCAAGTCGATGACCACGAGGCGACTGTTGAAGAATTATTACGCCTGGCTGATCACACTAAGGTGGTCGCCATTGGCGAAACGGGTCTGGATTATTTCCGGCTCAGCGAGCCGCTCGACTGGCAGCGCGAGCGTTTTCGTATCCATATCCGCGCCGCGAAACAATGCGCCAAGCCGCTCGTCATACATACCCGCGAATCCGCCGAGGACACGCTGCGCATCATGCAGGAAGAGGGGGCAGCAGAAGTTGGCGGCGTGATGCACTGCTTTACTGAGAATGCCGATGTGGCGCAGCGCGCGATGGAGATGAATTTCTATATCTCATTTTCCGGCATCGTCACCTTCAAAAATGCCAGGGCTTTGAAAGAAGTCGCCAAACAGGTTCCGCTAGCGCGCATGCTGATAGAGACCGATTCGCCTTACCTTGCACCCGTGCCTTATCGCGGCAAGACCAACCAGCCCAGTTACGTAAAACATGTTGCTGAAGAGATCGCGCAGTTGAAAGAAGTCTCGGTCGAAGAGGTGGGGCGTGTCACAACGCAGAATTTTTTTGCGCTGTTCAAGCACGCCAAACAATAGCTCAAGCGTCTACTTCAGCACCTGCAACAGATTATTGAAGTCATCGGTCCACAAGCGCCAGCCGGGTTCGGGTTCGATGACGAAAGTGGCATCGAGAATCTGATCGCGTAGCAAAAACCTTTTGTTCTTCGCCAGCAGCACCCAGTCGCTGGTGGTGATCGAAGCACCATTTTCGTCTGTTTTGCTTTCATGCACCCACGCCACTGTAAGCCCCTGTTTTTCGGCGATTTTTTCCAACACCGGTTTCAAATCCAGAAAACGGTTGGAAACGTGGAAGGCCATGACGCCATCTTCTTTCATGTGCTTGGCATAGATAGCCACCGCTTCGTCGGTGATGAGATGCACCGGGATCGAATCGCTGGAAAAAGCATCGACGGCAAGCACATCGAAGGCCTGTAGCGCCTCGCGCTCCAGATTGAGGCGCGCATCGCCGAGCGCAATTTCTATGCTGGCTTCGCTATCGCTCAGGTAGGTGAAATCGCGTTTTGCAATCACCACCACATTCGGGTTGATGTCGTAAAAGCGGTAGGTATCGCCTTTTCTACCATAAGCTGCGATGGTGCCCGTACCCAGGCCGATTATGCCGACTTTCAACGCGCTGTCGGGCAGCAGTTGCTTCTTGAGAAGCAGGGTGCGGCCAATACCGGAAGTGGTTTTGTAGTAAGTGGTGGCGGCCTTGCGAAACTGCGGCTGCATATATTGCTCGCCGTGCAAAATCGCACCGTGCACCAAGGTGCGATGATAAGTTTCGTCGCTGGGGATGCCGTATTCCTTGACGCGCAACGTGCCATAAAAACTGCGCGTCATGACCATGGCGTTTTCGACGAACTGGTAAATTGTGTAGGCGCCGACATTGGCGGTGAACAGGGCCACAAGCAGCGCCAGCCCGGCAAAAATTTTGTCGCGTCCCCACAGCAGATAGGTGGCCATCAGGGCGAGTAACACCAGGGAAATTTCCAATTCAAAATATGCGGGCAGCGTAAGCGGCGCGACGATGCCGACCAGTATCGCGCCGAGCGCACCGCCGAGCGACACCATCAGATAAAAACCCGTGAGATAACGCGCCGCAGGCTTGAGGCGCACCAGCTCGCCGTGGCAGAACATGCAGGCAACAAATAGTCCCGCCAGGAAAAGACCGATCTGCCAATAAAGCTTGAAATGCAAATCGCGGTCGGCGAGAGTCCAGCTCATGGCGAGCAGCACGACGCCAAGCAACGGCAGAAACAGCTTGCGCGGATACCAGCCCTGCGCATCGAAGCACAGGATGAAAGTGATGAGATAGAGCGCCAGCGGGACTACCCACAGCAAGGGTATCGATGAAATGTTTTGCGTCAAATGGTTGGTGATGGCAAGCAGCAACACCGAACCTAACGCAGCCAGCGCCGCCCATGTGAGCTTTAAGCGCAGCGTAGGCGGCGGCGAATTATCCGGCTCAATGGTCGCGCCGCGGCTCACAGGTGTGGCGCGCACTGCAAACCAGGCGGTAACTGCGCACAACAAAGCGAAAACGCCAAACCCTATTGACCAGATGCGCGCCTGCAACTGCGTGCTGATCCACGGCTCAAAAAGAAACGGATAACCCAGCAACGCAAGCATAGACGCCAGATTCGACAGCGCGAACAAACGGTAAGGACTCGATCCAGGATAGCTGCGCGAGAACCACGCCTGAATCAGCGGGCTGGTGGTAGAGAGCAGAAAATACGGCAGCCCGATAGTGGCGACGAGCAGCAGCAGAATGCGTAAGCCCGGGTTCTCATCCCCCAGCGGTTTCCACGATGCATCGGGCGTAATCGGCAGCAGTGCTAAACACACCATAAGCAATATCACGTGAACCCATGCCTGCGTGCGCGGCGACAACTTGCGCGTGGTCCAGTCCGAATAAAAGTAGCCGAGCAGCAAAATACTCTGGAAAAAAACCAGGCAAGTGGTCCACACCGCCGCAGTCCCGCCGAACCACGGGAGTATCTGTTTGGCGATGATAGGTTGAACCAGAAACAGCAGAAACGCAGAAACAAAAATTGTGAAAGCGTAGAGCAACATGGGGGTTAGGAGTTGTATGGGCAACCGGCATTATCCTGGATTTCTCTTTCAATTCCACTTAAATACCTGCACAAACCAGCATGATCGCAACTATCATTACGCTATGAAAACGCTGCTCTTGTTGAAAACTCTCCACACACTGCCGCCATGATCGCCCGCGCTGCGCAACTTTTTCTTGCCTTTGAGACGGCGTGTTATCTCGGCCTGGGGATTTGGCTTGTCTGGGTGCAGCATGTTGCATGGTTGTGGGTTGTGGTCATTGTGCTTGCGTTGTCTATTATCCTGCGCATGCTCGTTCCACTTGCGAGCTTTGTCGTTGCCTCGGTGCTGCGTCTGAGTTTAGGCGAGCGTTTGAATAGCGGCGATACATTCCTGGCGCTGGCGAAAGAAACCTGGGCCAGAGCAGTTTCGTTTACCTTGGTTCAGCCCTTTGAAAAATGGCTGATGGCGGCCGAGCCTTTTCCCGACGCCCCATGTGCTAGCGTCCCCCCGGTGCTGCTGTTGCATGGTTATGTCTGCAACCGCGGTGTGTGGCGCGCCATGCGGCGCAAGCTTGCTGCACTGTTGCCCAACCAGTTTTTTACCATTAGTTTTGAGACACCCTTTGCGAGTATTGAGCACTACCTGCCGCAACTGGCCGCTAAGGTCGAAGAAATTTGCGCTGTAACAAAGGCTGAACGTATTGTCATCGTGGCGCACAGCTTGGGCGGGCTGGTGGCGCGCGCCTATATCGCCAGAGGGGCAGGACGCGAGCGCGTCGCCAAGCTCATTACCTTGGGGTCGCCGCATCACGGCACCAAGATGGCGCCGCTCGGCATTGGCAAAAATGTGCGCCAGATGTTGTATGGCAACGATTGGCTGGCGCAACTTGCGACGCAAGAGCGCGAGCATCCCAGCGGCGTGCCGCTTGCCTGCCTGTACACCGAAAACGACGACCTGGTTTGCCCCAGTGAAAGTGGCCGACTTCCAGGCGCAACAAATATCGCGTTGCGCGGGGTGGGCCATGTGAGCTTGCTGTTTTCAACGCAGGTTGCCACGCTTGTGGCGAAAGAAATTCGCGCTGTAAAGTGATGCAGATTAAAATGCCCGGTATGACCCGGCAAGTCGAAGTTCTGACATAATGCGCACCACAGACTTGGCGTCCCCTCGCCCGAGGTCGATATCCAGCGCTCTCACTGATTGCGTGAGATTGAATCGCAGCGGGCCTCTCACAATGAGGCTGACTGATTTTTCTGGGAGATGACAAATGTCCTTGTTTGCAAATTTTTTGAATGTATTTGTCAAAATGCAGATCTGGCTTGGGCTGGTTTTGCTCGCGGCCTGTATAGTCACCGGATGTTCAGATAGCGAGCCGCCAAAACAGGCGGTCATCAGCCCCGCCCCGCTGCCTATCACTCCAGCCCCAGTTCCTGCCCCGCTGCCTATCACTCCAGCCCCAGTTCCTGCCCCTGTCCCTGATCCTCCCCCCCCAGCCGAAACGGAAGAATATATTCCACGCAAGACCGTGGATTACATGGCGGGAATTAAAGACATCAAAGATTACAAACCAGTCGTCAAGACCGAAGCGGTGAAGGAGACCGCTGCGACGCCGACGCCACGCAAGGTCACCGAGACTAAGGCCGCGCCAGCCGATCCCAAGGTAGCGGGGACGCTTCCTGCAGCAGCAGCCCCGCCGCAACTCATACCCGCCAAGGTGCCAGCCGATAATATCGTCGCCAATGCTGCACCCTCTTCGCAAACGCCGCCAGTTGTGACGACGGCAACTCCAGTCAAACGCGAGACCCCGGAATTTCCCCGCGAAGCCATAAAAGCCAGTGTCGAATCCGGCGTGGTAAGAGCCGTCATGTCCATCGACGCCTCGGGTAACGTCACCAATGTGCAGATTGTAGAGGCGCGACCGGCGCGAGTGTTTGACCGCGCGGTGCGCGATTCACTAAGCCGCTGGAGATTTAACGCTGGCGCTGATGGCCGCTCCTACCAAACCGAGGTTGAATTCCGCCGCGAGCCCTAGCGTTTGCGCGCAGGAATACCGAGATAGCCGGTGATTTCCTCGCGATCATGATAGAGATGCTTGAACTTGAGCCGGTAACGCGGCAACGCATCGCCCACGCGCTGCTCGATAATCTGCGTGCAATGCGCCACTTCTTCGAGGCGTTTTTTCATCGGCAGCTTGAGATTAAAAATGGCGTGCCGCGCCCACCCTTGTGCGATCCACTCGGCCACCAGTGTGGCGATGCGCGACGGTTGTTCCGTCATATCGCACACCAGCCAATCGACTGGCTGTTTTGGACGAAAACGAAATCCGTCGCTACGCAAATGCTTGACCATCGCGTTATCCACCAGATCGCCGCGCAACAGACCATTATCCACCGCCGTGACGCGCACGCCGCGATGAATCAACTGCCAGGTCCAGCCTCCCGGCGCAGCGCCCAGATCGACGGCACGCATGTCGGGCTGTATCATTTTTTCTTCGTCATCACCGAGAAACACCTTGAAGGCCTCGACCAGCTTGAGGGTAGAGCGGCTGGGCGCACCCGAAGGCATGCGCAAGCGCGCGATACCGAGCGGCCAGGCGCTGCTCTTGCCTATGCCGCTCCAGCCCACCCAGGCGGCGGACTTTGACAGCAGCAACACATGCAGGCGCGGCAAATGCGCCACATCGGCACGCAGCAGCCGCTGATCGACAAGCTGCTTTTCCAGATACGGCGCAAGACCGCGCGCCAGCGTGGAAAGCGCTTTACCCTCGTTGGTATCGGGATACTCTATCCACAACGACTGAAAGCCTTCCAACCCATAATGCAGCACCAGTTTTTGCATGGCGTCCAGCAGCGGTGCGACACGGTCTTTGCCGTCAATCCTCACCAGTTGCGGCAAAGCGATGATGCCCTGGCGCGCAAACATAAGGTCCAGAAACTGAAGCTGGCGCAATTTTTCACCGCTGCAAGGCGACTGTCCGTGTAGCACCACAAAACCCGCATTGGCGCTAAATTCGGCGCGTGACTTGATGCGGGCAGCCTCCAGCCAGGCGACAGCTTCTTGCGCGGTTTCCTTTTCAAAGCCGGCGCGACAGTAGAGCAAAAATGCGGGAAGGGGCGATGTGCGTGGATTCATGTAGGCAGGTTAACTGAAATGCGCAATTGATGTTGAATCATAATCAAGGCTTCCGCGCTGGGGCTAGGATTGATAAATCCAATTGATTGTTATCATGATCTTGATAGACAATAGCTATGATTGCCAATTGATGGCTAAGGAAGCGCAATGACCCTGACCGAGTTGAAATACATCGTTGCCTTGGCGCAGGAGCGCCACTTTGGACGCGCGGCGCAAAAATGTTTTGTTAGCCAGCCGACGCTCAGCCTGGCGATAAAAAAGCTCGAAGACGAACTGAATGTCTCCCTGTTTGAGCGTAATAAAAACGAGATTATCGTGACAGCAATGGGCGAACAGATTATCGACCAGGCGCGGCGCGTGCTGGACGAGGCGGGGCGCATCAGTCAGCTTGCCAAAGGCGGCGGCGATCAGCTTTCGGGCACACTCAAGCTGGGCGTAATTCCCACCATCGGTCCCTATCTGTTGCCCGAATTGATTCCGCTGCTCAACAAGCGTGCGCCCAATATGCCGCTTTCGATCGAAGAGAATCTGACAGGCAATCTCGCGCCGCTCTTGAAGCAAGGCGAGATCGATGTCGCCATCCTCGCCTTGCCGTTCGCGATTCCCGGCGTGCGCACCAAGCTGCTGTATGAGGAGCCATTTCGCGTGGTGGTGCCGGCCGGTCATCGCTGGGTTAGCGGCAAGACGGACAACAAGCGCGTCAAGCCATCTGAGCTGCTGGATGAAAATTTACTGGTGTTGAACAACGGCCACTGTTTTCGCGATCAGGTGCTGGAAGCTTGCCCAGGGCAGCGACCCGACGCGGCAAACGAGGGCAGGGCGGGAAGCTCATTGGAAACCATACGCAACATGGTCGCCTCAGGGCTGGGTATCAGCGTGCTGCCTTGCAGCGCGCTGGGAAAGCCCTATCAGCCGTATCACAGTAAAGTGCTGGGCGTTTTGGACTTCGCCGCGCCCGCGCCATCGCGCAAGGTGGCGCTGGCATGGCGCGAAGGCTACACGCGCCCTTTGGCGATTGCGGCTTTGATCGATTCAGTCAAGGCGATCAAGATGGCGGGGATAAAATTGAAGTGCTGAGAGTGGCATTACGAAAGAAATAGACCCAGGTGCGATTCAAACTGATGTGGAAGCTATGCTACGCGCTAAAGCCAAAAGCTCGGGCGTAGGGCGGACTTGTCCGCCGGTCTTGTATAATCTCATCGGTTGCGCTCTTGGCCAGAGGCGGAGGAACAGTCTGCCCGAACAAAACCGGATTGCAACCCGTCAATACGTCCCCTCTACGGCAGGAGTCACACCATGATCGCACGCGCCCAGCGCATCACACTTTTTCCATTTTCGGCCCCCTGGTGTCTTGTGTATGGTGCAATCCTTTGGCTGATCGCATTGGGTGTCCAAGCCGCACCGCAATTGGTCACCCCGCAGTTGCCGCCAGGGTTTCAAGGTCAAGCATACTCGGCCAGCCTGCTGATCGGCTCTGTCCTGCCCATTTCCAGCGCGGCGGTCACGGGGCTACCAGCGGGTATGACGGCCACGCACAACGGCAGCGGCAGCATAACGATCAGCGGGACACCGACGGTAGCGGGGAGTTTTACCCTCAGCGTCACAGCAACTGACAATGCTGTAGATGCCCTCAACACCAGCGTGAACCTTATCATCAATCAAGTCACAAGTGATGTAACAGCAGTGGCCGCAGGTTACAGCCACAGTTGCGCGGTGGTCAACGGCGGGGTGCAGT
>JAYWAM010000277.1:0-10756 GCA_043782425.1 Betaproteobacteria bacterium
CGGCTATCGCCTTGGTTCCGATTGCGCCGCATACGCTTTCCAATCGACCGGTGGCGATACCGAGCGACTCCATCGTTGAAGTAAAACTGATCCGCGGCCAGAATGCGCGCGTTAATTTTGATGTGCAATCGTTTTTCGATCCGCAGCCGGAAGATACGCTAGTGGTCAAAGCGCACCAGGAAAAAGTTACGCTGCTGCACCCTGAGGGCTACTCCTATTTCGGCATGTTGCGCTCGAAACTTCACTGGAACGAGTTGCACTGATGCTGAGATATTTATCACTACGCGATTTTGTCATCGTTGACCTGCTTGAACTCGATTTACAGGCGGGCTTTTCCGCACTCACCGGCGAAACCGGCGCGGGCAAATCGATTCTCATTGACGCGCTTTCTCTGGTGCTGGGCGGGCGCGCCGACGCCCTGGTGGTGCGACAGGGCGCAAAAAAAGCCGAAATCAGCGCCGCATTTGACCTGGCGCGGCAAGCGCCGGTGCGCGACTGGCTTGAGGCCAATGCGCTGGGGGAAAACGAAAACGCGAACGAAAACACGAACCAAAACGCGAGTGGTGACCCGAATGGCGATTGCTTGTTGCGCCGCGTGATCGACGATTCGGGGCGTTCGCGCGCATTCATCAATGGCCGCGCGGTGACGCTCACGCAAATGCGCGAATTGGGCGAGCAACTGATTGATATACACGGTCAGCACGAACATCAAAGACTGTTGCGGCGCGAAGCGCAGCGCGAGCTGATCGATGACTACGCCGGTGCGCAGACGCAGCTCAAACAAGTACTGGAACGCTATAGGGAGTGGCAACGATTGCACGAGCTGCGCGCCGCGCGCGAGGAAAACGCCGCCGCCAGCACGCGCGAGCGCGAGGAGTTGACCTGGCAGATCCAGGAACTGACTGCGCTGGGATTTACCCCCGAAGGATGGGAGGAGTTGCAGGCCGAACATAACCGCTTGGCCAACGCTGCTGCGCTCATAGAAACTGTCCAGGCCTGCCTCGATACGCTCGATGAAAGCGAAGCTGCGGCGCTGGCGCAAGTCGATAGCGCCGTCGCGCGCCTGGAGCGCGGCGCTGAAGTTGATACGGCGCTAATACCCGCCAGGGAAATGGCGCAATCGGCGAGCGTCAATCTGCGCGAGGCGCTACATCATTTGCGCCACTATCTGAGCAAGCTCGAGCTTGATCCGGCGCGCTTGGCCGAAGCCGACCGGCGCATAGCGGCGGTGCACGAACAAGCACGCAAGTTGCGCATCGAGCCTTTACGTATCCCCGATTTACTGCAACAGAAAAAAGACCGGCTTGCCGCCCTGGGTGGTGAAAGCTCTCTGCAAGAATTGCGCGCCGCCGAGGCCGAAGCGCAAGCGCAGTACATGACCGCCGCGAAAAAACTCAGCAAGCTGCGCAGCCAGGCGGCGAAGAAATTTTCTGCACAGGTGACTGAGAGCATGCAGAGCCTCGCCATGCAGGGCGGGCGGCTGAGCGTTGAGCTGCCGCCATGCGAACCTGCGGCGCACGGTCTGGAGCAATGCGAATTTCTCGTCGCTGCCCACGAAGGCCAGCCGCTTGGCCCCCTGAGCAAAATCGCTTCGGGCGGTGAGTTATCGCGTATCAGCCTGGCGATTCAGGTGCTGGCTTCGACACATGCGGGCGTACCGACGCTGATTTTCGACGAGGTCGATGCCGGCATAGGCGGGCGCGTGGCGGAAATTGTCGGCCGCATGCTCAGCAGCCTGGCGCGCAGCCAGCAGGTGATGTGCGTGACCCATCTTGCCCAGGTGGCGGCGTGCGCCGACCAGCAACTGCGCGTCACCAAGAACGCACGCGCTGGCGCTGTGGTGAGCCAGGTTGAAGCGCTAGACGGCACTGCACGCACCGAAGAAATTGCGCGCATGCTAGGCGGCATACACATTACCGCAGCGACGCGCAAGCACGCAGAAGAAATGTTGCAGCACGCGCGGCATGCTGCCCAGGATGACGACACCATTCGCGAGCAGCGCTAGTGCAGTGCATTATAAATATAAGGATTTATCGCCCAGTTTTGTCATTCCCGCGAAAGCGGGAATCCATTTTCTGTTTGAAAAAAATGGATCCCCGCTTTCGCGGGGATGACAGATTGGGAGTTAATCTGGTCAGCCAAAGCTGCATAAGGACCGTTCTGTTTGACGCACTACACTAGCATGGACTATCTCTCTCCTCAGCCCCCCATTGCACTAGTATTGGCCGGCGGCGGCGCGCGCGCCGCGTATCAGGTTGGCGTGCTGCTTGCTGTGAAGGAAATTCTCGGCGCGCCGAAGAAAAACCCCTTTCCCATCATTTGCGGCACCTCGGCCGGCGCCATCAACGCCGCCGTGCTTGCTGCGCATGCCGATGACTTTTCGCAGGGCGTGGATAAGCTGCATCAGGTGTGGAGTGAGTTTGATCCCTCGCAGGTGTATCGCACCGATTTTCTCGGTGTTTTAGGCTGTAGCCTGCATTGGCTGGGCGCGCTGATTTTTGGCGCGCTGGTGCGCAACGATAAAGTTTCACTGTTCAATAACGAGCCGCTACGCGATTTGCTCGCCGCTCACGTCGATTTCGCGCGCATCGCGGCGAATATCGAAAGCGGCGTGCTGCGCGCCGTTTCCGTCACTGCTTCTGGATATACCTCGGGGCAGAGTTGCAGTTTCTTTCAGGGCGCCGCAGATTTGGTTTCCTGGAAACGTTCACAGCGTATCGGCATCACCACGCAACTGCGTATCGATCATCTGATGGCCTCTGCCGCCATTCCTTTCGCCTTTCCCGCGATCAAACTTAATCGCGAGTATTTCGGCGATGGATCCATGCGCCAGATGGCGCCGGTCAGCCCAGCGCTGCATCTGGGTGCGCAGCGCGTGTTTGTGGTCGGCACCGCACAGCTCACCAAGGAACTACCCAAGCGCATTCACAGTGAGATCTATCCTTCGCTGGCGCAGATTGCCGGCCACGCGTTATCGAGCATCTTTCTCGATACGCTGGTGGTTGATCTGGAATTGTTGGCGCGCGTCAATTCCACCCTTATGCTGGTGGACCCTGAAAAGCTTCAGCAGTCGGGACTGCCGTTGCGTCACGTGGATGTATGCGTTTCGTGCCCCACACATTCGCTCGACAGTCTTGCGCCGCAGTTTGTGCGCAATCTTCCCTGGCCGATCCGCTTTTTGTTGCGTTCCATCGGCGCCATGCGGCGCGGCGGCGCCACGCTGGCGAGCTATATGCTGTTCGACAAACTCTACTGCCAGGCGCTCATCAAAATGGGCCACGAGGACACGATGGCGCGACGCGACGACGTCAGCCTGTTCTTCGATCCCGCCGTTTGCCCGGTGCCCATGACCTTGCCGCAGAATCTCTATGATCCAACGCGTACTGCCAGCTTCGAGGTGTCGCCGCTGTTGTCAAAGAGTTAGGCAACCCGCGTAGGATGGGTGAAACCCATCAAAAAGATTGAGCCTACACAGGCTCGGCTCACCGTTTCGCGGCAGCTTTATAAACAGCGTTTCTCTCGCGCTTGCCGACGGCGACAACCAGAACGATCAATTCGCGATCACGGATTTCGTAAACCAGGCGATAGCCGACATTTCTAAGTTTGATTTTAAACCGGTCATTATGGCCTGACAATTTCGCTGCCGAAACACGCGGATTCAGCAAGCGTTCTTCCAGCTTTTTCTTGAACTGAATGCGCACATTGCTATCGAGTTTTTTCCACTCCTTCAAGGCCTCTTCCTTGAAGGCGAGGCTATAGATCATTAAGTTTGACTTTGATTTCGGCCTGACCCGAGCGCGCATCGGCAAGCGCATTCAATTCAATGTCCTCCAGCTTGTCCATCAGTGCTTCGTAGGCTTTTGCCGGGACGCAATAGAAAGCCGGCTCGTTGCGATTGAGGATCGCTACCGGAAAACCTTCACCTGCGGCAACGGTGCCCATTGGGTTCTTCTTCAATTCTGAAACACTCGCGGTCGTTTCCGCCAAAATTATGTTTGCCAAAATGCTCTCCAGCGCCTGTATGAGCACTAATAATAGCACCATTAACAGGTCTCTATGCAAACGAAACATTTCATTACACTTTGTTGTTCTGCCTTGATATTGTTTTTAGTTCACGGCACGATGCGCTTATGAACATGCTCGTTCTTGCGTTTCATTTGCCAACCAGGAGTTCACATTGCCAACCACAAACCTGCTTCTTTACGTTGATAGCCGATTCACTAGCCCGTACGCGATGTCGGTCTTCGTGGCGCTGCATGAAAAGGGTCTACCCTTCGAGATCGAGACCATAGATCTTGCCGCCAAGGCAAACCACGAGCCGCATTTCGCAGCCACGTCGCTCACGCGGCGCGTACCGACTTTGGTTCACAATGGTTTTGCCCTATCCGAGTCGTCGGCCATTACCGAGTACCTCGATGAGGTTTTTTCCGGCGCGCCGTTGTACCCGGCTGAGCCACGCAGCCATGCGCAAGCGCGTCAGGTTCAGGCGTGGTTGCGTAGCGACCTTATGCCTATCAGGCAAGAGCGCTCCACCGAAGTTATGTTCTATGGGGCAAAAAAACCGCCACTTTCCGCCGATGCGCTGGCAAGCGCCGAAAAGCTATTCTTTGTCGCAGAGTCGTTGCTGCCTGCCAACGCCGAAAACTTGTTCGGCCAGTGGTGCATCGCAGACGTTGATCTCGCTCTTATGCTCAATCGTCTTCTTATGCATGGTGATGCGGCGCCAGAAAGGCTGGCGGCCTATGCAAGGCATCAATGGCAGCGGCCATCCGTTCAAATGTGGGTGAGGCAAAAGCGTCCGCCGCTGTGAGGAGAAAATCCATCCACCAAGAGCAACGTCTGCAAGACCGCGCCAACTCTATACAATGAGCGCATCGTCTTGGGGAATTGTAGGTTTTCTGGCGAATTAGGGAGGGTGGGCATGAAGGGTATGATGAAATTCCTGGCGGCGGCCAATCTGGTGACGCTTTCCGAGGAGGAGCAAATGGAAGTGCAGCCGCAGCCCAATGAGGAGCTGGCGCCGCCGACTCAGTCAGCGCATGAGCCTATGCCGCCATTGACAGCGAGTGACGTGGTGGAAGGGCGCAGCTTTGAGGAGATTTTCGCCAGCGCAAATTTGCCGGTTTCGCCTTATCCTGCCGAGCGCTTTTTAAGATTGCTCGATGGTCTGCGTGAGATGGACGAGGCGACGCGCAAAGCGGCGGTGCGGGCGATAGATGGCGCGGATGACACCTGGACCATAGCCGATCCGGTGATCGATGCGCAGCGAAAAATCGCCGCGCTTGATGCGTACAAAGAGGCGGTCAGTAGACAGGTGATAGCTATACAGGAAAAGGTGGCGACTGAAGTTTCCGAGCTAAAAGCCAAACAGGATAAGGCCGTCGCTGAAATTCGCAAGCAGGTTGCCGAACTGGAGCGGCTGCTTGAGCGGGAAACGCTAAAGACGACTGAGCATATCGCCGCGCTGGAGTCAGGCGTCAAGGCGGCACGCGAGGCCGCTGCCCGGGAAGGCCAGCGCGTCGCAACAGAAATTGGCAGATTGCAGGAAATCCACGCGCAGTTTGCGCAACCCACCACGCATCAGTAAGGAGGATAAACATGGCAGCACCTACCCCCCTCGCAAAGGGACTCATTGCAATCATCGTTCTTGCAGGCGCCGGTTCACTGGCATGGAATCTGGCCATCAAGGACTGGTGGGCAAACCGCGAGGCCGCGAGCGTTAACGAGAAATCAGCAAATAAATCGTTAGCGCCCGCTCCCGCCAAACCCGCCAAGCCGACAGCGAGCCCGCCGCCTGCTGCTTCCGGCGCTTTAGGGTCGGCCGGTAATCCGCTCAAGGTCAGCCTGGTCAGCTTTCACGGCTACGCGCCCGCCCTGGTGGCTAACGGCAACAGCCTTACCACACAAAAAGGTTCGACCTACGCTGCCAAAGGCATCAACGTGCAGTTCGTGATTCAGGACGATATTCCAACCTTGGCGACGATATTCGAATCGGGCGCTGCGCAATGCGCGTGGCGTACTTCGGATTTCTGGGCGCAGGAGCAGCCCAACCTGCGCAACGCCGGTTTGGATGGCCGTGCGGTGATGATCGTCGATAACACGCAAGGCGCTGATGCGGTGATTACCAAGGTTGCAGCGATACGCGCGATCGAAGACCTGACGGGCCGCTCGGTCGCCGTGCTGCAATTCACGCCGTCGCACGGGATGTTGATCGACGCCATCGAAAATTCGTCGCTGACAGCGCGCAAGAAGGCGAGCGTGAAATATGTTTTCATTAACGCCGAGGAGGGCACCGCAGGAGTGCGCGCCGCATTGGAATCGGGCAATGTTGATGCCGCCGCGTTGTGGGATCCCGATCTGTCGCTGGCGTTGCGCAATATTAAGGGCAGCCAGGTTATCTATTCGACCAAAACCGCCAGCAACTTGATTTTCGATGTGATCGTGTGCGATAGCCGGGCGTTGAACAAGCCTGAAAACCAGGCGGTGTTTCAAAAGTTTGTCGAGGGATGGATGGAAGGCGTCACACAGGCGCGCGCCAACCCCGATAATGCCGCTGAGGCGCTGGTAAAAACCGAAGAGTTCTTCACGCTGCTTGCCAAGCAGGAAGGCAAAGAATTCATCAAGGGCTTGTTTCCCAATCTCGTGTGGACCGGGCTGGAAGATAACGCGCGTATTCTGGGTCTTGCAGGCGGCGCCGGGCATTATGACCGCGTTTATCGCCGCTTCGATGAAATCTATCGCAAGGCGGGTGCATTGGCGAACCCGAAATCGCCGGTCATCACGCCGCAGGATAGTTTCGATTACCGTTTTATCAAGGCCATGCTCAGCAAGGATACGGCGGCGTCGAGCGCAGCGGCTAAACCACAGTATCAATTCAGCGAGACGGCGCAGATCAAAGCGGCGCAGCAGCCAGCCGCCTTGACCAAGCCGGTGATAGTTGGCTTTGCCAGCGGCAGTGCGGCGCTGACCAAGCGTGCGCAAAAGACGATTGATGACGAAATGGTCTCATTCATCGAAAACAATGGCGGCGCTTATTTTGAGCTCAGCGGCAACAGCGATTCGGTCGGATCGCGCGACACCAATATGCGCTTGTCGCTGGCGCGCGCCACGGCGGTCGTCAAATATCTTCACGAACAGTGGGAGTTCCCCAAAGCGCGCTTTAAAATTGCCGGTAACGGGCCGGATAAGCCGCTGTGCAATGAGGCCAATCCTGCCAGCGAAGGCTTGACGCTTGAGGATTGCCGCGCGCTCAACCGCACCACGCGCATTGCGGTTTTTTCCCGCTAAGCAGCATGACGATTTTCTGGAACCCCTATGCCGAGCTTGCGCCAGGCGCCAGGCGCAAGCTCGGCTTGGCCTCTGTTGCAACGCTGTTGATTGTATGGAGCGCCATTGCCGCCTTGGAGTGGGTCAGCCAGAGCAAATTGCCCTCGCCGTGGGCGGTGATGAAAGCCATGTCCTATCTGGCCTGGAATGAGGGTAACAGCTTGTTGTTTACCGCAACGCTATGGTCCGCCGGGCGGGTGTTTGCGGCCGGCGTGCTGGTTGTGACGATCGGTATTCCGCTTGGCGTCCTCATGGGGGCCGCGCCGAAACTCAATGCAATTTTTTCGCCGCTGATCGATCCGTTTCGCTCGGCGCCGGTGGTCGCGCTGTTGCCTATCCTGGTGATGTGGATGGGAATCGGTGAAGCCATGAAAATCACCTTTCTATTTATCGGCGCTGTGGTGTATTTAATCCCGATGGTGCGCGATGCGATCCAGGCGGTGCCGCAAAGTTACTGGATCAGCGCGCGCGACCTCGGCGCCTCCCCCTGGGAATGTATCCGTAAGGCGATTGTGCCGATGGCGATGCCGCGCATAGCCGACGCCGTCGTCGTTAGCATCTCGGTGATGTGGACTTACATCACGGTGGCGGAGTATGTGAATGCGCGCGAAGGCTTGGGACAATTGATTCAAAACGCACGCCGCTTCAGCGCAATGGATCAGGTGTTTGCGGGAATAATCGTGATTATTGCGCTGGCGCTGCTAACCTATCAGTTGATGCTGATGCTCAAGCGCAAACTCTATCCGTGGGAGACCAGCCAGTGAGCACTAGCGAAAACACCAGCATCGCGCCCGTCAGCATGACGCTGAGCAACATCGTGCAAGAGTACCCCGCGGTGGACGGCAAGGTCACGCGCGTGATTGACGGCATCGATCTGGCGTTTGACAAGCCGACGATCAATATTCTGCTCGGCCCATCGGGCTGCGGCAAAAGCACCCTGCTATACATGATGGGTGGCGTAAGGCCATTTGCCGTGCAATCCCCCACTTCGGGCGTCATCTTGATTGATGGCCAGGAATGTCAAGGCGCGCATGACGATGCGGTGATGGTGTTTCAGCGTTATGCGAACCGGCCTGATCTGACTGTTTACGAAAACATTGCGCTGCCTTTTCAGTTTGCGTTATGGAAGAAGCGCGTGCCGCAGGCGGAGTGGAAAAAACGCATGTCCGCCATGCTTGAGGCAGTGGGGCTGGCAGACAAGAAAGATTACCTTCCTGCGCAGTTGTCCGGCGGACAGAATCAGCGCGTGGCGCTGGCAAGAGCACTGGTGTTGCGGCCACGCATTATCCTGATGGATGAACCGTTTGGCGCCCTGGATGCCCAAACGCGCGAAGAGATGCAAAAGCTCCTCATCGCTCTGCACAAGAGCTGGCCCTGTCTCATCATCTTCGTCACGCACGATGTCACCGAAGCCTTGATGCTCGGCGACCGGGTGATTGTGTTATCGACACAACCAGCCACGATTGCGGATGACTTTGAAATTCACGAAACGCGACCGCGTTCATCGCTCTGGCAACGTTCGTCTGAGGCGGTCAATATCGAGGAGCGAATTCTGGCGCAGTTGCACAAGGTCAGCACCGGGCGTGGCTCGATGCGCGTAAGCACCTAAAATCCTGGATATCGTGGAGACAAATCCGGTTTCGTACTTGCGTGAAATGTTGCTCAGCAATGGCAACGTGATTGCGCTTTTGACTTCGGTGGCGACGGGTCTTGTGCTGTCGATTCCGTACGGATTCGGCGTCGGCTTGTTACCGATCATTGGATTTGCCGCTGGCGAAACCATCGCGGCGATGTTTATTCCGTACACCGAAAATTTCCGCGCCAAAGTCGACAAAAAATATAGAGATCAGGTGCGTGAAACCACGCGCAGCCACTTGCTCGATGAAATTGAAAGACGCGACAAGCGCACCAAGAGCGCCTACGGATCGCTGGAGTCTTACCAGCGCATGCTGGAGCGCGTTGCGTCACTGTACCGGGTGGCGCATGACAGCAGGACACAACTGTCGGTGCGCGATGTGGAGAAGCTCGATGATGCAACGCTGGATTATCTGCGCATGTGGCTGGCCGCTCTGGTCATAGAGGAGCGCGCCCGGGCCGTCGTTCTCAAGGATGTCGAAGCGCGCCTGCAAATCATCGAGCGCGATCTGAAGGATAGCAAACCCGGTAGCGATCAAATGCAATTGCAAAAAGCGCGCAACGAGTATCTTTCGCTGATTACCCGGCATCGTCGCATGCTGAGCCGTAAGATGGGGATAGAAGCGGCGATGCTATCGATGCCGGATCAAATGGATGAAATTTTTCAGACCATCGTAACGGCCCCGACATCGGCTGATGTTGATTCCAAGCTTGCCGAGTCCATCGAGAAGCTGGGCTTGGAGGAAGATTTGGAAGCGGAACTGGAAGGCGCACTGAGAGAAACCATGCCAGATTTACCGTTGCGGCAAGAAAATCAACAGATGCCACTCAAGAAAGCTGTCGCAATGCGGCAAGCAGAAAATAAGTAATGATGGACTACAGCACAATCAAGGAAGCGGGTCTGCGCAAGCTAACCAATTTTGACGCCGCAAGGCAGCGGGTCGAAGGCGCGCTGCTTCAGGCTGGTCAGGAAGGGCCGCAGGGCCTGTTGCGTTTTTTTGTGCGCTATACGAGCTGGAATGGATTTTTCGGCTCGGGAGTGGCGTCGTTGTCGGGAAAAATCGGTCGTTCGCGCGCCGTATTCATTGACCCGGCAGAGACGGTGGCGTTGTTGGGAGATCGCAGTGTGTTTGTCGCCAGTTTTTTCTTCGATGCGGCGCGCGACGAATTCGATGATCGCGATACCGTGTACCGCGATACCCACCGTTGCCTGGCTCAGGCGACGCTAGGCGGCATCCTTCAGTTCGCGCAAAAAAAGGGTTATGCGGCCGATGCTGGAGAAATCAATAAGTTACTGTGTGAACCCAAGTGGTTGCAAAAACTAAACCGCAAAGTGGCGCGAGGCTATGGCAGCGGCAGCGAAGACACGCGTAAGGCTATCATGGCAGCGATTGGTTACCATCTTGGTTCTGAGATACTGGCCGACCGTGAATTTTCGCTGATAGACGAATATATGCGCAACGAACAGAAGGCGCTGACGGCATACATGAAAAAAACCAAGATCAGTATTGCCGGTCAGAATCATGTGGCTTACCAGTGGATTCGGATTCATAGCGGCCACGGCGGCGCAGCGGAAGCCGACCACTTCGAATGGGCAACCAAAGGCGCCAAGCTCGCATTTAACTTTAGTCCGCACAAACATCATGCGGCAATGCGTGCGAGCCTGGACCAGGGGTTTCAGACTTTTGCTAAGAATCACCAGACTTTTTTCGAGAGGGTAGTTACATAATCTCCACCATTTACAAATAGAAAGTGCATTTTTACTCCCTCTCCCGCTTTGCGGGAGAGGGCTGGG
>JAYWAM010000278.1:0-10717 GCA_043782425.1 Betaproteobacteria bacterium
CTGGGACCCAGTCCACTACACGATCTGATTATTGTTTCAAAGTGATGTTGATGGGACTGGGTCCCAGCCTCCGCTGGGACGACGGGTTCTCTCATTACTCATCACAACTTTTATAGTTGAGGCCATTAATGCTCTAATGAAATGGAAATAGAATTAGGCGGAATCACTTCCAGTTTCTACAGCAAGTTGTTTTACATCGACTCCGCCCCGAGGGCTGGCGTGCGCAAAGCCTGCCGCGACCTCCAGCAAATCCTCGACCCGGCTATGGCGAACGGTATAACCTGAAGGATGCAGATCCTCAACCGCTCGTAAAAAACGCTGGTGAGCCGTGTCGTCGCCGAACATAACCAGGGATTTCGGGCGGCGTAGCAACATAGGAAGCGAGTCCGGGGGAAATAAGCGCAGCCATTCAACATCGCTGTCAGCCTGAACTTCCATACGAAAATCCGCCAAGAATTGGGTTTGCAATTTTTCTGGACTTCCTTCAGCGCAAATAGCGCCGCCCGCGAGTAACAGCACCCGATCTGCGAGCTTAAGCATCCTCTCGTCATGACTAACCAGCAGCACTCCCGCGCCCCTGGCAGCCCGACTAAGAAGGAGCTTCGGCAAACTGCGAGCAAACCACTCGTCCAAACTCAATGTGGGTTCATCGAGGAGCAATAGCTTTGCCTCGGGATGCAGCGCGATTAGCAGATTGACGCGCTGGCGCTGACCGGTAGACAAGCTGCCGTATGACTGCGAAGAAAATTCTGTGATGCCAAACTGGTTTACCAATTCGCGGTCTACTTGGCCGTAGGCGGCACCCACCAAAGCGAGAACCTCCTTGACCTTAAAATCTCTATCAAATAATGATCGCTGCAAACTCGCGCCTAGAGCTTTGCGCACTTCGGGCCGACGACGCCAATTGACAATCGTTTCAGAACACAACTCATGACGTTTCGCCGTAGACGCCGTCAAGCCCAGGCAAGCGTCAAGGCACACCGATTTGCCGGCGCCATTAGGTCCAAGTAAGCACACTATTTCTCCAGCCCTTACCACGAGCTTCTCCAAGCGCAGGCTAAAAGACTCGCTGATCTTCGCCTCCAATTCAACAATGAGCAGTAGTGGCGTGTCTCCAATGTTGACCGATGGTGTTTCCGTTGGCGTTTCCGTTAACAAGGCGGTTGACTGCTTATCGGCGGGGGAAGCAATAGGAGGCGCCGACACGAGCTTTGAAAGGATTCGATACGCAATTTCACCATGTGCATCCTTGCGAGTGGCTACCTTACGCAGCAAATCCAGGCCAGCCGCTAGATCACCCCCGAACTGAGGCGGTGTGTGAATCAAAAGGATAGCCAGTCCGATCAATGCATCAGGCTCATCGGCGTCGAGTCCGGTTGCGGCGTCGAACATTTCTTTTGCACGACCCGCTTTCATCGCCCGTTCAAAGACACTATCGCTGTAGCGAATCTGGCAGAGCAGTGCCCGCCCGAGTAACGCATAGCGAGAAGCAGAATCAGCATAGGGCATGAAACTATCGGCGATTGCATTGAGTTCCTGCAACTGCTCTTTTTCCGGCTGTGGGCCTTGCTCAATCAATGCCGTAAGCATGCTTAGCTGCATCTCGATACGCTGCGCGGCCGAGTAAGTTGTTGCCGCGGCAAAAGCAGGTGAGTGTGTAACAAATTCCTCCAAGCTCACCAAATCGTTGGCGGCGCGCGCCGCCAATACCTCTGCACTCGTTGGAAACCGCTCACTCGCGCGTGGCGTATGCTCGGCCATACGCGACGGAACAACAAGACGCGCTTCAAGCGCAGCAACATCGCAGCCGAGATAGCGTTTAAAACATTTATCCGCGTGACCCAAACCTGGGTCGGTGTAAATATCAGCGAACAGTTGTGACAATACCGGCGCGCCAAGTTCGGTGACGATTTGGTCGATCAACAACGCACCCTTGAGATAGACCGCCTGACGCTCCGGGCCATCAGTGAAATGACTTTCAAATTGCAGCGCACGGGAAAAAGACTCTCCTAAAAGATTGGTCAGACTCATATTCTGTGGGGACACCTGCGCCAGAGCAGATCGCGCGCTCTCCTGCCAGTGCTCCACCCTCGCGCCATAACGCTCGAACCACGCAGCCCAACCTTCGTCCAGGAAACGATTACGTGACAGGAGGAAGGCATGCCCCATCTCGTGCCACAGAATGCGCAGCATACCTTCGTCAAATGGGCTATCAATAGGCAGACGGATTAGCGCGCAGCCGGGCAGGTCCCGGATAGTGAGGGCGAATTGCCCGAAAGTGGGCACCAGAACGAACACCAGCAAAGGACTTTCGCGCTCCAACATTTGCATCGCACCCGCGCGCGCGGACACCATTTGTTCCAGAGCTTCGGTCGGAAGCGCTTGCGATACGGCAGCAGCATCCCGGACAAAAAACATCCCCTGGGACTCGGAAAGTTTTTTCGTTCCAGCCAGGATGTCGCGCAACAAGGGATAGACGGCTGCCCGGATCCCCAACTGCTCAAAGATCGCTATGCCCTTACGCGCCCGTTCCAAGTCGTTGTCGAGCACGGCGCGCAAAACGGCCTCAGTGATACGGGCAATATCGTAAGGGTTGCCGCCCTCAAGGAAGGCAGTCACGAAGCTTCTTGTAGAGAAGAATTGCGGCCAATCAGCACGCAGACGATGGCCGACTCAGTCACGCCATCAATGCCCAGAAAACGCTCCAGCTCGGCATCGTAGTATGAAGCCCACACCAAGCTTTGCAGCCCCAGCGCCGTCGCAGCAAGCTGTAGATTCTGGCACGCTGCGCCGGCTTCTATCAAACTAAGCTTGTAACCGCGCAAGCCATACTTGGCCACGGAACGCTGGAATACTCCGGTAACAAACACCGCGAGCGCAGGGCGTAGATTCTCTTGCGGCGGGGCTGTGGAATATTGCTCAAATTCTGCCGGGTTAATCGGAGAACGCAACACCCGTAGTTGGTGTAGACGCGCATCATAGTGCGCAAGAGACGGCTTAACGCCCTCCACGTTGATCAGTCCCATATAAAACTCAATCGGGTACAACCCACCCCCCGATGAATAAGGCCGAAAGTGTTGTACCTCTTCGGGCGCCGCAGTTGGCGACGCGGTACGATTGGCGGCAAGCGCCATCTTCAATACGCTCGCGATTTCATTCAGTGTTACAGGCTCAGTGAACTCACGGCTTGAGCGCCGTTCGCGCATCACCTCCACAGCCGCGCGTAGGGGAAGACTGGCCGCAGGCAGCGACAAGAGCGGGTAGACCGAATAATCCTTGAAACCTTGCAAGTGTTTACGAATCACTCGCGGGTCCGTTAAGAACGCGTTGATCCGCCTACCAATACCACTCATCGTCTGGCGGAAGTATTTCGCGTTCTCATTGTATATTTCATAAAGGCTATCAATCTCAGCAGTTCCGCATTCGTAGCTGGCAGGAATTTGCTCTGCTTGCGTAAACGGCAAGAACGTATCGTCTGGCGTATTGGTGTGCATTGGTGTACTCATTCAAGGCAACATTAAGGAAATGGGTGGGGATGGGGATTAAGCTCTGTCGGAATCGGATGGCCCCAGAATTGTGCAAGCTCCACGAGCCGCCGACGATCATGCGGCAGCCAAGCCGGATCTCCGAAATAGAGCGGCTGCGTGCGACTGACAAATACCTTCACCACCGCAAGCCCCAAAGCCTCGATGTCGCAAGGCGTGACATTGACCATATAAATGTCGCGTCCACTGGCAATGATACGTGCGGCCAGCGCAGAAACGTCAGTCAAGCCGAGGGCGGCGTGTACTTCGCTGGCTGTAACCTGGTTCGGCGAGTCGAGAAGAAAATCGAGATGCGCTCGCTTCTCTGCGCGCAGATAGTAGGCCACATGCAGCTTGCCGTTAGCCGATGATCCTGGATGATCCAGCGGATTATCGAGGAGCCTTTGCGTTGCTTCAAAGCGGCGGGACCAACACCAGGTGTGGCAAGCCTCAATGATCGCTTTTTCACATGCCTGCGCAAGGGAAAACCCCGTTGCTGCACCGAAAGTAATACTCCCATCGGTCACACCTTGAACGGCCGCCAGAACCGTGGGCGCCAGGAAATCGCTGGGAAGGTAATATGTCAAAATGCGATAAGGATGAATTCCTTCGCACAACCCGCGAACGCCAGGGTCAAGGGTATCCATAAAGACCGGATCAAGTATGAGGCGCGGCGCGGGCCAGCGTAGCATCCACATCGTCATAAAGACGTCCCGTTCGATCACTTCTCGCAGACCCGTCGCCATCGCCGCATCCGCATCGGGGCCACAAGCGAGACCGGTGCTCATGGTAGGCCCCAACTCCTCAGCTTGATCCTGGATATTCAGGCCAAAAAAGACGCTTTGCGCCGGCAACAATATTCCCCGCTTATCGCTCCAACGCTGAACTGGCATCCAGTCAATGATTCGATCAGTCTTTGGCGCAAAAAAGGGAAAGCCTGGAACCTCATATTGGTCGGCGCTATAAGCGATAAATTCGCTATAGGGTACTGCACGAGTATTGAGTTTCGACTGGGATTCCCGGATAAAACGGCTGGCATCGTAAATGCCACCAGCATAGCGCTCGATCGCCTCTCCCAATGCCGACCATAGCGCGTTCTCGCGCGTCAACGCCGCGCCGCTGCCGGCTGCGTTGTAAACGGAAGCTGAAGCCAGTACCGGGGTGTTCTCGCAGAAATACCGGCAGTCAGTTACCAGCGCAGAAGCGATATGTAGGGCGGGAAACTCCGGCCTCGCCGGATTCTCAACAAGTATGCGCACAATTCCGGACTGTGAATTGACGACTGATCGATAGATCTCAGGCAGAGACAAGCGTCGCTTATTAGAGGCCGTAAAGGATTCCCTGTTTGTCATGGTTGCTCACCCAATCTTTTCAAAAATTAGCATACGCGATAAAGCTCCAGGCGCTTCGCTGCGGACTCAGCCGGTATTCGCTGTCCTGCCGCCCCGCAAAAAAGCTCGCGCCAATCGATAGCCGCGCTGTCTTGGAAAGCCGATAGTCGACGTTCATTAACGTAAGATGAGATCGATCATCAGCGTTGATCACTGCATTGACTGAGCCCGACCAGTCGCCCTGCTTTGCGCTCATACTCAAGAGCGCGTAATTGCGCCGGGCGCCCGACGTCAGCGTTTGCAGATCCCATAACAAATTACCGGCGATAGCAGCAGCGGGCACGCCAAACTCAGCGCCGCGTTGGTGAAAGCGCGTCAGCGCAAGCCAGCGTCGCCATTCTTCATCGGACAATCCGTTGCGGTCATGCGCCCATTCTGTGCGTAATTCCAGCCAGTCAGTGATATTCCATGTGGCGCCGAGCAGCCACTGCGGATAGATGCTGTTGTCGTTGCGTCGTAAATAGGGGTCAGTGCGCCAGAACATGTAAGGTTCGCTAAGCCCTGCATGCACGCTACGGGCGCTGCCGCGTTGCACATACGCCGACGCGTACCAGCCGACACGCTCGCCCAGCGTTGACGTCATTGTCGCGCCCAGACCGCTACGCTGTCCGTCAGCATGGCGGAGAATGGCAGCGAAAGCCAGATTATCGTGCTGCCCGCTAATGCGTAACGCCGCCTGGCGCGGCACGCGAGTTGCCTGCGGGCTATTGCGCTGACTGTCCTGCGCGCCGCTGACCACGGCACTGACGGACCAGTTTTGTCCGGCATCGCAACTTAGCAGTAAAAGCGGCACTCCTTCAACGCGGCCCTCGATGTCATTGAGATCGTTCAAGACAGGTAGCGTCTGGAAGAATCCGACAGGTTGGCGCAAATAACCTACATCCCAGAACAACACCCTCTTCCCAACCGATGACGAGCAATATTCCCCCAGTGTGAACACGCGGTTCAACTCATTCAACCTGAAATCACTGCTGGTTTTAGACGAGTCTTGTTTAACCTGCGCCCTGATCGATGCCCGCCAGGTTATTTTTGCGATCTCGCCCCGCGCCACCACACCAAACGTGTCGGCGCGGCTGGAAAAACCGTTCTCGACCGTGGTGGGAAAGGGTTCTTGCCTATAGCTTGTCGAGTCGAAGCGCAGATAAGACGTCACTTCGGTCAATACGGGCGCATCGGCGACCGGCACATCGTCGAGAGGCGTTTCAGCATAAGCCCCACTTGCCAGCGCCAAACCTGCGGCCACTAACAGCAGTACTTTCACGGTCCAACTTCCAGACTTCTCAAGCTGAAGGTCGAGGGCGGGAGCTTGACAAGGCTGAAACCGTTAACCTGGTACCGTGTTTCTTTTTGTGCGAGGCGGTCGATCTCATCGCTGAACCAGATGACAGTAATCAGCTCGCGTCCATGCAGAAGCTTCGGCGGCTCGAAGCGCACTGTTTTCAGCAGACGACCACTCACCGAATACAACTCCGCGCGAACCGGGTTATGATCGGCCACACGCACGAACAATTCAATGCGACCGTAGGTGCTCTCGATAGTTTTTGCGGTGAGGATCAAATGATGGTATTCATCGTTACCCACTCGGGTACGAGGCGGGCTTGCCGCCTGGGCTTCATATTCTTGCGCCCAACTCCCGCGAAAAACATCGCCGATACTCGCGCGCCCGACCAGCAACTGGCTCGGTGTCAGGCGAATGGGGCGACGGGTATTGGGAAAATACATCCACAGCCCTTCGGGAATGCTGAGTATCTTCTGGCCGCGTTCACCCGGATCCAACATATCCATCAACACCCGGCCCTGGCCGTCGGCGCGCAGACGATAGCTTTTTTTTTGCAGTTCAACTGTACCTTTGTATTCGCTCAGCGCTATAGTCGATTCAGTGCTGCCTGCAATCTGTCGTAACTGGTCGGTGCGCTCGACCAGACGCTGCACCGATGGCGCCACATCCGCGCCCTGGACCGGCCAAGCGATCATCAGGCAGGCTACGCAAAGAACCAGGCGCGTCACTGCGCCGTGCATGGTTTCATCCCGCATTCAATGCATCCAGCACTTGCAGCCGCGTGACGTGGCGGCTGGCGAACCACGCAGCGAGTCCACCCAGGAGCGACATCACAAGCAACGCGGCCACGATGAATCGCCAATCCCAGGCAATCACCAGAGCATTTCCTAGCGTTCGGCCCGGCGGCGGCGGCGTAGTGATGCCGCTAAATCTGATCGCCGTGCTGATTAAAAAACTTAGCAGCCCGCCTGCAGCGCCCCCCAGCGCGCCGAGCAGGCTTCCTTCGAGGATGAATAAGCCACGCACCCAACGCGCCGGTATCCCCACGGCGCGCATCGTGCCGATCTCACGCGAGCGCTCAAAGACATTCATCATGATCGTATTCAGCACTGCCATGAAGATCAACAGCAGGATGATGACGCCGAGTACCGAGAATAGATCGCGGTACATGCGCACGATTTGATCGTAAATCGGAGCCAGTTCCTGCCAGTTTTTTGTTTGCAGTTCAGGGAAACGTTGATTAATGGTTTGTCTTAGCGCTTGCTCGGCATCGGGCTCACGCAATAACACGGCATAGCGCGACACTTTGTCGCTACGCATCAGCTCCTGCGTTGCGCGAAGGGGCATAAAGAGAACAAAACTATCTTGCTCGGCTGATCCGGTTTGCAGCGTACCGGCGAGCTTGACATCGACCGCGTTTACGCTGCCCGTGGCGGCCGCAACCAGCAATGTCAATGTGTCGCCGATGCGCGCATTTAACTTCTCGGCCAGACGGCGCCCGAGCAGCACGCTGAAGCGCTCGGCCGGGGCAGCGGGCAAAAACTCTCCGGCTTCAATAGAGAAGCCGCGACCGAAGGCGGACCACTCGGCGCTCGGTTCCACCCCGGTGCCGGTAAAGATCTCGCTGCGCTCGCCATTGGAGATCAATCCCTGAAACAAAAGTCGCGGGACAATGCGCCGCACTCTGGCATCCTCATCAACCAGTTGCGCGAGCGCAATGCCCTGCGCCGGGGTCAGAGCATACTCAAGCGGACGCATTGCATGGTCGGCGAACTCGTCGGCTTGCGCGATCTGTAGATGACCAGTCCCGCCCTGAATAATTCCAAACTTGATGCCCGCAAAAGACGCCGCCATGTAGCCCAGCGACAACAACAGCGCGAGCGCGCCCACAGCGATGAGCAATATGGTCAACAGGCTGCGCCGCCGGTTGCGGCGGATGTTGCGCCAAGCCAGCGCGGCCCAGAGCGTCAGCCCAGACATTGACCGTCGTCCACCAACAGCACCCGCTGCGCGCGCTCAATGACTTTCTGATCATGGGTTGCGATCAGAAAGGTTTTCCCATATTCCCGGCTCAGGTTCGCCATGAGATCGATTAGATCGATCGCGGTATTTCGATCCAGGCTCGCAGTGGGTTCATCGGCCAGAATGATCGAGGGTTGCGTCGCCAATGCGCGGGCAACGGCGACGCGTTGTTGTTCTCCGCCAGAAAGGTTCGCCGCGAAGTGCCCGGCGCGTTGCGCCAAGCCGACGCGCGCGAGCCACTCGCCGGCGCGCTCGCGGCGCGCCCGCGCAGCCATTTTTTTGGGGATCAATGCCAACTCGACATTTTCAATTGCGGTCAACACAGGAACCAGATTGAAGCGCTGGAACACAATGCCGATTTGCTCGCCGCGAAAACGATCCAACTGGTCCTGCGCCAGCGTATTGACTGTGATATCGCGTACGGAAATTGTGCCCGAGTCGAGCGCAACGAGCCCAGCGATCAACGCCAGGATGGTGCTTTTACCACTGCCCGATGGCCCCATGAGCACGGCCATTTCGCCTTCATTGATCGCAAAGCTGGCTTCACGCACGGCGGCGACTTTGCGCTCCCCAAGGGGAAACGACTTGGCGACCTGGCTCAGGCGTACGACTGGTTGCTCGACAGGGCTCAAGCTCTTGCCTGCTTTCTAGTAGACCAACGCAAAGCGCAAAGTGTGACTCTTGCCGCTCACATTTTCCATAGCCTGTTCAAACTTCGGCGGACCGTAGCTTCCCTTGGCATTGCGGCTGAAGCCTGTTCCCTCTTTGGGAATACCGATAAAGTTGGTGTCCAGTTTATAGTTGCTGTTTTCGTCGTGGAAAGCCGTTGCTGCCCATTGACCCTCTTCGACATTGGGAAAGCTGAACTCCACCTCCCCCTTACGGGCCGGCTTTTTCGCTTGATGGGCGCAAACAAATTTCTTGAACTCTTCGGCGCGACAGAGTTGCACCAGCACCAGGCCTTTGTCACTATCGACGCCTTCCACGACGATTTGCACTTCGACAGCCAACACCGGGTGGGCGAGGCTGAAAATAACAACAAATATCAAGCTGCTCCATGTGTGTTTCATATTTCCTCCGTTATTGAGTATATCGCTGTTATTGGACGGGTGAGATTGCCGGGACCGCAGACCGGGCAGCGCGGCAGCTTCAATGTGGGTAATAGCGTTTGCTTTCCGGTTAATACCGAATAACTGCGCAACGGCGCCTCGTGCAGATCTTCCACATTGCCGCTCAAAACACTGATCGCGTGGGCCACGGTCATCCCGGCAAGCAGCCGCGTAAGCACTGGAGAGTCGAAACCGGGTGACGCAGCGAGTAGCGAGGCCATCGAGTGCGCGGCATCAAACTCAGGCACAAATGAGCGGCTAGCCCGCATCCGGTGGTAAAAACACTCGAAACACGCAGACGCCCCCGGATGCATCGCGAGCAACGCTACGCCGTACCAATCGATGTAAGCGCATAACAGGGGAATTTGCAGCGCCAGCGTGCGCCGGTTCACTGAGCGAAACAAGGTATGATTCGGCGTGGCCGAACACGCCACAACCATGTTTGCCTTGGTATCGATTTCCTGCGTGATCTGAAACCCCGCTTTCTCGGCCAACGTTCCTACCTCTGCTGCAACAGCCTCATCGCCGCACAGGCCTATCACCCTACCCGCTACAGTGTTTTTTTTCGCGTGCCCACCACCCATAGTCTCCGCCAGGTGAAACAGGTAGTCTTGCGGCTCAAGGGGGGTGACCGCTCGCGCGACAATCAGGTTCTTGCTGCGCAGCGTATCTACCAGTTGCAAAACCCGCGCTTCACCGTGCACCCGGCTTAAGTCTTGGCACAAGGTCTTCAGCGGTGATCGAGGCAGCCCTTTTAGCAAGTCTCGAAGCAAATCCAATGAGCAGGATATCGTGCTCGCGCTAGCCGGTCCCGCAAACTGGCACCGCTCTGCGTCGCCCAGCGCAAATACTCTTGTCAAGGGCGCGAGATCGAAGAATACGCTTTCTTCTGCGACATCAGACATAACGCTCTCTTTTCTCGAAGAGGTTGAAAACTTGAAGGCACATCATCAAAAGATTCTGTGCACCATCGGCAATGCAAGAAATATCCGGCTTACGTCGGAATAACCATAAGCCGGATATTTTGTCAGCCTACCCTAAAACTCGTAACCACTTGTACAAGTACTGGTACTAGTGCAAGTGGCACCCAATGCCGCGCTCATACTCAGACTCAGATCAAGCAATTCAAGTTCCCGCTCAAATGTGTCGACTACAATTAATTGTTCCATTGATACTTGTTCCATGATGGTAGCTCTCCAGTTAGAAATTGACGACCAGAAAATTCACTCCCTGGTGATCGCCGACCAAGGTTCTTAAGATAGGGCACGCTTCACCGCGTTATAGGCAGACACACAACCGCATAACGCATGCGAGCTAAATTTTTGCAATGAGGATGATACAGAGTAAGGAAAATGCATTTTTTTGACTTGGGTTTTATACCAAACAGAACTC
>JAYWAM010000279.1:0-28177 GCA_043782425.1 Betaproteobacteria bacterium
GCCCGCTCCTACAAAAATAGCGTTTCTATCGCGATTCCAATTTACATCAGCAACGGCCTGTCAGGCAGTTCATTGATGTTTCCACCGCTGTAGGGGAAATGCGTTTGCAGCAGCGCGGAAATAGCTTCCACCCCCTTCAGTGATCCGGCTTCAAAACGACCGACGCGGAATTCTTCCTGTATTTGGCTACAGGTAGCACGCCAGAAGTCCTCACTCGCATGCTTGTTGATGCCACGGTCGGCAATAATTTCCACCTTGCGATCTGCAAGCAGAACATAAATCAAAACGCCGTTGTTGTCTTCCGTGTCCCAGATACGCAAATGGGAAAAAACTTCCAGAGCACGGGCGCGCGCACTCATGTCGGTCAGCAATTGCGCCCAGGTCAATTCCCCTTCCACTACAAAGCGAATTTCGGCGCTATGTGTTTTCTCACTCTGCTTCACCGCAGCTTGAATGGCATCCAGCACCGCCTCAGAAAAGCTGCGCTTGACCTGAAAACTATTCATCAGAATGTGGCGCCAGATGCGCTTAAGATCCATTTACCAATCCCCCGACGCACCGCCGCCGCCAAAATCCCCGCCGCCACCGCTAAAACCGCCGCCATCACTGCTGCTGCTACCGCCGCCGGAAGACCACCCTCCCCCCGAGGTCCAAGCGCCGCCACCCCGCCCAATGCCTCCGCCGAAGAGCAAAATCAGGATAAATATTGCGATGCCGGAAACTATTGCCGTGGTTAGCGCACCGAAAATAAAGAACGCCGCCAAACCAGCGACACCACCGGTGAGGGAAGCGCCGACAAATTTGCCGAGCAACGCACGCAATACGCCGCCCACCACAATTGCCGCAATCACCGCAAAGGGCAGGAAGTCGCTGATAAAACTTGGTGACCTGGAAGTCGCAATTCGTTTCTTTTCCAGCGGAGGCAAGGCTTCGCCATCGACTACCGCTGCCATTTTTTCCACACCTGCCAGAATGCCGCCGGCGAAATCTCCGGCGCGAAACCTGGGAGCAACGGTTTCGGCGATGATGCGTTTGGCGGTGGCGTCGGGCAGCACACCCTCAAGTCCGTATCCCACTTCGATGCGCAGTTTGCGGTCGTTCTTGGCTACCAGAAAAATGGCGCCGTCACCAACGCCTTTGCGGCCGATTTTCCACGCCTCGGCAACGCGCAAACTATATTGCTCTATCGCTTCAGGCTGGGTCGTTGCCACAATCAACACTGCAATCTGTCTGCCTTGTTTCTGCTCAAAGGCGCGCAGCGCTGCTTCGATGCGCGCCTCTTCGGCGGTAGACAGTGTCGCTGTGGTATCGGTGACGCGCTTCTTGAGCGCGGGAATATCGGCAAAATCGCCGGTCGCCGCATGCGCAGCAAACGCAGCAAACGCAGCAAGCAGCGCGGTGGCCAATGCGCCAAAAAACTTCAGCAAAACGACAGATTTCCCAGCGCGTAGGGCGGACTTGTCCGCCAAACCATCTCCACGCTGAACACCCCCTACCCTGACATGATGCGGCGGACAAGTCCGCCCTACGGTCGGGTTCATGGCTTCATGCGGGTAGCAATAGGTGCGCATTAACACGCTTCCACATCAGCTTGGATCGCACACTTGAGAGGCCGTTGCTAACACTGCGTTATTTCTGCGGCGCAGGTGCGGCGGGTGGCGCGCCAAAATTAACCTTGGGCGGCTCGGCAATGGCTTTCTCATTTTCCACCGTGAACTGCGGCTTTTCCTTGTAGCTAAACATCTTCGCCATGAGGTTGGTGGGGAATTGACGCGTCAATATGTTGTATTTCGCCACCTCATCGATATAGCGTTTGCGCGCCACGGTAATGCGATTCTCGGTGCCTTCAAGCTGCGCTTGAAGATCGCGGAAATTAGCATCCGACTTGAGCTGCGGATAGTTTTCCGCCACCACCAAAAGACGCGACAAGGCGCCAGACAATTCGCCTTGCGCCGCCTGGAATTTGGCAAAGGCTTGCGGATCGTTCACCAGCTCGGGTGTGGCCTGGATCGAGCCGACCTTGGCGCGCGCGTTGGTCACGCCGAGCAGCACATCCTTCTCCTGGGAAGCAAAACCTTGCACCGTTGATACCAGGTTGGGAATCAGGTCAGCACGGCGCTTGTATTGGTTGACCACCTCGGCCCAGGTTTTCTTGACGTTTTCGTCATAGGTCTGGAAGTCGTTATAACCGCAACCGGACAACAACAACATAGCAACAAGACTGAAGGCTAAAAAAAATTTACGCATGACTAAACTCCCCTACTGTGAGGTTGAAGACGAGGCAAATATGGGCGCTCTTACGTGTTTTGCAAGAGGCTAGGCATAGTTTGCTGCGCTAAAAGCAAATCCTCCCATGCCTTGGCCTTGTCCAGTAAATTACGCAGCAAATAGGCGGGATGATAAGTGATGATGAGGGGATAACCGCGATAGTTATGCAGCTTACCACGCATGCTGGCGAGGCTTTTTTCCTCTCCCAACAGCCGCGTAGCAGCGGTTTTCCCCAAGGCGACAATAAGTTTGGGACTGATCAAATCAATCTGGCGATCGAGATAGGGGGCGCAAGCCGCCGCCTCGTCCAGCGTCGGCGTACGGTTGCCGGGCGGGCGGCACTTGACGACATTGGCGATATAAACCTCGCGGCCGCGCTTAATCTGGATAGCGGTCAACATGCTATCGAGCAGTTTGCCCGCCTGTCCCACGAACGGCTCACCTAGCGCATCCTCTTCTGCGCCCGGACCTTCACCTACAAACAACCACGGCGCTGATTCGTTGCCCACGCCAAAAACGGCCTGTTTGCGTTGCTTGCACAAGCCGCAAAGCGTGCAGTTTGCCACCTGAGCTTTCAGTCCCTGCCAATCTCCTGTGACAGGTTCCAGAGTTTGATGTGATGCAATCGGCAGACTGGCTACAGTCTCAGGGTAAGTCGGATTCAACGCATGTGCAGAAGCGGCGCGGCGGCTCACCCATACTGGCCAGAGCTCCAGTTCGCGCAGTGCGTCTTCGCTCAGATTCATCAAATCAACTCCAAGCCCAGAAACAGCGCATCCTCGCGCCCCGACACTGCCGGATAATAGTCGCGCCGCAGTCCGAGTCTACGAAATCCCGCACTGTCGTATAACGCAAGCGCCACGCTATTGGTCGGACGCACCTCCAGGTAAAACATCACACAATCGTGCTTGCGCGCTTCAGCCATCATGAAATGCAGAAGGCGCCTGCCGATCCCGCGCTGTTGCCAGGGCTTTGCCACAGCGAGATTAAGCAGGTGAGCCTCGTCCAGCGCCAGCATGAGCACGGCGTAGCCGACCAGTTCATCATCGTGCCAGCAGCCCCAACACCGATATCCGGCGCAAAGCGAATCGTGGAAATTTCCAGCACTCCAGGGAAACCCATACACGTCGCTTTCTATTTTGACCACGGCAGCGAGATCGCAAGCGCGCAATTGCCGGAAGCGAACCTCAGGCATAAGCGCAGCCGCGAAGCGTGCGCTCATGTTTTCACCAGCGCAGTTCGGCCCAGCTTTTGTTCAGCACGCTCGGTAGTCGTCAACGCCACCTTGTTGCGCACATAAAGGGGTGCGGCGAATTCCGCATCGATAGCGCGCCCCGCCGCAAATTCCAGCGCCGCAAGGCGGGCCACCTCGCGTGCGCTGGGCAATCGCCCGGTCAAAATGCTGTCCAGTTGCGTGTTGTATTGATTCGCAAGATACCCATGCACCTCAAATCCGCTCCCCACCGCACACCAGCCGCCGCCGTCCACGTGCGGCAAAGATGTGGCATCGACCAGGCAAGGCTCGATCAACGTCTGCCAACAAGCGCCGCTAATTTCAAACGCGCCAAAATAAGTTTCGCCCATACGCGCATCGAGCGCCGCGATGACGCGCTTGCTTGCGCTCGCCTTGGCGGCGGCGTCCGCCAGCGCCAGCAAGCTTGAAATTGCCACGACTTTCTTGTGCGCCCCGAACGCCAGACCTTGCGCCACGCCACAAGCGATGCGCAGTCCCGTGAATGACCCAGGCCCCGCGCCAAAGGCGATAGCATCAAGATCCCTGATCTTGGTGCCATGCGCTTTGAGCAACGCCTGCACCATGTCGAGCAGCAGCTCGGAATGGCGCTGTCCGGCAAGCGTCTCGCTGACGACGATCTCGTCGCCGCGCAACAACGCAACAGAACAGCATTCAGTGGAAGTTTCCACCGCAAGAAGTTTCATGGAATTGCGGCCAAAATGAACTATAGAAGATGGCCGAAGTATAGAGGATTTTTGCTTTGTCCCGAGCCATCGGCAAGGCGTTTGAAGACCATCGCGGTCGTTACGGTGCGCTGTGATTCCGCGAATAGCGGCGGTGGGCTACTTCGCTGCGCTCCTAGCCCACACGATCTTAAGGACAAATTTTGATGGTACTGGTGTTCGCTGCGTGGAGTAAAATGGCAGGCAGTTAACTGGAGCAACGAATCATAATGAAGACGCATACCGATAGTCCTGATGTATCCATGTTGCGTAGCGAAATCGAACTTTTGATGGCCGACCGTCAGGTGTTGCTGAAGCTGGCTGGCGCGGCAGCCAAGTTCGTTGAAAAGGCCAATATTTCCAAGCTTCCCATGTCGGTGGTTCCGTTGGCGCAGGCGCTGGCAGAGGGTTTGAATGGCTTGTCGGAAGACACGCTGCGCGAAGCGCTGCATACCATACATACGAAACGCTGAAAGTCGTTATTGCGCTTTGCGTTAAGCGACATTATTTATGCTGTTTCCGTCCCACAGCCAGATTCCGCGCCGCGGCGCCAGGCTTACTGCGTGGGTCGGGCAACAGTTGATGAAACTTTCAGGCTGGAAATTCGAGGGCGAGCCGCCCGATCTTCCGCGGCTGGTGCTGGCCGTGGCGCCGCACACTTCCAATTGGGATTTTGTTGTCGGCGTGATGGCCTTGTGGGCGCTCGATTTGCGCCTGTCGTTTTTCGGCAAACATTCGATTTTTGTCTGGCCGTTTTCTGTGTGGCTGCGCTCCATCGGCGGCATCGCCATCGACCGCAGCGCGTCGCATGGCATGGTGGGCGAGGTGGTGCGCACTTTTCAGGACAAGGATCAGATGTGGGTGGCGATCGCGCCCGAAGGCACGCGCAAGAAGGTCACGCATTTCAAAAGCGGGTTTTTACATATCGCCGCAGGCGCGGGCGTGCCGGTGGTGTTGGTCTATTTTGATTTTGCAAAACGCGTCATCGGTTTTGGTCCGCTGTTAAATCCGTCCACCGATGTGGCGGCAGACTTGGCTTATGTCGAGGGGTTTTACCAAACCGTTCATGGTCGAAACCCGAAGTGATACATCGATAAAGTATTGCCTACCATCATGACTTGGTTCTCTGTCCTTAGCGCGCTTCTCCTTCTGCACTTCCTGCCATTTTCCGGCACGGCGCGCGTGCAGTCGGCTTACACGCAATTGGCGCAGGCTATCGAAGCGCGCTTTAATGTCGGCGACCAGCATTCAGGCGCAGCCGCTTACCTGGTGCTGCTGCTGGGCTTGGTTGCGCCGCTGGCGCTGCTGTATTTGCTGCTGGCGATGATTCATCCACTGCTGGCGTGGCTGTGCAACGTTGCCGTGCTTTACGTCAGTATCACTTTTTGGTTGCATCTCAAAGCCTTCCGCGTGGTGCGCGCTGCCTTGCAGGCGGGAAATGCCGAGTGCGCCAATGCGGCGCTGCAAAGCTGGAGCGGCAGGGCGCATCTGGCAGTGCAGCCCGATCAAATCTCACGTCTTGGTATTGAAAAAATTATCGTCAATGCGCATTACGGATTGTTCGGCAGCGTGTTCTGGTTCTGCGTTCTCCCCGGCCCGATAGGCGTGATTCTTTATCAGGCTACCTGGACTGCGCAGCGCGCCTGGACGCACCCGGAGCCTGAGTCTGCGCCGCATGTGAGCAGCTTCGCCTGGCTTGCGCGCGACGTGTGGCGCGTGATGGACTATGTGCCGCAGCGTCTCACCGCCTTGATGTTCGCGGTGCTGGGTAATTTCGAGGATGCGTTATTTTGCTGGCGCGATCAGGCGGATGGCTGGATAGATCCAGACCACGGCATAGTCCTGGCGAGCGCTGCGGGCGCATTGGGCGTGCGTCTGGGCGGCGCCATCACAACTTTGCACGGCATTAGCGCACGCCCCGAACTTGGTTTAGGTGAGAGCGCCGACGCCGACAGCATGGCCAACGCCGAAGGCCTGCTGTGGCGCATGCTGGTGCTGTGGGTGGTGGCGTTGCTGTTTGTTTTTATTGCGAGCTGGTTCTAGGCGATCTGTAACCTGCAATCACCCTGCGTAACAGGCTGGAGAAGTTCGCCCCTATTGGCTTTGCGGCTATTCCCCCGCTTCTTACCTGAGTCGGCGAGCAACTTGCGTCGTCACGCCGCACGACTCGTCCGATGATGCCGAAACCACAACTGGCGCCATAGGAAATCTTGGCTGTAGGGATTTCTAGTCTATTGCAACTGGATACCGATGTAAACATGGCGCTTTCCTTTCTTTTCTGAACGCGATACAAGCGCACTCGCTTGTCAGTGATATTTCAGCCGGAATGGCTGTCGGCGCCAGGGAAAAGAAAGGAAAAAGCGGTGAAGAATAGTGTCAAAACCAGGGCAGCGGGGGATAAATTTTCTCTCAAGTTCTGTGTGTCAGTGAGGTTGGTTTGGCGGCGGGGACGTGGCCACAGTGGATTGATGGGTATCGCTGCGCTCAACCCATCCTACGCTTGCTTCGAGCATCAGTTTGAATCGCACTCGTGTGAGAATGATCAGACTGGTCACTCCTTCTCCAGGAACGATTCGTGGCAGTTGCCACAAGCCTTGCCGACCGCACCTATCTGCGCTTTCACTGCTGCTTCAACGCCGCCTTTATTCACAGCGACGAGTTTTGCTACTTCGCTTAGCAGCCGATCCTTAGCTTCATTAAACTTGGCGGTTTCGCTATAGATCGCCGGTAGCGCTTTGCTTTTTATGTCCTTGGTGCTGGGATCAAAACCATCCCAAGGTAACTTGGTCAGAGTTTCAAGATACCCGGCATTGCGCACGACCACAACTGCGTCGAATGGCGCCTTGCCTTGGGCCATCCCAGCCAACGGACGAAAGTACTTGACCAGCAATGTCATGGCGGCCTGGCGTTGCTTGACCAAAACCTCTGGCTTAACCTGTGCAGTAGCGCAAAGCGAGTATGCCCCCCCTAATGACAGCGTGATCGCGGCTAAAAAAAACTTTTTGTTCATGCGATTCTCCTGATAGTTAACCTGAAGTCGAAGGCAGGTGATGCCAAGGGCTTCAGAAAGCGAGCTGCTGAACCAGTTGTCAGTGAGGTTGGTTTGACGGCGGGGATGTGGCCATAGCGCTGATCACCATCACCGTCACCGACTGCGTAACTCTTCCGCCTACGCCGGTGCAGGCGAGTGCGTACAAGGCAGGGGTGGTCGTCACAGGTTGAGTTTCTGTGCCGGAGATCGCCTTAACGCCGCTCCACGCGCCCGATGCGGCGCAAGTAGTTGCGTTGGTGGAAGACCAGATTAAGGTTGTACTACTGCCAGCAGGAACGCTGAGAGGTATGGCGGATAAAGTAACGATAGGGGGGCCGGTACTAGGCGCACTACAAATATCTATTGGACAAGCATTGCCTAAATACTCCCAAACATAGTGCGTTAAACTTGATGCACTACAAAAGCCCCGACTAATACCTGCATCGTTGCACATTTCTGTTTTAATGCGTTGCTGGTACGGCCAGGGCCACAGATTCTCGCTGGTAACAGCGTCATATCCCGCTTCCCCAAACAGGGTTTCACTCGCCCCTATTCTTTTTACCAGTTCGGCTCCTATTTGTCCCCCGCCAAGGCCCGCAGTTTTTAACGCGCTAGCAGCTTCTATCCGAGGCAAATATTTAAGCCCATTGTTTAACGGGTTTAAACTGATCTCGCCGGTCGCGGAGCAATTTCCTCCAGAATTACTGTTGCAGTCATTGAAGCTATGCGTAATGGGATCTGACCCGCCAAAGGCGTTGCCGCTGTTACCGTAGGCAACCGCATTACTGACATCGAGCGTTGAATTCGCGCCGTAGTTTGAATAGGCATGGCCGCTTGTGGCGCCAACGGTTAAGTTGCGCGCGATGACAGAATGTCCTCCCGCGCTACCCCCTCCCAGGGCCACCCCGCCCCCTGTGTTCCAGGCAACGCTGTTTTCGATCACGGCATTTTCAATGGGTCCAGCGTCATCGTATCCAAAACCGTCACTCACATTGTTGAGAGCGATGCTACCGCTTATTTTGGTGTTACGGTGAGGGTTGAGGGAAGATGAATTTTTTACGTTATAAAAAGCCTTTTCCCAATAGTAATAGGGCAGATTGCTGTCGACGACCATGCCATTCTGAATTTGCGTGTCGGAAGAGTTATAAATCGCAATGCCGGCTTCCGGATCACCCTTGGTATCGCTCCAACCTCCATCGTGGCGCACTACCACTCGTCGCAAAATAATTTTGTCGGAATTGTAGACAATAATGTTATACCGCCCCCCTGGGCCAAATACCCAAACATCTTCCAGTAAAATGTATTGCGCTCCCGGTGTGACGTCATTAGTGCCGATACTGAGTGTCATTTCGTTTCCGCTTGGAGGCCCCTCAATAAAAGCGCAACGCAAGAATTTCAGGTGATGACCAAGGATGGATTTGGTTAAAGGGCTTTTCCACTTCAAACCTTCAAATCTGATGTAGGCGGCATTGGAGGTCAAGTTGAGATTGGCCGTAATCACGACGCTGCCATCAGTTGCAGCCTTGATGGTGTTATAACTTCCTGCCTTGCCATTGACGAGGGTGACAAGCTCGTCTAGTGCGCTGGAATAGGTTCCAGCGCGCACGGTTAAAATATCGCCCCCATTTGGGGACATTAAATTTACACCTGCGCTGAGGGTTTTTTTCGGCGCGGAAATCGAACCATTGCCGCTATCATTTGGCGCAGCCGCGTCGACATAATAGTTTGTCGCATTAGCAATACCAGCGCTTAAAATGGACAATAAAAAAATGAGATGAATCGGTATGGTCGGCAAGGGTGTAAGCATTATTTTCATTTATTTTGCCATGTCGCTTGCGGCAGCGACCAAGTCACCTTCCAGAATAAAATTGCGATCCGTGGGCGTAACCGGTTTGACACGCAAGGTTCCTGCGCCTTGCAATCCCTTGAATTTCCCGGTGGCGCCAACCACTTCCCAAGCGCCGTTGGCGTGCAACTCAGGCTTGCCATCCGCACCGGGGAGGAAAACCACGCGCACTGACCATTTCACATACGCGAGATCTTTGTCTGTCGATTCAAATACCAGGTAGCCGCTCGGATCGCCGCCAACACCTTGTACGACATCATGCCGACCGTACTCCGTTACGGCAGTCCCTGCCAGGGGGCCTTGTCCAGCGGCCTTGCCTTCGCGCTTTACCATCAAGACACCGTGCTTGCTGCCGTCGGCAAAATCCAGGCGAATCTGTTCCCTGGGTGTCAACAGCGCTTCGATTTTCATTGGAGCGGCTAACGCCACTGAAGCTGTCGCTGCGAACAATGCCGCTGCGGCGACGCGCAAACGTACGTTATATTTTGGTTTATGCCGTTGCATGATTTTCTCCTTTTGGTGATTTGTTGAGACCGGCCAACTCCGCCGCGGCAAACGCTTCCCAGGTCATCGCGAACTGTAAGAAAAGTCGTCAAACGCGGTCACGCTATCGGCCTTGGTCCAGACTCCAACTGCACCGGCATCAGATTCGATCATCCAGCGCGGCGCGCCGCTTCCAGTTACGCCCGAAATCCAATCGGCGGGCAACGTGCCCGCGCGCTCCTGATCAAAGTTGATCGTTTCGCCGTTCGCGGTAAGCGGCCAGCGCCGCCAGTGCAATACCGAAAAAAACTTTCTTCATTGCATCAATACTCAGCGCCGAAGGATTTTTTCGAAAGTAAATCCGGCTATAACAGCAGCACATCACGGCCTCGGCTTAAGTTCGATCACAATATTGCGTCCTTCGGTAGTGCCTACATTCTCCACCGCCAAAGACACCGCTTCGTCGAAGGTCACATCGCCTGCCTTCCAGTGATACACCTTGGGATCTTTTCCTTCATAGGTAATTTTCTCCGATAGCGGATTCATAAAGTATACGAAGCGTGGCGGATGGGAGTGCATGGGAAATATTTCACCGGGCTTATTGCGTGTCTCAAGCGCGCGAATGCGATCATTTTCAAACAACACCCTGGCTTTATCCGGCGCAACTTTCGTCATATCGCCATGCGCAAATAACAAACTGCTGCCTAAGACCAGGGTGGCGAGCGTGGTCTTGAATAATCTGCTTCGAGTACTTTGCATTTGTATATCCTTTACTTGGGTTGTAAATTCAATTTGCTGCGCTTCTACTACTGTTTCACGCGCTGCGCGAGTATGGTTTCACGTTCAGCGCGTTGTGTGGCGAATACTATGTAAGCCTTCCCAGCGATGCAACTGAAGAATTCCTTAATAAAAAGTCAGGAAGCAAATACAACACACCTCATACTCCCTCAACAAAGCGATTCCAGCATCTGGCTGGCCGCAGATCATATGTATCGAGATGGTTGTGTTTGTTTTGCCACCGGACTAAACTTGTTTAGCACCTTTCCAAAAAAGTCTCGGAGGAAAATCACATGAACAAGCTGGCGCATTTCTGCGGGGCTGCGGCTCTGTCTTTCGCGGTTTCTTTTCTGCTGCTGGGTAATGCACTGGCGCTCGATAGTGTGAAGATCATGATTCCCGCCAACCCCGGCGGCGGCTGGGACCAGACGGGACGCAACCTCGCCAAAGCAATGACCGAAGCTGATGTGGTCAAGCATGTGCAGTTTGATAACAAGGGCGGCGCAGCGGGCACCATCGGGCTGGCGCAGTTCGTCAATACCGCCAAGGGGGATGGCAGCGCCATTCTGGTAGGCGGCATGGTGATGGTGGGCGGCATCATCCTGAATAAATCGCAGGTCAATCTTTCGCAGGTCACGCCGCTGGCGCGCCTCACGGGTGAGTTTGAGGTGCTGGTTGCGCCGGTCGATTCGGACATCAAGACACTGGCTGATCTGATTGCAAAACTGAAAGCCAATCCAGGTTCGGTGTCATGGGGTGGCGGTTCTGCGGGCGGCACGGATCACATTCTGGCGGGCATGATTGCGCAGGCAGTCGGTGTGGATGCCGCCAAGGTGAACTATATTGCCTACGCGGGCGGCGGCGAGGCGCTGGCGGCCATCCTTGGCGGCCACGTCACGGTCGGCATTTCGGGATACGCCGAATTTGCGGGGCAGATCAAGGCGGGTAAGTTTCGCGCGCTCGCGCTGTCCTCCGACAAGCGCGTGCCCGGCATTGACGTGCCCACCTTCAAAGAGCAAGGCGTGAACGTCGATCTGTTCAACTGGCGCGGCATTTTCGCCGCGCCCGGAATCAGCGATGCGCAAAGAAACGAATTGCTTAAAAGTGTCGATACCACCGTCAAGAGCAAGCAATGGCAGGAAACGCTGACGCGCATGGACTGGGCCGACCTTTATCTCCCAGGCGATGGCTTTAAGAAATATGTCGATGACGAGAACAAACGCATCGGTGACATTCTTGCCAAGTTGAATTTGAAGAAATAGCCAAGACATGAGCTTGCGCCGATGAGCGCGCCAGGCCGGGATTTTGGCCAGATTGCTGTAGCCGCAGGTGTCACGCTGATAGGGGCCGCGCTTGGCGTCGGCGCATATTTTCTTCCTGCCGCCACGGGTTATTCCGGTGTCGGCCCGCAACTCTTTCCCACGCTTGTCGCCCTTGGTCTGATTGTGCTGGGCATGTTGCTGTTGCGTGAAGCGCTAAGCGGCGGATTTCGCGCGCTAGACGCGCAGGCCGAGGGAGATCATGCCACCGACTGGCGCGCGTTCGCGTGGATCAGCGCAGGCTTGATGCTTGACGGCATGTTGATGAAAAGCGTCGGCTTTGTGCCTGCCAGCACGCTGCTATTCGTGCTGACGGCGCGCGCTTTTGGCAGCGTAAAATATTTTCGCAATGCTCTTATTGGCGTCATCATGTCGGGCAGCGCTTATGGGTTTTTCAATTATGTGCTGGGGATGACGCTGCCCCAGGGCATTCTTCCTTTCTGAAGTTTTACGATGGAAACCCTGCAAGCGCTGCTGCACGGATTCAGCGTCGCGCTTTCCGTGCAGAATCTGCTGTGGGCATTGCTCGGCGTCACGCTTGGCACGGCGGTGGGTGTGCTGCCCGGCATCGGGCCGGCGGTGACGGTGGCGTTACTGCTGCCGCTGACCACCAAGATCGATCCCTCGGGCGCGCTCATCATGTTTGCCGGTATCTATTACGGGGCCATGTATGGCGGCTCGGTAACCTCCATTCTGCTCAACACACCGGGGGAATCGGCCAGCATCGTCACGGCAATTGATGGTAACGCAATGGCAAAGCGCGGACGCGCCGGGCAAGCGCTTGCCACCAGCGCCATCGGATCGTTCGTGGCCGGCACTCTGGCGCTGGTGGCGTTGACTTTTTTATCGCCGCTGGTGGTGGGCTTTGCGCTCAAGTTTGGTCCGGCGGAATATTTCGCCTTATCGGTGCTGGCCTTCACCACCGCCTCAGCGGTGCTCGGTGGTTCTACGCTGCGCGGGCTTATCAGTCTGTTCATCGGACTCGCCATTGGCCTGGTCGGCATCGACCTGTCGGGACAGGCGCGCTTTGCTTTCGATGTGCCGCAATTGCTCGATGGCATAGAAGTGGTCACCGTCGCGGTAGGGTTGTTCGCAGTGGGTGAAACGCTGTGGTGCGCAGCCAAAATGAGCCAGGCACCGGAAAACCTGGAAAAAATGTCCGGCACGATATGGATGAAGGCCGAGGACTGGAAGCGTTCGTGGAAACCCTGGCTGCGCGGCGCCGTTATCGGCTTCCCCTTCGGCTCGCTACCTACGGGCGGGGCGGAGATTCCAACTTTCCTTTCCTATGCGATAGAAAAAAAGCTCGCCAAGCATCCCGAAGAATTCGGCAAGGGCGCCATCGAAGGCGTGGCGGGGCCTGAGGCCGCCAACAATGCCTCTTCCACCGGCACCATAGGCACGTTGCTCGCGCTAGGTCTGCCTGCTTCCGCAACCGCCGCCATTCTCCTCGCGGCGTTCCAGCAGTACGGGCTGCAACCGGGGCCGTTGCTGTTTGTGACTTCCGCCGATCTGGTTTGGGGTTTGATCGCCAGCATGTATATCGGCAACGTCATGTTGCTGATACTCAATCTGCCTTTGGTGGGCATGTGGGTTAAGCTGCTGAAAATTCCCCGACCGCAGCTTTATGCCGGCATTTTGATTTTTGCCACGCTGGGCGTTTACGGCATGCGCCAATCGGCGTTCGATATTTTCCTGCTGTATGTCATCGGGCTGCTGGGTTTCCTCATGCGGCGCTATGACTTCCCCACCGCGCCAGTCATCATCGGCATGATACTCGGCCCGCTGGCAGAGGCGCAGTTGCGCCGCGCGCTTGCCATCGGTCAGGGCGACCCGATGGTATTGCTGCAAAAGCCGCTCGCCGCCACGCTGCTCGCAATGACGCTGCTGCTCGTGCTGGGGCCGTGGCTATGGCGCAGAGTGCGCATCTGGCGCGCCGCACGCGGCTAGCTAGCGCCTGACCGAAAACCCCCAAATCCCAGCAACGACGCGCACTCCACACACTTCATCCAAACGAAGATTTTGTTAAGCGATCATTTTCAAGACGTTTTTCTGCCGCCTCAAGGGGCAAGGCAGGCAATTGTGCAAAAATCTTCGCACCTGTTTCCGCGCCAATAGCGACGCAAAAAATAGTCGATTTCGATGCAAAAATAAGTGAACGTTTTCACTCTAAAGCACACTAAAAACAGTGCAATAAATCGTCATGTTTTGAGAGAGAAAAAAGCCATGCGCGTCGTCCAAAATCTAGAGAGTACTGGGATATAGAAAAGTGGCGGATCGAAGTCCGTCGTTTTTTTGCTACGAACTCTTTAAGTCCGACAGGCTCCTAGCGTTTGTTATCAACTTCAAAACGCAGCGCAACCCAATCACTGCCTTTGCGCAGTGTGCGGTTCAGGCGCACACGATAGTGCGCGCCGTGGCTGGCAAGCTCGAATACGTTGTGCCTGGCAAAATCGGCAAGTCGCAGCACCAGAAAATCGCGCTTGCCATCGTTGGCTCTTCCTGGCACATAAAGCGCCGCGACGCTAATGCCGACAGCGTTGGATTGTGAGGCTGATATAGTGGCTTGTGTAAGCGTAACCGGCAGCGGACGATAGCTCAGAATCTCCACGCCGAACAGCGTCTGTCCCTGGACGCGGTTGGTGAGTTTTCTGACTATGGTGGCGAGCGCCCAGGGCGCCGTGTTTGAAGCGCGCAGCGCGATGAGACTTTGCATCGGAACGCGCTCGCCCGAAGGCCGGTCAATGAGCAGCCCGAACCCGGTGGAACTGTAGTCGTGCACCTTCCACACCGGCGGCAGGCGGTCTGCCTCGTCTGCACTTGCATCTGCTTGGGTCAGAGCGCCGCCGCCAACGGCTTGCAGAATATTTTCCAGGCCGACCAGCACTTCCACCTCCTGGCCCGACGCCTGGATGCGCTCTTCAACGCGGTTTCCACTGTTGGCAAGAATCGCGTGATATAAGTGTTCGAGGCTAGACAGCAATGCCACATGTTCGCTGACGGGAAACTCGCTTTGACTGCCGCGCGCGCTGTAGCCGCGCCCATTGCGCAACTCGTTCTTCACCTCTTCGATCTGGGTGCGTAGCGCGTCGGCGCGCAGGTAACGGATGGTGTCACCCTGCACGCCCGGCACCATGACATGAAAGCCGGAATGCTCGGCAAGATCGACGTAGATCAGGTGCGAACGCGGCGCATACTCTGTTTCGAGTGCGTAATCACCGCACCAGTCTGACAGCCAGCCCTCGGCAATTTCGATACGCGCGCTCGATAGGCCGCCGGCGTTGATGACATCGAGCATCAAGGCGCGCAAATAGAGCGCATGCACCGAAGGAAGGTTGCCGCCATCCGGCTCGAAGATATTGAGTCCGGTCTGATGAAAGCCTTCCTGCTCGGCAAAATAGTAGAGCGCATGCAACTCCGACCATGATGTGCCTTTCAGTGTTTCGTGCAGGAAATAACTCCACTTAACCAGCCCGCCAAAATTCGCCGCCGCCAGCCCCGTGGCGCGCTGGAGTAGATCACTATGCTGTCCTTTGTCCCGCCAGTCTTCATGGTTCATCACAAAGCGTTGAAATGCACTTGCCATGTACGAGTGAATGAGCTGCATCTGTTTGGCAAATGCGTCGGTCTCATGTTTTTTATTTTCATCCGCGATGACGTTGAAATAAGCAGTAATCTCACGTCGCAACAGCATGCGAAAATGCGACTCGGCAGCGATGAGTTGCTCTAGCTTGTCGAGCGTGAAAGGACCTTCGCGGCTGCCCAGTACCGACAGAGCGCTTAGGATAGAGACGCTCTCCTTGGCATCTGAGAGCGAACGGATGTGCGCAATCGGGTGTCCGGACAGGGACATCATGCAGCGCTCATACTGGTTCCCGACAAATCCGCAGGTTCAACGCCGTGCTCGTCTAGCAGGCTGCTGCGCAACTCCACCATCAACACGTCGGAGGTGAGGTCCATAGGCGCGTTGAGCCAATTCTCCGACATCGGATCAAACTCGCGTTCATCGGGAAGGCCGAGCCGTCCCAGCGCCGCAGCGAACAAGGGATTGCTGGGATCCAGATCGCGTCCGATGTGCTGCACTTTGGCCCAGACATCGGCGCCGGAATGCAGGTCTCTGAACTTGGCGGCCAGTATGCAGAACTCCGGAGTCATACGTTCCAGGCGGTAAATTTCGATCAACGCCAGCCAGAAACGTAGTTGCGCCGGGCGCTCTTCGAGTGCGTAGGTGAGCAACTCGATGGCTTTCTGCACCTGCCCTTCTTCGTAATATAAGCGTGCTGCATCGATGATCGAATCTGCATCATTGACGCTGATACTTGCGTTGGCGATTTCTGCGTAGCGCTCTTCCATGTAGCGCAGACGGCGCTCGTGATCTTCTGCGCGGTTTTTAGCTCGGGCAAACTGTGTTTGCGATTCCTGGCGCGTATCCAGATCAAGCAGCGCCGGTATTTCTTCGTATGGCGAGTTGAGAGGGTATTCGGCGCTGGAAGGAGTTTCCGAGGAGGGAGCACGCCGCGTGTCGCGCGGCGGACCAGGTTGTGCAGCGCCGGGCTCAGGCTCGGTTGTGAGATCCGCATCGGGCGCATTAGCCCAGTCGGTAAATGGATTGGAAACATTCCCCTCGGCTACCTCTAGCTCGCCAGGCTCATTGGCACGCAGCATCAAGCGTAACAGCACACCGATGAGTAAAAGCGTAAAACCGGCCAGCAGCCAGACCCAGCTTTTCGTCCACCAGGCATCCTGCGCTGCGGGAGGAGCGATTTCGAGCGCCGTGGGCTTATTGTCGGGCTGCCGCGCAAGCGCTGCGGCGGGCTGTGTCGTTGGTGTGCTGTCAGGTGCGGCGATGACAGTGGCGGGCGGCTGTTCTGTAACAGGCGCCACCTCGCTCGGCGCTACGCGGGGCGGGGCGACCGTAGGCGCGGGGGCGGCGGGCGTTGGCGCCGCCGCCTGCGCACGCTGACTCAAGCTAAGTTGCATTTCACTGAGGCGCGCTTCAAGTTGCGTGATGGTATTTTTGAGCGCCTGTAGCGCCGCCCCCTGGTCATCCGCAAAGTAGGCGAGTTGTTTTTCACGTAAATTACGGCGCATGTCTTCGCTCACCCCGCGGCTGCGCGATAAATCCAAGTGCGCAGTCGATAGCTTGAGACGAAATTCACCCACTTCAGACCTGGGCGTACGCTCGGACATGCTGTTGGCCGCCGCGTTTGCTACTCCGTTTTCTGTTTTCGCGAGTCTGTCCGCAACTGGTTTGCCAGAGCTTGGCGTATCTGCTTTTACGGTTTTAAGCGCAGACGTTTTGGTGGGATCCGCCATCTTCTTGGTGCGAGAAGATTCAAACGTTGCCGCTACCGATGACGGCGCAACTGGAGCAATGCTGTTAGTTTTATTGGTTGGGACAGATGCGATTGAATCAAGCTGAAATGTGTAATCCCTGTGCGTTGGCGCTTGACCTTCGCATGCGGCGCGAATCTGAATTCGCGCGGAAGTATCGTTGATGGCCTCGACGCTGCGCACCAGTAAAACTTTACTGGTCAGCCTCTCGTCCAGCGCGAAACGCGCACTAGCCGGTGAGAGCGAGTTCTGGCTGGCGCTGCGGCGCAGCAACAAGGAAAAACACGCCATATCGACATACTCACCGGCAGCGTTATCGAGCGTTATACGCAAATCAAGGGGTTGCCCGAGATAAGAGCGCACTTCCATCTCGCCCAGCGACAGTGCTGCGGCAGACTGAACACAAAACCCCAGCAGACTAGCAAAGAGGGCAGGGTAAGGAAGCGCAAAGCGTGCGTGGATTGCCTTGTTCATGGAAAAACTTCGCGCTCATGGTAGTTGTTGCGTGGCCCGCGCCAAGGGGGCATAGTTTTGCAATTAGAGCGCTGATTTATTTACACGCGTCGGCCATGATTTTCTGTGTGCGCTCCAGTTCTTTTGCGCGCTGATCGTCGTCCAGAAAAGTGCGCTCACCATTGGCATCGGTGCGCGATATACGTATGCCCGATTCCAGCGACTTGACGTATCCCTTGGCTTCGTCGCAGCGTTCCTGTTTCTGCAAGGCGACCTTGGCGGCATCCTCATCTTTCTTGGCTTTCTCCGCCTCCTCAATACGGCGCTTGTTAAATTCCTTGTTCTTATCCGGCGCTTTTTCCGCAGCAGGTTTTTCGCCTGTCGCAGCGGGCGCCGCCGCCGTTGATGATGAAGAGGAGGATGTCAGGCGCTGCGGAACCGTTGTAGTTTCGCTGGGCGCTGGCGGCTGGTCGGAATATTGCACCTTGCCTGCCTTGTCTACCCACTTGTAAACCTGGGCGTGAGCGAGCGGCGCAATAAGCGCGAACGCGAGCGTGTAAAGTATGACTCTTTTCATATAAACCTCACTTTGTCGTGATGGACTCCCTGACGGGAGGATAAGCTTTTTGCGCAAGTCCCAGGTTAGCCAGAACGCGCGCCTCGTTTGCCAGCTTGATTGTCGCGCTGCTATCGAAACGCCGCGCGGCATCTTGAGCCAGTGTAAACACTTCAGCAGCTCGCGCCCATAGCGCTTTTTGCTGGCGCGCGTCTGCAACTGCTTTTTCTGCACTTACCAAGGCCGCACTTGCTGTTGCTGAAAGCGCGGGTGTTGCCTTGGTAACGTCTAACTGCTCAGAAACCGGTACAGGCAGCGATATTTTTTTCTGCGGCGCGTCTACAGTAGTGCAGCCAGCCAGCGCCACAATAAAATGTAGCGCGACCAATTTCGGCCAATATCGTCTGTCAGACAGCTTCAAGGGCAAGGAGATCAACTTAAAAAACGCCTGAAATAAATTTACCGTCAATGGGTTGCATGGCTTTTCTCGACTGGATGTAACGTTAGCGGCAAAAGCCGTCGGCGTCAATGGAATAGATCGCAAGCTGTGCAATGCTACTTTGCCTGATCGCCGTCGTAACCCCAAATCGACACGCGCCTGCCCGGTGCGTAAACTGTAAAGAAGCTCCCCGACATCACGGCTTTGAAATGCAAAATCGGTGGCCTGTAGCACAACCTCAAAGAGGATTGGCTCAGGCATGAATCATCAGTTTTTCTAAACAGCCACCTAATCAGGCGCTGCACTATGACAACGACATCTGACGACGACTATGAGAAGTTCCGCGCCTTTCAGGAACGCTCGGCGGCCGAATCTCTTCGTTCTTGGTTAGAGTTTGAAGGAGTGCCTTCGTATGTTCAGCCGTGTACTTTAGCGAGCGGGCTGGAAGCCGACTTTGTTGTCTTCGTCACCAAAAAACTCGCTCATCGCGCTCGCTGGATTGTTGCGCAGTTACCACCGAGCGATGTCGAGCTTGAGTTCCTTGCTACCGGCAGGCTCCCTGGGCAAGAAGAGAAGTAAGAGCTTTTTACGCGTAGGGCGGACTTGTCCGCCAAACCATCATTGCCGTAACCGCACTCGCTAGGCATAAAGTGGCGGACAAGTCCGCCCTACGCCCTAGCCTGCACCAGCTTTGCCAACGCGACTTTGCGGCCCGCCGGGCGAGCGCGTATAATGCTGCTTTTGTCGGGGTATAAAATTATGCGGGTTACCCAAAAAGCCCTCACCTTTGACGATGTTCTACTCGTCCCAGCTTATTCCACTGTCCTGCCGCGCGATGTCGATCTGACTACGCGCCTCACTCAAAATATCTTTCTCAAGCTGCCGGTGCTCTCTGCGGCGATGGATACCGTTACCGAAGCGCGCCTTGCTATCGCTTTAGCGCAAGAGGGCGGCATCGGCATAGTGCATAAGAATATGTCGGCGCGCGCACAGGCGGCTGAGGTTTCCAAGGTCAAGCGCTTCGAAAGCGGTGTGGTGAAAGATCCGGTGACGGTATCGCCTGGCATGTCGGTGCGTGAAGTGATTGCGCTGACGCGCAAACATAATATTTCCGGCCTGCCGGTGTTAGACGGCAAAAAAGTCGTTGGCATAGTTACAAATCGCGACCTGCGCTTTGAAACCGAGCTCGACCAGCCGGTAAAAAATGTCATGACGCCCAAGTCGCGCCTGGTGACGGTGAAGGAAGGCGCGACGCGTGAAGAGGCTTTGGAATTGATGCACAAATTTCGTCTCGAGCGCGTGCTGGTGGTCAACAAGGCTTACGAGCTGCGCGGGCTCATTACGGTAAAGGATGTCCTCAAGTCGAGCGAGCACCCCAACGCCAGCAAGGACGATATGGGCCGCCTGCGTGTCGGCGCGGCGGTGAGTATCGGTTCGGGTGAAGAGGAGCGCGTTGATCTGCTGGCCGAAGCCGGCGTTGACGTGCTGGTGGTCGACACCGCGCACGGGCACTCCAAAAACGTGCTTAATCGCATCAAGTGGATCAAGAAGCGCTACCCCAAGCTCGATGTAATAGGCGGTAACGTCGCGACCAAAGCCGGTGCGCTTGCTTTGGTCGATCACGGCGCCGATTGCGTCAAGGTGGGCATAGGCCCAGGCTCGATTTGCACCACACGCATCGTGGTGGGCGTAGGCGTGCCTCAGATCACGGCCATCGTCAACGTTGCCGAGGCGCTGGAGGGCAAAGGCATCCCCTGCATCGCCGACGGCGGCATTCGTTATTCGGGCGATGTGGCCAAAGCCGTCGCGGCCGGCGCATCGTGCGTGATGCTCGGCAGTATGTTCGCCGGCACCGAAGAGGCGCCAGGAGATATCGAGTTGTATCAAGGCCGCTCGTACAAATCCTATCGCGGCATGGGCTCAGTAGGCGCCATGCAAAAAGGCTCGGCTGATCGCTATTTCCAGGATCCGCAAAACAACTCGGACAAATTCGTCCCCGAGGGCATCGAGGGCCGCGTCCCCTATAAAGGCAGCATGGTCAATGTGCTGCACCAGATCAAGGGCGGGCTACAGGCGAGCATGGGCTACTTGGGCTGCTCGACCATTGCCGAGGTGCACGCCAAAGCCGAGTTCGTCGAAATTACCTCGGCAGGCATTCGTGAATCGCACGTTCACGATGTACAGATCACCAAGGAAGCGCCCAACTACCACGTCGATTGAGATCACCGGCGCGAAAGAATACAGCCCATGCCGGATCAATCCCCCACCGCAAACGCCGCGCATAACGCAGCCGTTTCTGCGCGTCCGTCTGGCCTTAACTTTATTCTTGTTTGTGTTTTTATCGACATGCTCGGCATCGGGCTGGCGGTTCCCGTGTTGCCGATACTGGTGGGCGAATTTGTCGAGGGGCGCGATTTGCAGGCCTATTGGTTTGGCGTGCTGGTCACGGTTTTCGGTTTGATGCAGTTCATTTTTATGCCGCTGCTGGGCGCCATCAGTGATCGTGTCGGACGGCGCCCGGTGATGATGTTCTCGATTATTGGCATAGGCGTCAATTTTTTGGTGACGGCGTGGGCGCCAAATTTATGGGTGCTGCTACTGGGGCGCGTCATCGGCGGCATGTCCTCGGCGAGCATATCGGTGGCCAGCGCCTACGCTTCTGATGTTTCTACGCCGGAGAACCGCGCAAAAAGTTTCGGCAAAATAGGTGCGGCGTTCGGGTTGGGTTTTATCTGCGGCCCCATGATAGGCGGTTTGTTGGGCGGGGTTGATCTGCATCTGCCGTTTTATGTGGCAGCGGGGCTTTCCGCAGCCAATGCGATTTACGGCTACTTTTTTGTACCCGAATCGTTGCCCAAAGAAAGACGCGCCACTTTTTCGATAGCCAAAGCCAATCCGTTTTCCGCGCTCGCCCGTCTGGTGGTGCGTCGCGATATTCGCGGCTTGGTGGTGGTGTTTAGCCTGGTCACCTTTGCGCAGGTGTTGCTACAGACCACCTGGGTGCTTTACACCCATTTCCGTTTCGGCTGGGGACCGCGTGAAAATGGCTTTGCGCTGTTCTGTGTCGGCCTCGCCTCTGCCGTGGTGCAGGCGGGAATGTTGGGATGGTTGCTGAAGCGCTTGGGTGAAGTGAGGCTCTCGCTGCTGGGACTGGTCTCAGGCGCCATTGTTTTTGTTCTCTACGGCCTCGCCACGCAAGGGTGGATGATGTATGTGTTGATTCTCTGCAATCTGCTGGCCTTCGCTGCGGGGCCGGCGTTGCAAGGCATTGTTTCCAAGTCCACCGACGCGCGCGCGCAGGGCGCGCTGATGGGCTCGTTGCAAGCAATCGGCAGCCTGGCCATCGTGATTATGCCGGCCATAGGCACATCATTGCTCGCTGCGGTCAGCCATTTTCCCGCCAACGATTGGCGCATCGGCGCGACTTTTTTCCTCAGCGCGTTATTGCAGATCATTGCCCTGTTTGTGGCATGGCGTTTTTTTGCCAAGCATCGCTTGTCTGCGGCCTCCACAATCACCACCACCTAATCGCAGCAAACCTGATTTCCTTTCTTACCCGAGACTTTCATGCACGCAAAAATTCTCATCCTCGATTTCGGCTCACAGGTCACCCAGCTCATTGCGCGCCGTGTGCGCGAAGCCGGCGTGTACTGCGAGCTGCATCCTTTCGATGTCAGCGACCAGTTCGTACGCGACTATGATCCCAAGGGCATTATTCTTTCCGGCAGCCACGCCTCAGTGAATGTGGAAACCGACTTCAGGGCGCCGCAGGCGGTGTTTGAACTTGGCGTGCCGGTGCTGGGCATCTGCTACGGCATGCAGACCATGGCGGCGCAACTTGGCGGCCAGGTCGAGCTCGGTAAAGTGCGCGAATTCGGTTACGCCGAAGTGCGCGCGCGCGGTCACTCAAAGCTGCTCGAAGGCATACAGGATCGCGTTGGCGACGCAGGCCAGGGGCTGCTCGATGTCTGGATGAGTCACGGCGACAAAGTGAGCGCATTGCCGCCGGGGTTCAAAGTCATCGTCTCGAACGAAGCCTGTCCCATTGCCGGCATGGCCGATGAAGCGCGCAAGTTTTATGCGCTACAGTTTCACCCCGAAGTGACGCACACCAAACAAGGCAAGGCGATTTACGCGCGCTTTGTACACGACATCTGCGGCTGCGGATCAGACTGGAATATGCCAGACTATGTTCCCCAGGCCATTGCCAACATTCGCGCCAAGGTTGGCAAGCAGGAGGTCATCCTCGGCTTATCCGGCGGCGTCGATTCCTCCGTGGCCGCCGCCTTGATTCACAAAGCCGTGGGCGACCAGCTCACCTGCGTATTCGTCGATACCGGCTTACTGCGGCTCAACGAAGCGGCACAGGTGATGGAAACTTTCGGCAATCATTTGCACATGAAAGTAATACACGTCGATGCCGGGCAAGAGTTTCTGTCGCAACTCAAAGGCGTGACCGATCCCGAAAAGAAACGCAAAATCATCGGTCGCATATTCGTGGAAATTTTTCAGCGTGAAGCAAAAAAATTGCCCAATGCGAAATGGCTGGCGCAAGGCACCATCTATCCCGACGTGATCGAAAGCGCCGGAGCGAAAAGCAACAAGGCTACCGCCATCAAGTCACATCACAACGTGGGCGGCCTGCCCGAATCGCTGCACCTGGGTTTGCTCGAACCGCTGCGCGAATTATTCAAGGACGAAGTGCGCTTGCTAGGTTTGGAATTGGGGTTGCCGCGCGACATGATATTCCGCCACCCCTTTCCCGGGCCGGGCCTGGCGGTGCGTATTCTAGGCGAAGTCAAGTTTGATTACGCCGAGCTGTTGCGCCGCGCCGACGCCATTTTTATTGAAGAGCTGCGCAATACCAAGCAACAGGATGGCGTGAGCTGGTACGACAAAGTGGCGCAGGCTTTTGCAGTTTTTCTGCCAGTAAAAAGTGTCGGCGTGATGGGCGATGGCCGCACTTACGATTATGTCGTCGCATTGCGCGCCGTCATCACCACCGACTTCATGACCGCGCACTGGGCTGAACTGCCTTACGATCTCTTGGGCCGCGTTTCCAATCGCATCATCAACGAGGTGCGCGGTTTGAATCGTGTGGTGTACGACATCTCCGGCAAGCCACCGGCGACGATAGAGTGGGAGTGAGGATCGCATTGGGCTTCGAGACTTTCTTCAGTATTGTCAGATATCTGCGTTTTTTGGTTGATCGTTGATCCTCGCTTGCCGCTGACGGTAAAGCCGATCAGCAAGAGTTTTTCCAGCTAGGCCACCTCGAAACTCGCGAGCGAATCGTGATGTTCCGGCCCATATTTACTGCGCAGTAAATACCATCGTTTCGCTGAATTTCGGCCCCGACAGGGCCTCGGCGTCTCAGCAATCAATCAGGCTTTCGACTTCGGTAAGTCGGCGGCTCGCACGGCACGCAGCACTTCCCGAAAGACATCATCGAACGGCGGCAATTGGCTCATCTGGTGCGCGAGACGAGCGGTCCAGAGCCGCCGAAGACGATCTTCCTTGGCGGCGATTGCCTGCTCCATGTCTGCAACGACACGCTGCCGCAATGCCAACTTGGTATTGAGTTCGACACGCATCTCCGCAATTCGCAAGTTGGTTGAGCCGAACAGATACCAGAGATCATAAAGGTCGCGCGGCTCGTTGCGCGCACGGGCACTCACGGCCAGTAGTTTTTCTAGTACGATTTCCTCGATGGCATAGACTTTCAAGGTCGGCCCTTCTGGCAAGTCGTCAAAGCTGTCGTAGATGCGCTGAATCGGGCGATCTTGCAGCGGGAAGCACAGGATTTCGTCAATCGTGATATCCACCTTCACGTCGTTCGCGGCGGGCAGCGGCCCCTGGTAGCGCAGATAGAACGTGTGACTGTTTTGGTGGCGGTGGCGGTCTTCGCGGTCGAAAGCGATCCGCAAGCCGCAGGCGGTTTCGACAGCCGCGAAGATTTCGTTCAACCCAGCAAGGATATCTTCAAGGGTGATCGGACGGGTCAGCGTGAAATCCAGGTCTTCCGAAAACCGATAGTCCTCAAACCAGCAGCGTCGCAGTGCCGTACCTCCCTTGAAGGCCAGCACGTCGCGTAACGGATGACCGGCCAAACCGGTCAGGAACCAAGCCAGCACGTAATCGCGTTCGATGACGGCCTCGGGGATGCGCCGCCCACCAGCGGTCACCAGCGTGTTTGAGATCAATGAAATGTTGCGTTGGGGAATCATCAGCCAAGCCTCACGGCATCCAGTTCTTCGGGAGTCACGTTGAGCCGGAGCCGCCAACGTGAGAGGAATGCTCCCTCGGCGGGGAGCAGTGGATCAAGGCGCTGGTAAGTTGCCGTCAGCATGCCGCGCAGCGGCTCCAGCACCGAAGCATCGGCCAGACCATAGTGTTCCAGCAGGTAGCCGAGGCGACGCACGACCGCGCCGACGCCGAGGCGTTGCGCATAGTCCAGCAGCCGTTCGACTTTCAGTACGTCTCGCTTCATCCATAACCCCTTGGCGACTTCGGTGATACCACCGGCAAATGCCGGGTGTCGAAGACCATCGATAATGGTGCGCTCCATGTCGCTGATCATCACGAAGCGCACCTTGTCGATCCAATGCTTCATTACTCCGAATTCTTGTTCTGCCTTAATATGCACAAACCGAAAGTCATAACCGCCCACCGTCTGCGGACGCACGCGCCGTGTGCATGACACATAGACGGTGAAGTTCGGCTGCGTCACCATGCGATGCAACTCAAGCGCGGTGCCGTGCGACAGGAAGTAGGGCGCCGTACCCGCGAGTTCACGCGCGATCAAGTACGGGCTGTCGATGTGCTCAGTGGCCCGGCCAAGTTCGAAGGGCACGAGGTTGTACAGGCCAGGCTTCAGTCGCGTGACCAAACCTCGTTGCTGGGCCTTATGCACGAGATTGCGGGCCGATGCCGACGACAGGCCAGTGATCGAGCGCACATCTGCCAAGGTAAACGTAGACCGGCGCAGCTCATTCAGCTCGGTAAAGAGCTGCGCTGCACGTGGGCCTAGCGTCTTTGTTTGCAAGTGATATTTTGTGCTCAATTTGATCCCCTATGAGAAACAGAATGCGCGGAAAATATAACACTAACGATATCGAACGGCAAGTTTGTCTCTCCTTGGGAGACAAACTAAGCGTAAAATGTAACAAAGAAACATTCAAAGGCGAAAGTCGCCATAGGCTGCACCGATAAACAGGCGTTTTCCAATAAAAAAGGCAGGCAAACGAATGAAAGTCGTTCGACTGAAGATCACGAATTTCCGTAGCATCAAGAGCGCCGAACTGCACTTCGACGGGCACTGCCTGATCGTCGGGCCGAACAACGTCGGCAAGAGCACGATTTGTGAAGCCTTGGACTTGGTGCTCGGGCCCGATCGAATATCCAAATTCCCACCCGTCGAAGAATTCGACTTTCACAATGCTCGATACCTTGCGCCCGGCGCGATTGAGAGTGGAGAGCCGATGCCCGTCCCAATCCAGATCGAGGTTGTGCTTACTGACATCAATGCGGAGGTTGAGAATCGTTGCGGTCAGCACCTTGAGTTTTGGCACACGGCAGAGAAGCGGCTCCTCAATGAAGGAGAGGTCGACGCTGCAAATCCTCCCTTGGTTGTGAGCTGCCTGCGTCTGGAGACGCTGGCTGAATACAACCCTGAAGAGGACGAATTCGAGGCGAAGACGTGCTACTCGCGCAGCCCCAATGCAGAGCCGGGAGAGCTAGACAAGGTTAGCAAGGATGTTAAACGCTTGTTCGGGTTCCTGTACCTGCGTGCGGTTCGCACAGGTTCTCGCGCCTTGAGCTTGGAACGCGGCTCGCTCCTCGATGTCATCCTGCGCCTCAGGGGATCACGAGCTGGCTTATGGGAGAAGGCGATCGAGCGGCTACGGGACCTGGACATCGAGAAGGATGCAACCCACCTGCAGCCGGTATTGGGGTCGATTGAGGCACGGCTCGGACGCTACATCGCATCCGACGTGGACGGCAGGACCACCAAACTGCATGTGTCGCAGTTGACGCGCGAGCACCTGCGAAAAACGATGGCGTTCTTTCTGGCAATGTCCAAAGACCAGACACCAGTACCGTTCCAGCAAGTCGGGACGGGCACATTGAACGTGCTGGTTCTTGCCCTCCTGTCGTTCATCGCTGAACTCAAGCCGGCGTCGGTCATCTTCGCGATGGAAGAGCCGGAGATCGCCGTGCCGCCCCATACGCAGCGGCGAATCGCGGACTACCTCTTGCACAACACGACACAGGCATTCGTAACCTCGCACTCGCCGTATGTCATCGAACGCTTCGAGCCCGAACAGACCCGGCTGCTTTCGCGCGGGCCAGATTCCAGCGTCACGGCCAAGAAGGTGTCGGATGCCGGTGGCCTGAAGGGCAACGACTTCAAGCGGTTCGCCAGGCGCGGCTTGACGGAATGCATACTCGGCAAGGGAGCCATCGTCGTTGAAGGCCTGACGGAGTTTCACGCCCTGCCGGTGGCCGCCAGAAAGCTGGAGGAGAGCGACGACTCGCTGCAACCGCTCGACATCGCGGGCGCAGCGTTCTTCGACGCGGAGAGTGAGGGGGCGATGCCGAAGTTCGGCACCTTCTTCAAGGCGCTCGGCCTAAAGACGTTCTCGTTCTACGACTCGATGGCTCGCCCACCGGACAAGAAGAAGCAGTTCACCGATGCGTTTGACGTGGATTGCGAGCATGTGCATGCGGGTTTCGAGGTGCTGATCGTGAGTGAGATGTCGCTCGACCGCCTATGGGCGTTTCTCGACGACCTGCGAACGTCCGGCGACAACGGCAACTTCACGATTCCTGCTGCGCGCCCCGCCGATGCAGACCTGAAGAAGCTGGCGCGGTCCGCGCTGGAAAGCAGCAAGGGCGCTGGTTGGGCCGCAAGACTCTTTGAAGGCAGTACGGCGGCCGAGTTACCACCGACGGTGACTGGCTTTCTCAAACAGGTTTACGCTGCCTTCCCGAAGCCGGCAGACATCCCAGTTGAGGTCGCGGTGGCTGCGGCGCCCGCAGAACCTGCCGGGGCCGCAGAAGTCGGCGTCATCGTGCCACCGGCTGCCGCAGCTTGATCGAAGAGACTCCGATGGAGGTCTGCGACCTTCGCCAGCAGCTCCTTGACTGCAAGGGGCACGCCCTCGTCATCGGTGGACCGGGAAGTGGCAAGACAACGATTGCCTTGAAGAAGGCAGTCGTGCGCATCGGCGATGGGCTGGCGTCCGGTCAGTCCGTGCTCTTCTTGAGCTTCTCCAGAGCTGCCGTCGCTCGCGTCGGCGAGGCCACAAGGCTCGAAGTACCGAAGGCGCAGCGCGGAATGCTGAATATGCAGACCTTCCACTCGTTCTTCTGGTCAGTGCTCTCGGCGCACGCCTATCTGCTCGGTGCGCCGAAGTCGCTGCGCATCCTATTGCCGCAGGATGAGCAGGCCGTCTACGGGACGATCAAGTCAAAGGACCGCAACGATGCGAACCCCGCATGGCAGGCATGGTTGGCGGAACGAGAGCGCCTGTTTCGGGAGGATGGGCGAATCGCCTTCGACCTTTTCCCAGCCAACGCGGCGCAGCTACTCGAACGTAGCAAGCACGTGCGCATGTTGACGGCTGCGTAAATGCGCCGGAATTTGGCGGAGTTTGAAGGTTGCTAAGATCGAAACGCAAGTGGCCCGCCAGGGCCACTTGTTCATTTGACG
>JAYWAM010000280.1:0-4014 GCA_043782425.1 Betaproteobacteria bacterium
GCATTCGAGGGCAGGCTGCGGCTGGGATCCAGTCCTCCCAATAGTCAGATATACGATGGACTGGGTCCCAGCCTGCGCTGGACGACGCTTTTTCGCTTAACCGAGTGCCATGAAACCATGAGACCCTATGGGCGGACTTGTCCGCCGCATGCGCCAGAGCTGCGCGGCTGCTTTGGCGGACAAGTCCGCGCGCGCTAGAAACCTGATGTAACATTCGCGCACATGGATATTTTCCTGCAACAGCTCGTCAATGGTTTAACGCTGGGTTGCGTCTATGCCGTCGTGGCGCTGGGCTACACGATGGTGTACGGCATTATTCAGCTTATCAACTTTGCCCACGGCGAAGTGGTGATGATAGGCGCCATGGTGGCGTTCTCTGTGATCTCCGCGCTGGCGGGTAGCGGGCTGCCGCCGCTGGTGATCGTCGCCGCAGGTGTGCTGCTGGCGATTCCCGCGTGTATGGTGATCGGCTACAGCATAGAGCGCGTGGCTTACCGCCCGCTGCGCTCCGCCCCGCGGCTCGCGCCGCTGATCACCGCCATCGGTGTCTCTATCATCCTGCAACATCTCGCGCTGCTGGTGTGGAGCCGCAACAACATTCCCTTTCCGCAGATTATCGAGATCCAGCCTATCCACCTGGGCAGCGGGCCAAACAGCGCCACCATCACCAACGTGCAGATCGCCATCATCCTGGTGTCGGTCACCATGATGGCGGGCCTGCTGTTTCTGGTGCACAACACCAAGATCGGCATCGCCATGCGCGCCACTTCGCAAAATCCGCAAGTCGCCGGGCTGATGGGTATTAACATCAACAACGTGATTTCATTTACCTTTGTTATCGGCGCGGCTCTCGGCGCCATCGCCGGTGTGATGGTCGGCACTTATTACGGCATCGCGCACTATCAGATGGGTTTTCTGCTCGGCCTGAAAGCATTTTCCGCAGCGGTTTTAGGCGGCATCGGCAATCTGGGCGGCGCCATGCTGGGCGGCATACTCATGGGGCTGATCGAGGCGCTCGGTGCGGGCTACATCGGCGACTTTACTAACGTGTGTTTTCTCAATGACTGGCTGCCGGGATTTGGCGGTCTGTGCGAAGCTAACCCCAATTCGAGTCTGTTCGGCAGCAACTATAAAGACGTGTATGCCTTCATCGTACTGATCCTGGTGCTGGTGTTCAGGCCGTCCGGGCTGCTCGGTGAACGGGTCGGCGACAGGGCGTGATGAGAAAAAAATTCCACTATTTCCGGTGTCGCATACCATGACCCCAATCATCGCCAAGCTGCGCGCCCACCCGTCCGCATACTGGATCGGCGTGGCGCTCATCGTCGGCGCGCTTATCGCGTTGCCTTTTGTGCTCGCCATGGCGGGAACCGCGTGGGTGCGCATCACTAATCTCGCGCTGCTGTTCGTGCTGCTGTCGCTCGGACTCAACATCGTGGTGGGCTTTGCCGGACTGCTCGATCTGGGTTATATCGCTTTTTATGCGGTGGGCGCTTATGTCTATGCGCTGCTCGCCTCGCCGCACTTCAATCTGCACTTGCCGTTCTGGGTGATACTGCCAATCGGTGCGGCGGTGGCGTGTTTCTTCGGCATTCTGCTGGGCACGCCGACCTTGAAACTGCGCGGCGATTATCTGGCCATTGTGACGCTCGGATTCGGCGAGATCATCCGCATTTTTCTCAACAATCTGTCAGAGCCGATCAACATCACCAACGGCCCCAAGGGCATCACCACCATCGACCCGATAAGTATATTCGGCGTTAGCTTTGGCGACACCTCGCGCCTGGGGGAATTGCTGGTATCGGGCCCCATCAAGTATTACTACTTTTTGCTCGTCGTATTATTGCTCGTCATCGTCATCAATCTGCGTCTGCAAAACTCGCGCATCGGGCGCGCGTGGGAGGCGATTCGCGAAGACGAAATGGCGGCGCGCGCCATGGGCATCAACACCATGCGCATCAAGCTGCTGGCGTTCGCCATGGGCGCTTCCTTCGGCGGTGTCGCGGGCGGCATGTTCTCCGCCATGCAGGGCTTTATCAGTCCGGAAAGTTTCATCCTAACCGAGAGCGTCATGGTGCTGTCTATGGTGGTGCTGGGCGGCATGGGCAATATCTGGGGTGTGATTCTCGGCGCCATTCTGCTTTCCTTCGTGCCGGAGATTTTGCGCTACACGGTCGAACCTGCGCAGCTTGCCCTGTTCGGCAAAACCATTATCGACCCTGAAGTCATCCGCATGCTGTTGTTCGGCCTGGCGATGGTGGTGATGATGTTGTTCCGCCCGGCGGGCGTGCTGCCCTCGGCGCTGCGCAAGCGTGAACTCGCCAGAGCAGATCCATGAGCGCGACTATCCTGGAAATGCGCGGCATCACCAAGCGCTTCGGCGGACTCACTGCTTTGTCCGAAGTGAGCTTTGCAGTTGAGCAAGGCGCCATCTACGGCCTCATCGGCCCCAACGGCGCGGGCAAGACCACGCTGTTCAACGTGTTGACTGGCCTTTACGCCCACGATGAAGGCGCGTTCAATTTCCAGGGCCGACCGTTGCGCGACATGACGCCGGACCGCATCGCCGCCATCGGCATTGCGCGCACTTTTCAGAACATACGTCTGTTCGGCAATCTTTCCGCGCTGGAAAACGTCATGATAGGCCGCCATGTGCGCACCAAGGCCGGAGTGCTGGGCGCCATCCTGCGCAATGCTGCGACGCGCGCGGAAGAAGCCGCCATCGAAAAACGCGCGCGCGAATTGCTGGATTTTGTGGCGCTCGGGCCGCGTGCCAACGAGTTTTCCAAACATCTTTCCTACGGCGACCAGCGCCGCCTGGAAATCGCGCGCGCCTTGGCGACCGACCCCAAGGTGCTGGCGCTCGATGAACCCGCCGCCGGCATGAACGCCACCGAAAAAATCGCGTTGCGCAAATTACTCGAATCAATACGTGCACAGGGCATCACCATCCTGCTGATCGAGCACGACGTGAAGCTGGTGATGGGCCTGTGTGATCGTATCGCCGTGCTCGACTATGGAAAGAAAATCGCCGAAGGCTTGCCCGCGCAAGTGCAGCGCGATCCACTGGTGGTCGAGGCTTATCTGGGTGTGACCATGCAAACTCCCGCCGCGGCATGAGCCTGCTCGAACTTAAGGACCTGCATGTTTCGTATGGCGGCATCAAAGCCGTCAAGGGTATTGATCTGGCGGTCGAAGAAGGCGAGCTGGTGTGCCTCATCGGCGCCAACGGCGCGGGCAAAACCACCACGCTCAAAGCTATCACCGGACTGCTGCATGCTGCCTCGGGCAGCATCCGCTATGACGGCAATGCCCTCGCTGGCCGCGCGGTGTTTGAGATTGCAAGAATGGGCTTGTGCCTGGTGCCTGAAGGGCGCGGCATGTTTCAGAGCCTCAGCATTGAAGAGAATCTGCGCATGGGCGCTTACATCCGCAATGATAGAGCCGCCATCGCCGCCGACATCGAGCGCATGTTCACGCTTTTTCCACGACTCAAGGAGCGCCGCAAACAGACTGCCGGCACGCTCTCGGGCGGTGAGCAGCAGATGCTCGCCATTGCTCGCGCGTTAATGAGTCAACCCAAACTGCTGCTGCTCGATGAGCCCAGCATGGGGCTCGCGCCGCTCATGGTGCAGAAAATTTTCACAGTGATACGCGAGGTGTCGCAGTCGGGTGTCACCATATTACTGATTGAACAGAACGCCAAACTGGCGCTCGAAATCAGCACGCGCGGTTATGTAATGGATGGCGGCCTCATCACCCTGGCCGATGAGTCCGCAGCTCTGCTTGCCAATCCCAAGGTGCGCGAAGCCTATCTGGGCGAATAAAAAATATTATTCGTAACTATTCAGAGTCAAAAATAGAACGCTGATGACGCTGAGTGTATGATTAAATTGATGTTACGCATCGTCCACGAAAAACACGAAAGACACGAAAAAAATTCACAAATTTCGTGCCTTTCGTGTTTTTCGTGGACTAAACAACTGCCTATTCAATGATGAATAGTAAGGTTTG
>JAYWAM010000281.1:0-10564 GCA_043782425.1 Betaproteobacteria bacterium
ACTCGAGTATCACCCAAAATCAAATACTTGCGTACCTGACCTCAGATGTCCCCAGCAGCAGCACCCACCTCTATCGGCTGTTTGATTTTTAAAGAACAAACCTCGAAAAATGTTGCAGTGCTCCAAGGCGAAGGGCGCATTATACAGACCTGTGTGCTTGGGTCAAGGCATAATGCTGACTTTGAGCCATCTGGGAAAAAAATGACCCTTGCAGCAGACCTGGAGTTAATTAAACGCGGCGCAGGCGAGCTTATCGTTGAAGAAGAGATGAAAAACAAGCTTGCGTCAGGACGTAAGCTGCGTATCAAGGCGGGTTTTGACCCAACCGCGCGCGACCTGCATCTCGGCCACACGGTTTTGCTAAACAAGATGCGGCAATTTCAGGATCTTGGGCATCACGCCATGTTTCTGATCGGGGATTTCACCGGACTCATAGGCGATCCGAGCGGTCGAAATGTGACGCGCCCGCCATTGACGCCAGAACAAATCGCAGACAATGCTGAAACTTACAAAGTGCAGGTATTGAAAGTGCTCGACCCCGACAAAACGGAGATCCTGTTCAATTCAAAGTGGGGAAACGAACTGGGTGCGGCGGGCATAATAAAGCTGGCCCAAACCTATACGGTCGCGCGCATGCTGGAGCGCGATGACTTTGCCAAGCGCTATGCCGAGCAAAAACCGATTGCGGTACACGAATTTCTTTACCCGCTGATGCAAGGGTATGACTCGGTAGCCATGCGCGCCGACGTTGAGCTGGGCGGAACCGATCAAAAATTCAATCTGCTGGTAGGTCGCGAGCTACAGAAGCATTACGGCCAGGAGCCGCAATGCATAATCACCATGCCGTTGCTCGAAGGGCTCGATGGCGTCAATAAGATGTCCAAATCGTTGGGCAACTATGTGGGTATCAATGAAGCTCCCGAGCAAATTTTTGGCAAGCTGATGTCGATCTCAGACAATTTGATGTGGCGCTATATCGAGCTGTTGTCATTTGCATCAAACGACAACATACGCAAATGGAAAAGCGACGTGGAGGGCGGCAGGAATCCGCGCGACATCAAAGTGGGTTTTGCCCAAGAAATTGTGACACGCTTCCATTCACGCGGCGCGGCAGAAGCGGCGCTGAAAGATTTCGACGCGCGCCATCACGGCGGCATACCCGAAGACATTCCCGAAATCACGCTGGAAGGCGGGGCAGAAGGGATCATCCTCGCGCAACTGCTCAAGCAAGCAGGACTTACGCCAAGCACAGCAGAAGCGCTGCGCATGATAGAGCAGGGCGGTGTGAAAATTGATGGCGAAAAAGTAAGCGATAAAAATCTCAGAATCCCCAAGGGCAAGACCGTTGTCGCCCAAGTCGGCAAGCGTAAGTTTGCGCGCATCACTATCATATAAGCGTCGGCATGATGTCCCAGCGGACAAAGGCCAGGCTTGATAGCCACAGTATAATAAGCAGGCAGGTGTGACTAAACTCATTGCCGAGAGAAAATATGGAACACTTTACCCCCAAAGAGGCGAGCGAATTTCTGCAACAACATTCTGACGCCGTGTTTGTAGATTGCCGCAGTGAAATGGAGTTTCTGTTTGTCGGCCATCCGGTCAGCGCCATCATGATTCCGTGGAACGACGGTCCGGATTGGGAAATTAATCCGCATTTTGTCGGACAGGTCAAAAAGGCCACCGGTCATTCCGACCATCGCCCGGTGATACTCATTTGTCGTAGCGGCAACCGTTCGCTCGATGCCGGCATCGCATTGGAGAAGGCAGGGTTCACCAGAGTGTATAACGTGCTCGAAGGGTTTGAGGGCGATCTGGACGATGATCGTCAGCGTGGCAAACTCGGCGGCTGGCGCATGCAGGGACTGCCCTGGGAGCAATGTTGAGTAAGGCAAACGCTCAATAATTGAATTCGCAAAGCAAGCATCAAACTACACCTCCCGCCTCACTTGCCTGGACTGTCTGGGGTCTGGGCGCGGCGCTGTATTTCATCGCCTTTTACCAGCGTGTCGCGCCTGCGGTTATTACTAATGAACTGACGGCGGCATTTAACCTTACTGCCGCGACGCTGGGCAATCTTTCGGCGTTCTATTTTTACAGCTACGTAGCGATGCAGATTCCGACAGGTATCCTGGCGGATCGCTGGGGCCCGCGCGCGCTGCTCACGTTAGGCGCGGGGATTGCCGCACTCGGCACACTGCTGTTCGCCCTTGCGCCCACATTATTCTGGGCCGGCGCCGGGCGCTTACTTATCGGCGCATCGGTCGGCGTGGCTTTCGTGTGCATGCTCAAACTTGCCAGCCACTGGATGCCGCCCAGACAATTCGCTCTGACCAGCGGTCTGGCGCTCTTTGTCGGCGTGATGGGCGCGGTGTTTGCGGGCGCGCCATTGCGCATTCTGGTTAACGGCTTTGGCTGGCGTTCGGTCATGCTGGCCAGCGCCGTCATTACGCTCGGCCTCGCGCTGGCCATCTGGTCGATAGTGCGTGACGATCCGGCGCAACGGGGTTATGAAACTTACTTCGCCGGGCAGCATGACGCCCGGCGTCAGGAATCGTTGTTCGCCGGATTGCTTGAAGTGCTGCGTTACCGCAACACCTGGCTGATTTTTTTCATCCCCGGCGCCGCCTCGGGGATTGTGCTCACTTTCGCAGGGCTGTGGGGCGTGCCTTTCCTGGTGACGCATTACGCGCTGAGCCAGACGCAGGCGGCGGGATTATCCTCGTTGATGATGATCGCCTGGGCTTTTGGCAGCCTGGCCTATGGCGCGGCAGCGGATCGCCTCGGCAAGCGTAAGCCGCTTTATGTCGGCGGATTTGTAGTATCGCTGACGCTCTGGTCGGCGCTGATTATTACGCCGCACTTGCCGCACGCCGCATTGGTTGCCGTGCTGATTGCACTGGGCTTTTTTTCCAGTAATTTCATTATCAGTTTCGCCTTCGCCAAGGAATCCGTTCCCGCTCATCTGGCAGGAACTGTCTCAGGCATTGCCAATATGGGCGTCATGTTGGGCCCGATGTTCATGCAACCCCTGGTGGGATGGATGCTGGACCAGCGCTGGCAAGGTGCTAGCGCAAACGGCGCGCGCATTTACGACTTTGCCGCCTATCAAAGCAGTTTTGCGCTGCTGCTCGCCTGGGGGGCGGTGTCTATCATTCTGTTGTTATTCACGCGCGAAACTTACTGTCGGCAAATGCCTTAGCTCGCTTCACTCTGGAACTGTAGGGTGCGCTTGCGCACCATGCCTAACGGTGCGCAAGCGCACCCTACCAAATCTTGCGCAAGCGAATCCTGACCGCATCACTACACCACGTCGATCCTGGCGCGCTGCGGCGTCACCTTGACGTAAAGCCACCAGCTTGCCAGCCCGCAAGCCATCAAGGCGACCATGCCTTGGGCCAGCGCGCGCGGCGCATGCCACGTCAAGGGGGCGATGATTCCCGCTGTGACGGCGTTAATCACCCCGGCTATAAAGCCTTGCAAGGACGACGCCATACCGCGCCGCGCCGGGAAAAGATCCAGCACGATAAGCGAAATGCTCGGCATCGCCATCGCCGAGCCGATCGCGTACAGAAAAATCGGCAGCACCGCCCAAGGCAGCGCAGGCTTGAAAGCAAATGCATAGGCCAGATTGGCGAGCGCGGCGCCGGTCATGAAAAGATAAGCATATGACACGGTCTTGCGCGGCGTAAGCTTGCCGGCTGCACGTCCGGAGATGAAGGCGCCGGTCATGATGCCAGCGATGGAAGGCATGAACAGCCAGGCGAATTCCTGCGGCCCCAGCCCGAGGTGCTCGGACAGAAACACCGGGGCGGAAACAATGTAGAGAAAGAAGGCGTTGAAATTGAAGCCCACCGCGAATGACAACAGCAAAAAACGCAGGTTCATGCCGACTTCGCGATAACCATGCAGCAACGCCACCGGATGAAAAGACTGACGCGCTTGCGGCGGCAAAGTTTCATACAGCGAACGCTGGCTCACCACTACCAGCGCCAAGCCGACCAAAGCCAGAAACCAGAATATCGAGGTCCATCCGAACCACACATACAGATGCCCGCCGAGAATCGGTGCAATCGCCGGGGCGAGCCCGAAGAACAGCGTCACCAGCGACATCACTTTTTGCGCATCGGTATCGTCGAACAAATCGCGGATCATGGCGCGCCCCACCACCATGCCCGCACCGCACGAAAGCCCTTGCAGCGCGCGGAAAAATATCAATGTGCCGATGTCGCGGGAAAGCGCGCAGCCGACCGAGGCCAGCGTAAACACCACCAAGCCGCCGAGAATAACCGGCTTGCGTCCGAAGCTGTCGGACAAAGCGCCGTGGAACAAGAACATGAAAGCGAACGCGGCAAGATAGATCGACAGCGTCTGTTGCATTTGCAGCATCGGTGCATTCAAATCGCTACTCATGCCGCTGAAAGCCGGCAAATAAGTGTCCACCGAAAATGGACCGAGCGTCGCCAGCCCCGCCAGCAACGCAGCCAACCACCAGCGCGGCGCCTGATGGTGGCGGTGTTTGATTACGACCTCCTCGGCATCAATGTTCAAGTCAGCGGCTCGAATAGCGCCTTCAGGTCCTCGGCGCTAAGCGCGCTGGCGGCAGCCCCTTCGCCCGCCAGGATGCCGCTTGCCAGTGCGGCTTTGCTGCCTTGCAGTTTGATGATTTTTTCTTCCACCGTGCTCTTGGCGATGAGCTTATAGACGAACACCGGCTTGTCCTGGCCGATGCGATGCGCGCGGTCTGTGGCCTGCGCTTCAACCGCCGGATTCCACCACGGATCGTAGTGGATGACAGTATCGGCGGCGGTGAGGGTGAGCCCGGTGCCGCCGGCCTTGAGACTGATGAGAAACAACTTGACTTCGCCGTTTTGAAATTTTTTCACCGGCGTTTCGCGGTCGCGCGTTTCGCCGGTGAGTTTGACGTAGCCGAATTTGCGTACGTTCAGCTCGGCCTCGATAAGCGTGAGCATGCTGGTGAACTGCGAAAACAACAAGATGCTTCTGCCCTCATCGAGCAGCTCTTCAAGCATTTCCATAAGTAGTTCGAGCTTGGCCGAAGGCACAGGTTTTTTCGCCGTGCCCAGCGCCTTGACCAATCGCGGGTCACAGCAGATCTGGCGCAGCTTCAGCAACGCATCGAGCACGATAATGTGGCTGCGCGCCAGGCCGCGCACGGCGATTTCCTCGCGTACGCGCTTGTCCATTGCCGCGCGCACGGTTTCGTAGAGATCGGCCTGCGCGCCGCCCAGTTCGACACTGCGCGTGATCTCGGTCTTGGGCGGCAATTCGCCGGCCACTTTCTCTTTGGTACGGCGCAACAGGAAAGGCTTGACGCGCCGCGCCAGAAAGTCGCGGCGCACACTGTCGCCTTCTTTTTCAATCGGCGTGCGGTAACGTGCACGAAAAACGCGCTCGTCACCGAGGAAGCCGGGTAGCAAAAAGTTGAATAGCGACCACAGCTCGCCGAGGTGATTTTCCAGCGGTGTTCCAGTCAGGCACAGCCGGTGGCGCGCCTTGAGTTGCGCGGCGATGGCGGCAGCCTTGGTCTTGGCGTTTTTGATGTTCTGCGCTTCGTCAAGCACGATGATGTGGTAGGCGTGTTTTTTCAGTTCCTCTTCGTCTAGCCGCAGCAATGCATAGGTGGTGACAACCAGGTCGTGGCGCGCGATATGTTCGAAGCCTTCTTTGCGTTTGCTGCCATGCGACACCAGCACCTTGAGCGCGGGCGCAAAACGCGTCGCCTCGGATTTCCACACGCTCATCATGCTGGTCGGCGCAACCACCAGTGCGGGACAGTCGAGGCGACCGGCCTCTTTCTCAATGAGAATGTGCGCCAGCGCCTGCACGGTCTTGCCCAGGCCCTTGTCGTCGGCTAGGATGCCTGCCAGTTCGTACTCACGCAAAAATTGCAGCCAGGCGAGACCTTCGCTTTGATAGCCGCGCAAATGCGTCTTCAGCCCGCGCGGCGTGGCGACTGGCGCAATGCCGGTGAAACCGGCGAGCTTTTCGCCCAGCGCGCGCAGCCGTTCGCCGCCCATCCAACGCAATTTGAGCGCGTGCTCCAGATCGGCGAGACGGCCCGCATCAAGCGCAGGAAGGCGCAAGCGGTTGCCGGTGATTTCATCGCGCATGATGAGCTCATGCAGCGTGAGAAGAATGGCGCGCACGCGCGCCAGCGGCAACGCCGCCTGACGTCCGTCGGGAAGCGGAACCAGCAGCGGTGATTCATCGCCGCGCCGCGCCAGCGCTTCGGGACTCCATTCGCGCGGCGCCGTTCTGATCAATTTGATGAGAATCGGAATCAGGCTGACGCGCTCACCTTCGACTTCGATACCGACCTCGAGATTGAACCATTGACTGTCCGATTCTTCGACCTCGCCATACCAATCATCCACGGCGGCGATATTGAAACGGAAGCCGGGCGCCATCTCTACCCGCCAGCCGCGCTCACGCAGTAACGGCGCTTGATCCTGCACGAAGCGCATCCACGCCGCCTCAGCATCGGCATCGAGGGGTACAAAACCGCCCTGCACGGCGGCGTTCACGCCGCGCAAGCGGGTTTTTTCAATCACCTCAAAACCCAGCTCGCGTAACTGTTTACGTGTCTCCTTCTCTACTTGAGTATTGCGCACCACGCGTGTGATTTTTCCGTCGGCGTAGCGGGTGATCTCGCTGGGGTTTTGGCCCGCTATTTTTTCGCCCAGATAGTCGTATTGGAGGCGCGCTATTTCAACAAGATGGGTGGTGGTTTTCCAGGTGCGCCGCTCCAGTGTGTCGAACTGATGCGAGGTCAGCGCGAGTATTGGGGTAGGACGGTAGTCGGAAAGGGTCGTCTCCTCTATCGGCTGCGGCGGGGTAACGACAGTATGCAAGCTGCGCGTCGTCATTTCGCGCGATACGCGTTCAACCAGTTTGGCGGGCAACATAGGCGCGCTGACCAGCACCGCTGCGACGCTGGGGAGCAGACCGGTTTCCAGCGGCCCGCATTCGCTGCGCTGTGCATCGATATACCAAGGCGGGGCGCAGGAAATTACCGCACTCAGCGGCGGATCGGCGCTTAACAACGGCGCACGCGCGCCATCGGCGCGCACTGTCCACTCGAATTGGGCGGCACGCGGCGCGCCAAGCTGCAAGGGCGGCGAATCGGCAGTCAGGTAGTGGCAGCGCCCGGTGGACAGAATGCGTTTCAGCGTCTCGCCGTGCGCAGCGCCACTTAAAGCAAAGCGCATGTCGTAGCGGTTTTTCTCGGTAAGCGCCAGCGCGACCAGAATCTCCTGGTCGATCGCCAGCACGAAGCCCGGGGGGTTATGCATGGCGTCGGTGTTGTGATAGTCGGCAACGCTGTTATAGGCGCCCGACTTGAGTACGCGTGCGCGCTTCACACATAAAACGATGGGCGCCTCGCCGAGGTGGCGCCGGGCTTCGAAAATATATAGCAGGCGCTGGTTGACGCCCGCTGCATAAGTGTCGCTTTTCGCCACGCGCGCGCGTGCGAGACGCGCGAGCCATTCTTCGATTTCATAGGGGAGTTGCACCTCGACAGGCGGCGCGGGAAGCCGCGTGCTGGCGGCGCGATGGTGCGTTTTAATAGGCGCTACTGGGGGCGTCAAAGTGAAAGTCGGGGTGTGGGGTGTCGCAGACGATACGCGCGCCACCTCATCGGACTCAAGCGCCGCCAGCAATGCCGCCACGATATGCTTGCAGTTGTAGCCGACCGGGCAAGAGCAATCACCATCGACCGTGACTATATCGCCTTCGTCTATCAAATCGATAGTCTGCTCATACACGCCTCTACCGGAACCGGAAACATTGGCTTCGAGTGTGGCGCTGCCGTTAGCGCGCCCAGCCCATCTGGTGAACACCACCTTGCCGCGCTTCCAGTAGTCGTGCCCGCGCGACTCGTCGCCAGCGGTAAAGTTGTCAGTGAGGTTAGCCCAGGAAAGGTTCAAGTTGTCATGCCGTGTAGATGTGTAACCGAATATTATCGCCGATATTTGGCGCAGTTTGATGAGCCACGCGGTTAACCGGGTGCGATTCAAACTGATGTGGAGTAAGTCTACCGCACCGTCCATTTACTGAAAGCAAAGAAAAAACTGCGGCGCGTAGGGCGGACCTGTCCGCCAAACCTCCAGCGCCTCTGTGCAAGATGCAGACTTGTAGATGGGTTGATTGTGTTATCCATCAACAGTCTGCAAAGCAAGTAGCCGCAAACGGCTTTTGTTCTAGCTCTTAAAAACAGTCATGCGAACGCTTGGCACGTTAAAATGCGTCATGCCACGCATTCTCCTGGTCAAAACCTCCTCTCTCGGTGATGTGATTCACAATCTGCCGGTGGTATCTGACATTCATGCGCATCTGCCTGGCAGTGTCATTGACTGGGTTTGTGAGACGCCTTACACAGACTTGGTGGCTTTGCATCGGGGTGTGCGCCGCGCTTTGCCAATCAGTTTGCGGCGTCTTAAGAAAAACCTTTTCTCGGCTGACGCATGGCGCGAATTCTTGGAGAACAAGCGCGACATAGGCCGCGAGCGCTACGATTTTGTCATTGATACCCAGGGGCTTATCAAGAGTGCGGGGATCACGGTTTGCGCGCAGGGCTTACGTGTCGGTTATGCCTGGGACAGCGCGCGCGAAGCGTTGGCGAGCTGCTTTTACCAACGCCGCTACAGCGTGGCGAAAAACCAGCATGCGGTGATGCGCAATCGTCAGCTTGTCGCGCAGGCGCTGGGCTATAGCATTGCTGACGAGGTTGATTATGGTTTGCGTCTCAGTAAAGTCACGCTGCCGTGGCTACAGACAGCGCGTTATGCGGTGTTCCTGCACGCCACCAGCCGCGCCGACAAGCTGTGGCCTGACAACGATTGGGTGGTGCTCGGTCGGCGCTTGGGTGCACAAGGTTTACGCATTGTCTTGCCGTGGGGAACGCAGGCGGAAAAACACGCCAGTGAGCATCTTGCTGTTTTGATACCCGAGGCGCTTGTCGCACCTGGCCTGACGCTTATTGATGCCGCCCATTTGCTCTCGGGCGCCGCGCTGGTGGTCGGCGTGGACACGGGGCTGGCGCATCTAGCCGTGGCGTTCGGCACGCCGACCATCGGCATCTATTGCGCTACCCGACCGCAACTTACGGGGCTGTTTGGCGTAAACAACGCGGTCAATCTGGGCGGCGCAGGGATTGCGTCCGACGTGGATAGCGTTTGGCAGAGAGCGCAAAGAATGCTGGACGGGCGGACATGACTTTGGTGCGCTTTCTTTACACGGTCGTGCTATTTTTTGCGTTGCCGTTCATTGCATTGCGTTTGTTGTTGCGTGCTCTCAGGCAGCCCGCTTATATGCGCCATGTGGGAGAGCGCTTTGGCTGGTATGGTTTCAAAGTGAAACAGCCGGTGATCTGGCTGCACGCCGTCTCGGTAGGCGAAACGCGCGCTGCACAGCCGTTGGTTGATGCACTGCTCAACAAGTATCCTCATCATCAAATATTGATGACTTACATGACGCCGACGGGACGCGCAACCGGCGAAAGCGTGTTTCGTGACCGGGCCGAGCGCGTTTTGCACGCCTATCTTCCTTATGATTATCCATTTTGCGTGACGCGCTTTCTCGAGCATTTCCGCCCACGTATCGGCCTCATTATGGAAACCGAGTTGTGGTTCAACCTGCTTGCCGCCTGCGCGGCGCGCGCCACGCCCACGCTGCTGATAAACGGTCGCCTGTCAGAGAAGTCTGCGCGCGGTTATCAACGCATTGCGCGCCTGGCGCGCGAAGCGCTGCAATCGATGGCGGTGGTGACGGCGCAGAGCGAGGCCGATGGCGCACGCTTTCGCGCGCTGGGCGCGCCGCGTGTCGCGGTGTGCGGCAATATCAAGTTCGACATTTCTCCAGATCGTGTGCTCGCTGAAGCCGGCAGGGCTTGGCGCGCGGCCTTACCTCAGACGCAGCGCGTGCTGTTCGCCGCCAATACGCGCCAGGAAGAAGAAGCGTTGATCCTGGATGCGTGGTGCGCCATTGCGGAAGTTCACCGTGCAAATCTGCTGCTGGTCATGGCGCCACGCCACCCGCAACGTTTCAATGAAGTCGCGGCGCTCATCGAAAAGTCCGGCCTGAAGCTGGCGCGGCGCAGCATGAACCAGTTGCCGTCCCCTGACACGCAGATTTGGCTGGGGGATTCTATGGGCGAGATGGCTGCATATTACGCATTGTGCGACGTGGCGTTTGTAGGCGGCAGTCTGCTGCCGCTAGGCGGACACAACCTGATAGAGGCGTGCGCACTGGGGAAGCCGGTGTTTATCGGCCCACACACTTTTAACTTTTCCGAGGCGGCGCAAATGGCGCTTGCGTGCGGTGCGGCGCAGCGGGTTGAGAGCGCGAGCGCGCTTATGCAGCAGGCGCTTTCATTGCTTAAGGATGAGGCGCAATTTAAGCAAAGAAGCGCGGCGGCCGCGCGTTTTGCTGAAGAACATCGCGGTGCGACGCAAAGGGTAATGGCGTTGATTGAGCCGCTGTTGGGAACTTCTTCTGCTGACCAAAGCGGCCCTACGATTCTGTAGGGTGCGCTTGCGCACCA
>JAYWAM010000282.1:0-3980 GCA_043782425.1 Betaproteobacteria bacterium
AGCAGACCTGCATTGAGACCGGCCGCCTTGTGTGAATTAAGATCTTCCTTGCCGGGATTACCTTCGCCGTTACCCCAGTACACATCGTACTTCAGGAAGCTGCCCGCGACAGGAAGAGTGCCGTAGGCCATCGCACCGTCGAAAATCTTCGGGAAGATCTCGCCGATGTGCAGCGGTAGCTCTTGTGTAGGAACGAAGGCCGGGTAGTGATCGACGCTCCAAATACCGGCGGGTGTAAAAAACCGGCCGACACGAAAGTTGGCATCAGAACGCCATTGAAAACTCAGATTCATCGCCTCGGCAAACAGCTCGCCTTGGTTCTCCTCTACAGGTACACCCACCTCGAACTTGGGCGCATCTTCATATTCGATTTCGGAAAAGAAGCGCCATTGATCCGTGATGCGCTTTTCAAAAAACAACGACAGATGGTGAAGGCGAAAACCGGGTGAGCTGCCGGGATTGGTCGTTACGATGTATTCCACATCGGTATAGCCCGAGACCGTCAGCATATCGTCCAGTCGTGAATTGATTTCCGCAGCGTCCTCTTTGAGAACGGTAACTTCCTCCTCCAGTGCATTAGTACTTGCCGCGTAACTAGCCGGAATAATGGTCAGGCTCATCAGTAAGGGGCATAACCCCAAAGAATGCTTCATTCGCCAGTCTCCTTGTCTTGACAGTTAAGTTGTTTTACCGCTGAACGCATAGCGGGTCCGCGAATACGGCTAAGTTCGCAATGCGTATCGGCGTGGAGGGATGTAGCTTTAATAAAAAAATTTTACGAGAAAGGTTAGCGTGCTGGGTACTTTGCAAGCTCGTCGCGCGCACGCGTGTGGCCGTGATCAGCGGCGGCCTGCAACCACTTTGCGGCATGCGCATTGTCTTGAGTCACGCCAATGCCGTGCTGATACATTGAGCTGAGTGCGAATTGCGCGTCGGCATGGTTTGATTCTGCTGCTTTCTGGTACCACTTCGCGGCCTCGGTAAAGTTCACCGCGGTGCCCTCTCCCTTGAAATAGCGCTCCCCGAGCTGGAACTGGGACGCCACGTGTTCCTGCTAGGCGGCGCGCTTGTACCATTCCAGTGCCACGGTAGGATTCGCCGCCACGACGATGCCCTTGTCGTAGAAGGCGGCAACCGCCGCTTGCGCATCGGAATTACCGCGCTCGCCCGATTTGCTATACCACTTCAGGGCTTCGTTGCTATCGCGCGGCACTGCGGCACCCTGTTCATACATTTCGCCAAGACGAAATTGAGCCTGGACGTCGCCGCTCTCGGCGGCCATTTTCAACCACTTGACCGCCTCCCACTTGGCGGTTTCCATTTGATCACGGGCCACACCTTGACCTTTAAGATACATTTCGGCCAGCTGCATTTGTGCGTCTACATTGCCGTTTTCAGATGCTTTGCGGAACCAGCTCGATGACTGGAGCAAATCGCGCTTGGTGCCTAATCCTTTGCGATACATGGTGCCCAACGCCAACTGTGCCTCGCTGCTGTTTTGATTTGCGGCGCGCTGATACCAGACCAAGGCCTCTTCGTAGCTTTTGACACGGCCGCTGCCGCGCCGGTAGGCATCACCCAGGAGCAATTGCGCCTGCACGTTGCCGCTTTCCGCAGGTCCGCGTAACCACTTGATGGCTTGCTCATGGTCGCGTTCCACGATATTGCCGTCGCTGTAGATTGCGCCCAATTTCAACTGCGCTTCGGTGTGTCCCTGTTCGGCTGCTTTGATGAGCCAGGTGAGGGCTTCCTCGATGTTGGGCGAGGTATTTATGCCCTGCTCGTACATGCGTGCCAGCTGGTATTGAGCCTCACGATCACCCGCTTCCGCAGATTTGCGTGCCTGTACAAGCGGAGTGGCTTCCAGTTTTTTTTGTTTCGCATGTTCTAGCTCCGCTTCCTGTTCACTTTTACGTTGCGCAGCGAGGAGTTCATTTGCTTTACGTTTTGCGGCGTCGGCCTCCTCGGCCCGCCGTGCGGATTGGTCCTTGTCTATTTCCGGCTTCTTGGCTGTTTTAATGCGTTGCAGCAAGGCAAGAGCGGCAGCGTGTTGCTGATCGGCTGCACGTTGCAGCCAGCGCTGAGCTTCCGCAAGATTGTGTTCGCCGGATTGTTCGTGCAGCGATTGGCCCAATTCATATTGAGCGTTACGGTGATTCTGCTCAGCCGCCTTGCGCAGCCATTCGGCCGCGTGCTTCGAGTCTGTGGGATCGTTGTCGCGATACGCCTTACCCAACTGATACTGGTTCTCGGCATCGCCGGAGCGGGCCGCTGCAGTCAGCCAGCGTATAGCTTCCTTCGTTTCTTTGGCGACGCCACGCCCATTCAGATACGCCAGGCCAATAGCGGATTGCGCTTCAACCACACCCTGTTCCGCAGCGCGCTTCCACCACACGGCCGCTTGTTGATCGTTATGGGCCGTGCCCGTGCCTTGTTCATACGAAAGTCCAAGTTGATATTGCGCATTGGCATAGCCGCGTTCAGCTGCTTTAGCAAACCACTTACGAGCCTGAATCGGGTCTTTTGGCACCCCGGCCCCGGTCCCATACAACAGGCCGAGTTGATATTGCGCATCGAGCACGCCTTCTTCGGCAGCCTTGCCTAACCAGACGGCAGCTTCTTTTTCGCTTTTTTCAAGGCCTTTTCCGCCCAGTAAGGCCATGCCGTAGCGATACTGAGCATTGGTATGCCCTTTACGCGCAGCTTGCTCAAACCATTGTGCCGCCACGCGCAGGTCGGTATCGACACCTTGCCCGGACGCATAGAGTGTTGCAGCAAGATATTGTGCATCGACATGACCCTGCTTGGCGGCGTCGGCAAGTAGGCGGGCCGCCTGCGGGTAATTTTTCTTGGCGCCCTGACCGCGTAAAATCATGGAACCGGCGGTAAATAATCCGTCCGTGTCATGCTGCTCGGCCGCTTTCAAATACCATGACAGGGCCTGGGCCAGATCAGTGCGTGTGCCACGCCCAAGGGTATACCACTGTCCCAGTAATAATTGGGCAACAACATGGCCGGTGGATCCCGCCTGTTGATACCACTTAAGCGCCTGTGCATCGTCTTTGGGAACGCCATTGCCCTGCGCGTAAATGTTGCCCAGTTCGAACTGCGCATCCATGTGCTTTTGGTCTGCGGCCGCATTGTACCAGTGCATCGCTGCGCTCATATCCTGCTTAACGCCCTGGCCGCTGGCGTACATCGAGCCGAGCATGTACTGCGCGCTCGCATCGCCTTGCTTGCTGGCAAGGTCGGTGATTTGCGCAACCGGAATTGACACTGCGGCATGGATGCCTACGCTCGCGGTCGCCAGCGCGAGGCAAACAAAAACGGCTGTAGTGCGCTGCCGGTTAAATCGCCATGTACGTTTCGCGAGATAGAGCCAGCTTGATTTGTATTTGCGATTTGGCATCGGAATGTACTTTGCAGGGAAAGGAAAATTAGCGGCAAGAGTGCTGGAAACCTTGAGGGGAATGCCCGCCCGCATTCTCAGTTAAATCCTTCTGGTTGGTCAGGGCGCATTCCCGGCGCGCAGGCTTGAACGATGTCTTGCTTCGCATGGGATTTTCCATAAGGACTAGGCCGCCTCGCACTCCTATGGAATAATTGCACATCCATTTTTACAGGGCTCAGCGCTTTGGGTGGCGAAGTTGGAGGCGGTATGACGGTGAAACAAGCGGCGGCAGATGACAACAAGCTCAAGGCGCTCAGTGCAGCGCTGGGGCAGATCGAAAAGCAATTCGGTAAAGGTTCGATCATGCGCATGGGCGACTCAGTTGCGTCGCGCGATATCCAGGTGGTGTCGACCGGTTCGCTAACGCTAGACCTGGCACTGGGCGTGGGTGGATTGCCGCGCGGGCGTGTGGTGGAAATCTACGGGCCGGAATCCTCCGGCAAAACCACGCTCACCTTGCAGGTGATTGCGGAGATGCAAAAGATCGGCGGCACCGCCGCATTCATCGACGCCGAGCATGCGCTCGATC
>JAYWAM010000283.1:0-10351 GCA_043782425.1 Betaproteobacteria bacterium
AAATTTCCAAACCACCGCTGGAAAATCAGGCCAATATTATTCGCTGCCCGAACTCGCAAAAACATTTCCAACCGTAAAGCGCCTGCCAGTTTCGATCCGCATCGTGCTCGAATCGGTGCTGCGCAATATGGACGGCAAGAAGGTCAGCGAGCAGCACGTCAAGCAGCTCGCCAACTGGCTGCCTAACGCAGCGCGCACCGATGAAATTCCCTTTGTTGTGGCGCGCATAGTGTTGCAGGATTTTACCGGCGTGCCGCTGCTGGCTGATCTCGCCGCAATGCGCGGCGTAGCGCAAAAAATGGGCAAGAACCCCAAGATGATCGAACCGCTGGTGCCGGTTGACCTGGTGGTGGACCACTCGGTGCAGGTTGATAACTACGGCAACAAGGACGCACTCGATCTCAACATGAAGCTCGAATTCTCGCGCAACCGCGAACGCTACCAGTTCATGAAATGGGGCATGCAGGCGTTCGATACTTTCAAAGTCGTGCCCCCCGGTATCGGCATTGTTCACCAGGTCAACCTTGAATACCTGGCGCGCGGCGTGCACCACAAGGATGGCGTGTACTATCCCGACACGCTGGTCGGCACCGATTCGCACACCACCATGATTAACGGCATCGGCGTGGTGGGCTGGGGAGTAGGCGGCATCGAGGCCGAAGCCGGCATGCTCGGCCAGCCGGTCTATCTCTTGACCCCGGACGTGGTGGGCGTGAACCTGACCGGTAAATTGCGCGCCGGTGTCACTGCTACCGACCTGGTGCTGACCGTCACCGAATTGCTGCGCGCCGCCAAAGTGGTCGGCAAGTTTGTTGAATTCTTCGGCTCTGGCACGGCATCACTCGCCTTACCTGATCGCGCGACTATCGCCAATATGGCGCCGGAATACGGCGCCACCATGGGCTTTTTTCCGGTTGACGACAAGACCATCGAATACTTCACCGCCACCGGCCGCAGCGCCGAGGAAATCGACGCTTTTGCGACCTACTTCAAGGCGCAAGGTTTGTATGGCGTTGCGCAAAAAGGTGACATTGATTATTCGAGCGTGCTGGAACTGGACCTGGATTCAATCCGGACTTCGCTGGCCGGCCCCAAACGCCCGCAAGACCGTATCGAATTAGGCAACATGCGGTACAAGTTCACTGAACTGTTTTCCAAGCCGGTAACGGAAAACGGTTTTGCCAAGGCCTCCGAAGTTCTTTCCAAGCGCTTTATAACCAGAGACGGTCTCGATATGGGATCAGGCGACGTGTTGATCGCCGCCATCACCTCGTGCACCAACACCTCCAACCCCGGCGTGCTGATTGCGGCCGGCTTGCTCGCCAAAAAAGCGGTGGAAAAAGGCTTGAAGGTGAAGCCGCATATCAAGACCTCGCTCGCCCCCGGATCGCGTGTGGTGACCGACTATCTGACCAAGTCCGGCTTATTACACTATCTGGAAAAGCTCGGCTTTTATCTGGCAGGCTACGGCTGCACCACCTGCATCGGCAATGCCGGTCCGCTGGCCGAGACGATTGAGGAGTGCGTCGTAAACAATGATCTGGTGTGCGCCGCCGTGCTATCAGGCAATCGCAATTTTGAGGCGCGCATACACGCCAATATTCGCGCCAACTTCCTCGCCTCGCCGCCGCTGGTCGTGGCTTACGCCATCGCCGGAACAGTGCTGAAGAATCTCGAAAGCGAAGCCCTCGGACAAGGTACGGATGGGCCGGTTTTCCTCAGAGACATCTGGCCCAGCAGCGCGGAAATCAATGCGCTGATGAAATACGCCACCGATCCTGCTGTGTACAGAAATCTCTACAGCGATTTCACCCAGGACAATCCGCGCTGGGCCGATGTGCCCTCGGCATCGGGACAAGTGTATGACTGGCCGACTTCGACCTACATCGCCGAGCCGCCCTTCTTTGCGCACTTCGGCATGAGCGCCGGCAAGGCGCACGATATTCACGGCGCGCGTGCGCTTGGCATTTTTGGCGATTCGGTGACCACAGACCATATTTCGCCTGCGGGCGCGATCAAGGAATCCTCGCCGGCAGGAAAATATCTTGTCGGTCGCAGCGTGATGAAAGCCGACTTCAACAGCTACGGCGCACGGCGCGGCAATCACGAAGTCATGATGCGCGGCACTTTCGCCAATGTGCGCATCAAGAATCTCATGATGCCGCCCAATGAGGCTGGCGCGCGCGAAGAAGGCGGCGTGACGCTCATGCAGCCCGGCGGTGAAAAGCTGGCGATCTACGATGCAGCGATGAAATACATTGCGTACAGTACGCCCACCATCGTTTTCGGCGGCGAAGAGTACGGCACCGGTTCATCGCGCGACTGGGCGGCCAAGGGCACGCAGTTGCTCGGCGTGAAGGCGGTGGTGGCAAAAAGCTTCGAGCGCATCCATCGCTCCAACCTGGTCGGCATGGGCGTACTTCCCTGCCAGTTCAAAGGTTGCGACACCGCAGTTTCGCTTGGCATCAAGGGCGATGAGGAATTCGATCTGATCGGCATAGAGCACGGCATAAAGCCGCAAATGGATGTCACGCTGGTGATTAAACGCAAAGACGGCACGCGGCAGGAAGTGAAAGTGCTGCTGCGCATCGATACGCCCATCGAGGTTGACTATTATCTGCACGGCGGCATTCTTCCCTTTGTATTGCGGGGGTTAATGGCTGCATAGTAAGTTCGGGCTTGTCGCTTCTTCCTCGAAATTGTTGGATAATCCGGCGTTATTTTCTTATCGCTTGGCAAGGGCGCAACAAATGACATGAAAGAGAAAAGTTTCCTCGGGCTTTCCCAAGCGGGTTTTCACCGCATAGCCTACACCGAGTGGGGGGCTGCGGATAATCCGCGCGTGGTGATTTGCGCGCATGGACTATCGCGCAACGGTCGCGATTTTGATACGCTTGCCGAGGCGCTGTGCGGAGATTATCGCGTTTTCTGTCCGGACTTTGTTGGGCGCGGCAAGAGTGCCTGGCTGCAAAACAAGGCGGACTACGGTTACACGCAATATCTGTCCGATATGGCCGCGCTGATCGCACGCAGCGGCGCTGCGCAAGTCGATTGGATGGGAACTTCGATGGGCGGGATGACAGGTATGTTCCTTGCCGCCCAGCCAAATTCGCCAATTCGCAAAATGGTTATCAACGACGTGGGATCGCTTATTCCCAAGGCCGCGTTACAGCGCATTGCCAGCTATGTCGGCAAGGATCCTCTGTTCGATTCTTTTGCTGCGTATAAGGCGCACGTCAAGATACTGAGCGCGCCCTTCGGACTGAAGACTGAGGCGCAGTGGGAGCATATCGCGCGTAGTTCGGCCAAGTTCGAGCCAGACGGCAAGGTGCACGGCAATGTCGATCCCGGTATTGGCGACGCATTTCGCGCTGCCGTAACCGCTGACATCGACCTGAGCCCGTTCTGGAACGCGGTGCGTTGCCCGGTTCTGGTGACGCGCGGGGCGTTATCGGATTTGCTGTTGCCTGAAACTTATGCCGCCATGCTGCAAAAGTCGGGGGTGAAGGGCGTTGAATTTCCCGGTGTGGGGCATGCGCCGATGTTCATGGAGGATGGCCAGATAAAAGTTGTGCGCGATTTTTTGTTGAGCGATTAGAAATTTGAAAACCTGCCAACTCACTGCCGTTAAAGGCGCCGCGCAATGACAGCTATTTCATACGACGTTGCCATCATCGGCGGCGGGCACAACGGCTTGGTGTGCGCCTGTTATCTTGCCAAGGCCGGATTGAAAGTGCTGGTGCTGGAGCGGCGCGAGGTGATAGGAGGTGCGGCGGTCACCGAGGAATTTCATCCCGGTTTTCGCAATTCGACTGCAAGTTATACCGTGAGCCTGTTGCATCCCAAAGTGATGCGAGATCTGCGTTTAGCGGAATACGGATTGCGCATTGTCGAGCGCCCGTTTGCCAATTTTTTACCGCTCTCAAATTCGAGCTACATCAAGGTAGGCGGCGGGCTACAGGCCACCCAGGCCGAAGTGGCGCGCTTTTCGCGCAAGGATGCTGAGCGCCTGCCTGACTACTACACCATGCTCGAGCAAGTGGCGGACGTGTTGCGCGATCTGCTGCTGGAAACGCCACCCAACGTCGGCGGGGGAATTCACGATCTGTTTCAAGCGTGGAAAGTCGGCAAGCGTTTCAAGCGCCTCGACATGGCCGCGCGTCGCGATGTACTCGATCTGTTCACCATGAGCGCTGGTGATATGTTGGCGCGCTGGTTCGAGAGCGAACCTTTGCAAGCTTGTTTTGGTTTCGATAGCGTGGTGGGCAACTTTGCTTCGCCTTACACTCCTGGCTCTGCTTACGTTTTATTGCATCACGTGTTTGGTGAAGTGAACGGCAAGAAAGGCATGTGGGGCCATGCCATCGGCGGCATGGGCGCTATTACGCAGGCGCTGGCCAAGGAAGCATTAGCGCGCGGCGTGGAAATTCGCACGGGCGCTGCGGTGGCGCGCATAGTGGCGCGGCAAGGGCAGACGTTGAAAGTTGTGCTGCTAACCGGTGAAGAGATTGTCGCGCGTCGCATCGCCGCAAATGTAAACCCGCAACTGTTGATGACGCAACTGCTCGATAACGATCAGCCGCTGGGCGATACCGCGACGCGCTTTACTCATTACCAGTGCGAATCCGCCACCTTCCGCATGAATGTGGCGCTAGCGGAATTGCCGGACTTCTCGTGCCTGCCGGGTAAGCAGGCGGCGTCGCATCACAGCTCGGGCATTATCATGGCGCCGTCGCTCGGCTATATGGCGCGCGCCTACGCCGAGGCCAGAGACAAAGGCTGGTCGGCAGCGCCGATTGTAGAGATACTCATTCCCAGCACCGTCGATGATTCGCTTGCGCCCCAAGGCATGCATGTCGCCAGCCTTTTTTGTCAACACTTTCGCTATGCCTTGCCCGATGCTCGAAGCTGGGATGCGGAAAGAGAAATCGCCGCTGAGAGTATCATCGAGACCGTTAATACTTTTGCTCCTAACTTCAAAGCCAGCGTGATCGCACGCCAGATCCATTCACCGCTCGACTTGGAGCGCAAGTTTGGTCTGGTCGGCGGTGACATTTTTCATGGCAAGCTGTCGTTGAACCAACTATTCAGCGCGCGGCCGGTGCTGGGATACGGCAATTACCGCATGCCGGTCAAGGGGCTGTATTTATGCGGCGCTGGTGCGCACCCCGGCGGCGGCGTAACCGGTGTGCCGGGGCATAACTGCGCAAGGGAAATGTTGCGTGATGGGTGAATACTTTGATTCTTTGGAAACGCGCAATCCCGCTCAACGCGAACGCGATTTATTTGCTGCCTTACCCGAGCAGCTTAGCCTTGCGAAATCGCGCGCAATTTTTTTACGAAGATGTTGGCTGACATAGATACGGCAGCTATTACAAATCGCACTGCACTCGCCACTTTGCCGGTGACGCGCAAAAGCCAGTTACATGAGTTTCAGAAAGCTGCTCCGCCGTTTGGCGGTCTCAATGCAACGCCCCCGGGCAGGCTGGCGAAAGTTTTTGTATCGCCCGGCCCGATCTACGATGTCGAGGGCAGAGGCAAGGATTATTGGCGTACTGCGCGCGCTATGTTTGCCGCCGGTTTTCGCGCCGGCGACATTGTGCAGAACTGTTTTTCCTACCATCTCACTCCAGCCGGTTCGATGTTTGAAACCGGACTCATGGCGCTTGGTTGCGCGGTGACCAAGGGCTCGGTCGAGTTTAAGGGCGAGCGTGTCGATCAGCTCAGCCCTGCCGATTTAGTCAAACGCGGCGTTCTCCAGGTGATGGAAGGGCGTCATTGTTTCGCTCATCTGAGCGTCGAGGAAAATCTTCTCACCGGCGCATATACGCGCAAGGCCAGGCGTATGGAGATCAGCGCCGATTTGGAGAAAGTTTACAACTATTTCCCGCGTCTCAAGCAACGCCGCCACACTCAAGCGGGCTATACCTCTGGCGGCGAACAGCAAATGACCGCGCTCGGGCGCGCCTTGATGGCGCGACCCGGCATGATTTTGATCTCGGCATTTCAAGCGGCCAACGCAAAAGTTTCAAGGACGCCAAACACTATCGGCGCCGCAAACGCTGGCTGGCTTGAGTCTCACACCAAAGGAAATCGACGCATTGTTTCGGGAGTTAGTGATCCCCGCCCTGGCTGCCAATCTGAAGTGAAACGGGACAATTTCACTTGGCTTGAAGAGGTACCGCGATTCCGTCCCTCTGCTCGATAACGCTTGCCCCACTGGGCGACTGTGGGATGAAGTTGATCCAGGCGCCGCTTTCGATGGTTTTCTGCGCCACCTTCCGCCCCTGATAGAAAATTTGAATGTCTGGGCCTTTCGCGACTCGAAATATTTCGTCTTTGGCAATTGCAATGTTTTTTGCTGCACCCTGAGAAATATCGATGCGCGTACCCTCGGCAGGATCCTGACGCACCTTCTTATACATGACAGCGGGGGTTTTGCAAATCGCCCAAAACATGCTCGCTGACTTTTCTGGGTTAAGCCCTTGCACCATCACCACATTTCCTTGATCCTTTTCAGGAAGAGTGGAGTGGGACGCTAGAACGGCGCTTATTTTGTCCGCGCCTGAGTTTGGCGCTGGGGGAATAGCCTCCCCACCTACGGCTCTCAGACTGCCCTGTAGCCCATCGCTTCCCACGGGCGCAGATTGCACCGCCGGGGCCTCCATCGTAGAGGAATTTTCCTTATGCGCGACATCAGCTTCTGGTGCAGATATGAGCGCCGGATCCCGGTTCGCCAACACGATTACAGCCGCGGCGATGAGCAGTGTAACGGCTCCACCGAGCTGTCGTACCCGCCCAAGGCGTTCCCCCAACCTGCTGTCGGCCGATAATGCATTGGCGATTGGCATGTCGTATTGTTTGACTGTCGATGGCGCCAAACCTTGAATACGGTTTTCCTGCTTTACCTGATCCCTATCCATTGCCCATGGAGTTAACGTTCCTTCGATGACGCCGCCCGCATGGATATCAATCACCTTGTAGAAAGCATCCCCTGCAACATAAGCGTCGCGTTGAATTTGCATGGATTCCGATGAATGTACGGGCCCGGAAACGCGGCCGATTACAATGACGTGAGGGACTCTGATCGCGCCAGTAACATTTCCTGGCTGATCCACGACAATCGTTCCACGAGTATCGGTGTCGCACGACACATCGCCAAGGATGTCCCCTTGAACGTGCAGTACACCCGTGAAAGTGATATTACCTTCAACGCACACACCGGCGCCGACCCTGGTATCGGTGCGACTCTGTAGATATCTCGCGCTGCTACTCTTTACAGACAAAGGATTCGCCCTATTTTTTTACGATCCAAAATGCATCATGGCTATTGAAGCACGCCTTTGATGACAAGATCAATGTAGCGGGGAGCCATTTTGCTTTGAAACATGGATAGTTTTGACGGACAAGTCCGCCCTACGCCCGGGCTCATGGCTTCATGCAAGTGGCTTTTGCACGTTGCCACATCAGTTGATCATATGCGCGTGCTATGCGCGCTACTGCCTGGTTGTTCCCGCACCCATTCAGCGGTACGGCTGATAGCCGTTTCAAGCGGCGTGCTGGCGAGCTGGAACGTGCGCTCGGTCAGTGCGCTTGACAACCCCCAAGGCGAGTCGAACAAGTACTGCATTTCAACTAATTCACGCATTGCCGGATTAAAAAGGCCGATGAAACGCATCATCAGCGGCCCAGCCCTTTTGATTTTCAGCTCGCCCCGGCCCTGCCGCGCTACCATTTCCAGGAAGAGATGCATCGATGCTACATTGTGCGAAGGTGCATGCCAATAGTGGCCGAATGCAGAGTCCTCCTGCGCAATGCGCAACAACGCGACAGCAAAGTCGGGCACGTAGGTAAATGCATGCGCGACTTTCGGATCGCCAATGATATAAGTGGCTTTAGCGTTCAGCGCCGTTTCGAACACTGACCTCCCTACACTCGATTGTTCTACCCATGGGCCGAAGAAAGTTGCGGCGCGCACAACGGTAACGCGCACCTGGCCCTTTTCATTCAGCGCCATCAGACGTTCCGCCACTGCGCGACGGACTTCCCCCTTGCGCGAACATGGCCGTGCGCTCTGGCCTTCTTTGAACGGCGTTTCGCTGCGGCCGTACGCATAGACGTTGTCGGCGAGTACGATGCGCACGTCGCGTCCGGCGGTAGCTTGGACAATCCCTTCGACCATCGCCGGAAAATCGTCTTTCCAGCGCCAGTAGGGTGGCGCTGAACAGATGTAGAGCGTGACTGGTTCAATAAGTAACGCAGACAAAGCGGCGGGATCGCTGACATCGCAAGATACGGTGGGCCAGGGGCCGACACTCTTGCCGCTGCGATTCACCAGCGTCGGCAGTATCCCTTGATCGGCAAGGCATGCCGCTACGTTGCGGCCAAGCGCCCCGGTACCGACCACAATGTGTTTTCTTGTATTCATGGTGCATCCTCATAGGTAAGTGAAAGTAGGCTGAAAGTAACAGTCCGTATCGCTTTAGATTGACATACCAAGGGCGAAGGTGTCGTGACATGCTATTTGCCAGGCAGCTGCATCGAGTACCGGTAGCGTCATCCGCTGCGAGACCTTCGTTTTCGCGTCGCGACGCATGTCGATCACCGTTACAAATCGGGCCGGGTGTTTCGTCGCAACTCCACATGTGTCGCGGCTGCCGAAGGCAATCGCTATGCAATATTGCGAAGCGATGCGAGCGGATTCGATCCACCATATGCCGGGCAGAACAATGCGGGGAGAATGCGTCACTACGAGATGGGGAATGTGGCGCTCCCGGATCAGGCTTATATTGTTGAGATCCTGGGTAACACCTAAACCGCAAGCTTTCAGAAGTGCTTCCTTGATAGTCCACAAGCCGAAAAATGCGTCTATCTGCGCTGTTTCCTCCATGCACAGCAGCCAGTCCCTTTCAGGTGGAGTGCACAGCGCCGATCCGAGGGTTTGGATGTCGACGGTTTCACGCATATACTCGACATCGATGCCGCAATTCCAATCCCGTGAGACAACCACGGCGATCAAGCCGAATGTGTGCGAGAGATTGAACTGCACACGATGCGCTCCGTTCTCACATCTCAATTGCGGGCGGCCCGTGATGGAGGTGCTAAAGGCCACTGCCTGAGGCGCTGTGCCGATGTATTGCGCAAGAACGCGTCGCAGAAACACATGTGATGCCAGATAAAGCTCACGCCCTTGAGGAAAGATAAATTGCCGATAGTTCATCCGCTCTTCTTCAGTAAGAATAGCCTGCGGCTGTGATTCTTCAGCCAGCACCGCTGCCGGATCGATGAGCCATACATCAATGCCATGATCCGAGCTAACGGATTGTCGATAGGCCTGGCTTATCATAGAATTTGCGTGACAGCTTGTCATTTAAGCGTTCTCATGCGCCACGTCGCAGAACCTAAAGACGGTCTCGAATGTCGCGCACCACCTGAGCTTCCTGAGTTTGTAAAAAGAAATGTCCGCCGTTGTATTGCAGTACTTCCAGCATGCCATGCGTGTAGGCTTGCCATGCTGCCGCGTCGGCAGCGCCGCAGTGTGCATCGCGCCGCCCGACCATACAGTATATGGGAAGCGAAAGGGACGCAGTCTCAGGCGCCGGGCTGGTGTTCGCCATCCACAAGTCGAGCAGTATAAAATCGGCCTTGATGGTTGGCAGTAGCAACTGCATCAATTCGACATCGTCAAGCAAGGCTTTGGGCGTGCCTTCCAGGCGGTGTAATTCAGCCACAAAATCGGCGTCGGTCATCGTTGCGACCGGCTGGCGTTGGACCGGCAGATGCGGCGCTTTGCGCCCGGACAGGAACAGCGATTCCGGTTGCGCCGAACCGCGTTTTGCCAATTCGATCGCTACCTGGTGCGCCAGCAGCGCTCCCATGCTATGTCCGAAGAGCGCAAAGCGCACTCCCTGGTGGTCGGACAGGATAGCCTCGGTGATGTCACGCACTAATACCCGGTAATCAACTTGCGCTGGCTCGCCCATACGGCTTCCGCGTCCGGGTAGCTGAATGCCAACGAGTTCGTAGCTATCGTCAAAATAAGTCGGCCAATTACGAAAAATACCGGCGCTCCCACCTGCATAGGGAAAGAGATACATCTTGATGTGCAGGCGCCTGGGATTGGGCGAGTTGTAACGATGCAGGTAGGCTGCGTTCCGCGGTGCGGTCTTCAAAGGCATCGTAGCGGAGTCCATCTGAACGCTCATTTTGGTTCCATGTTTAGTCTAAAAGTAAGTACGTATGCCGGCTTGTAGCGAATTGCGGATGAGCCTGCCGAAGTCGGATCCGTCGCCGCCGGACGCGTGGCTTACCAGCAAGAAAACCTGAAGATTGCTGGCCGCGTAGTACGTGA
>JAYWAM010000284.1:0-10323 GCA_043782425.1 Betaproteobacteria bacterium
CTGGGTTACGTCGGCTTGTTGCTGTTCTGGGCGCCTTAGGAGGCGCTCGCGTGTTTGAGTTGCGAATGGGCCATACCGCTCTCGGGTCTCGATTTGCTATAGTGTGTTTTTTTGCTGCCGGGGGGAATTCCGGCATTATTTTTCCCTATCATGCGTTACCAAATACACGACAGTTTCTTGGCTCCACCACCCCCTCACCCCGACCCTCTCCCCCGTTCCGGTGGAGAGGGAGAAAACCCCCTCTCCCGCTAGGGCGGGAGAGGGTCGGGGTGAGGGTGGGGCTGTCACAAATTTGGAAATACTCAATAGAATAGCTATCAATTTAGGATAGACCATGCTGCTTGCACTCGTTGTCTTGTACTTGTTGGGGACGCTGGCAATTGGCCTTTGGGCCGCCACGCGCGTTAAGACCTCGGCTGATTTTGCACTTGCTGGCCGCAGCTTGCCTTTGGCCATGATAGTCACCACCACCTTCGCCACCTGGTTCGGCGCGGAAACGGTGCTCGGCATCAGCGCCAAGTTTGTTCAGGGCGGCCTGAATAACGTCGTCGAAGACCCTTTTGGCGCGTCTATGTGCCTGTTATTTGTCGGGCTGTTTTTTGCCGCCCGACTGTATCGCATGAATCTTTTGACCATAGGCGATTTCTATCGCAAGCGTTATGGAAAAGTTGTCGAGATTTTTTGCTCGGTCGCCATTATTCTGAGTTACCTGGGCTGGGTCGCCGCACAGATTACCGCACTGGGTCTGGTGTTCAACGTTGTCAGCGGCGGCGCAATCAGTACCGATACGGGGATGATTATCGGCACCCTTTCCGTGCTGGTCTACGTTATCTTTGGCGGCATGCTGGCGGTGGCGTGGACGGACTTTATCCAGATGATCGTGCTGGTGCTGGGGCTTACCGCAATCGCGGTCATGTCGGCAGGCATGGCGGGCGGCGCCGACAAGGTGCTGGCCTTGGCGCAGACCAATGATTGGTTCAAGTTCTTTCCGCAACCGAACTTCAAGGACATGGTGTTCTTTTTTGCTGCGGCGATCACCATGATGCTGGGCTCGATTCCGCAACAGGATGTGTTCCAGCGCGTCATGTCCGCCAAGGACGTTAAGACCGCGTCGCGCGGCGCGGTAATCGGCGGCTTGTCTTATTTGGCTTTTGCGTTTGTGCCGATGTTTATCGTCGCCTGCGCAGTCATTATTATGCCCGAGCAAACCAAAGAACTGCTTGCCAATGACTCACAGAGAGTGCTGCCGACACTCATCATGACGCAAATGCCATTTTTTGCCCAGGTGATTTTCTTCGGAGCGCTGTTGTCGGCTATTAAATCGTGCGCTTCGGCAACACTGCTCGCGCCGTCAACCAGTTTTGTCGAGAACATATATAAACACCTGCGGCCCGGGCTGACTGATAAGCAAGAGCTGTTCGCATTTCGTGTCACGCTGTTCTTTTTTACCTGTAGCGTGCTCGGTTACGCCATCGTCATGAAGGGCACTCCCATATATGAGATGGTGTCGGGCGCATACCAGGTCACACTGGTTGGCGCATTCGTTCCGCTGGTCTGCGGGCTTTACTGGAAGCGCGCCACCCGGCAAGGCGCAATTGCGTCCATCGTCTTCGGCATCCTTACCTGGATTCTTTTTTTCGCTACCCCACTGAGGGAAGCTTTCCCAGCGCAACTCGCCGGCGTCATCATGGCCGGTATAGGTATGGTGGCCGGTTCGTTGCTGTCCAAGGCGCACGCGCACGAGGCGCACGCACATGAGAGCTACCACGTTCGTGATGCTCATCAGCCACATGCCTGAAAGCGCCCTTCAGCGTTGTCAAAGCTGAAGGTGTGGCGCGAAATGGCGTCGGCGCATGTGTTTGACCGCTTTTTTTTCAGCCTGTCCGAGGGGCAATAAAGTCGGGTTTTTTGCAGTTTCGTAACCTGTTTTCCGCAATTGGTCGCTTTCCGCTTGAGAGGTTGGTTGCGCCTGATTAATCTGGCGCCATGTTACAACCAACCTACACGGAAAGGACCAAGATCATGAACACCAAAGACCGCTGGAACCCGCACATGAACAAGGACAGTATCGCATTCTCGGCGCTGTTAATAGCCGGGCTTATCATGGCGTGGTTTGCCGCCGCAACCAGCTTGACCGATCCCAACGCAGCGTTGACGCGGCACGCCACGCAGGCTAGCGCAAACGACTCGCGCAGTATCGTATCGGCGCCGCGTCTTAAGACAGCAGCCCCCTCGACAAGCAACACGCCGACAGTAAAAATCTTCTAGCCCTGAAAAAATATGCCTACCTGTTTGAGGGGCTGACGCTGCGGCGCATAGGTGTTACGGCGCTCATTGCTTTGGCGGTGGCCATTCCATTGCTGTGGATATTCATGGCCGATTTCTCGCGCGTACTGGCGAGCACCATGATTGTCAGTTTTACCATCATGCTGGCTTTTACCATCGGCGGAAATATCCGCGTGGCGGGTGTTCCGCGCGCCGCCATGCAAATGATTACCGTGCTGCTCGCCAATGTTCAGCACCTAGTGGAATCCGCTAGCAGCGGTACGATTTAAACTGATGTGGCGTATTTCCGATTCGCGATAGAAGCGTAAATAAATTTACCTGATTTGTCATTCCCGCCCCCCGATCAGGTCAAGGGCAAGCTTCGCGGGAATGACTTGTAGGATGGGTTGAGCGCAGCGATACCCATCACCGTCTCCATCAGATCCACCGAGCCACCACCACACACCCATGACAAATTACCGCCGCAGCCGCGTCGCCCCGGGGCCAGCTATTTCTTTACCCTTAATCTTGCCGAGCGCTCACAAGCCCTGCTGACCGAGCACATCGGGTTGTTGCGCAGCGCTTTTATATACCCGCGAGCGCCATGCCTTTATCGTGGATGCCATCGTGGTGTTGCCGGTCATCTGCGACGAGACGGACTACTCGCGGCATGTCGATTACATCCATATCAACCCGGTCAGGCACGGCTTGGTGTTGCGCGTGGCAGGTTGACCGCATTTGTCATTTCGGCGCTACGTGCGAGACGGTATTTTGCCCAAGGATTGGGCGGGCGATGCGGGCGGGGGAATGGATTGCGGGGAGCGGGTTTGATTGATGGATCGTTTGCTTGGTGGATTGATGGGTATCGCTGCGCTCAACCCATCCTACGCTTGCTACGCTTGCTTAAACTCAAGGGGCGGCCAGGAATTCTCACCGTCAGCCGGGCGTTCACGCATCTGTTCAAGCAGATGTAATTTGGCCGGGCGTGATTGCTTAGAAAAAACTCTCTCGTCCCTCTATCACCCTGCATTTCGTCCCCGCCGTTCTGTAATTCAGCGTTTTCCCATTGCCGGGAAAAGGCGCACAGTCTAATCTTGCAAAATATCGAAGCGCGCTTGCGCAAACCAGGATCAGACCTTACTCATGTTTAGCTACATCGCCAATATTTTGCATCGCACACCGTGGTGGGTGTTGTTTGTACTCGGGCTAGGCACGCTGCTTTTTTTGGGGGTTTTTACCGCGCCGATCAAAGTCATCCAGCTTGAAAAAAGCGGCGATTCAGCGGAAATAAACCGCGCCATCAAACACGAAATTGGCTCTGTGTTGGGCGAGAGCGCCCTGGGTGCGGCAGAAAACCTGGTGCGTGCGCTTCATGAAAGCGCCAGCGATCCAGAAAGCAAGCAGGAGCTTGAGCGCGCGCTCAAAGATATCGAAGAGGCGCGCAAGGATGTCAGCGGCATTGTAGTGGACCTTGGTTTTGGTAAAGACAAGCCACTGCTCGACATTCAAGTGGATACGGACGCCAAGAAGGGCGACAAGAACAATGCAAGCAAACCAAGCAAGCCAGGTTCCAAGCCGTTATCCGCACCTGCTGCACCTGGTATAACACAGGCGCCAGCCAAAGCCGCCAAGCCGCAGCCTGGCACTGGTCTGGACGCGCCTGTGGCGCCGCCGTTTGCGCCTTTACCACCCGAGTTGCGCCAGGACATCCGCAACAAGGTGACGCAGGGCATTTATCGTGTGGGCATCGGCTCTGCAATGATTCTGCTGTTCATCCCGCTTTTTATCCTACTCGTGGTTTCCAAGATTTTCATTGACCGCTCGCGTGCCGCGCTTCGCATGGCGGAGTTAAAGAAAAAAGAAGCCGAGTTTCACAATATGAATCGCCAGGTAACCGAGGCCAGACTACAGGCGTTACAGGCTCAAGTGGAGCCACACTTTCTTTACAACACGCTGGCTAATGTGCAGGCGCTCACCGAGAGCGACCCAGCTTCGGCCAACAAAATGGTTGAACACCTGATTCAGTATCTGCGTAGCGCGCTACCGAAAATGCGCGAGACCACATCTACCGTAGGGCAGGAAATGGATCTGGTGCGCGCTTATCTCAATATTCTGAAAATGCGCATGGGAACACGGCTCGAATTTGCTATTGCGCTTGCGCCAGAGCTGGGTCATGAAGCGTTCCCGCCGCTGATGTTGCCCTCGCTGGTCGAGAACGCCATCAAGCACGGGCTTGAGCCGCTGCGTGAAGGCGGGCGCATAGACATTGCCTCGCGTTTGGAAAACGGCAAGCTGACCATTTCCGTGCGCGATAACGGCAAGGGATTGGATGCGGGCGCTGCCAGCGGCGGCGGCATCGGACTGGCGAATGTGCGCGAGCGCCTGCAAGCGCTGTTTGGCGATGCAGGCAGGTTGGTGATGGAGGAGAATACCCCGCAAGGCGTCGTCGCCAGCATTGAGATTCCATATGGCGTCAGCGTCTCCGGTGCGGGCGCTCCAGCACAATTGCTCAACACGCGCTTTGCCGACCAGACTGCAAACCTTGGCGCAAAGAGCGAGCCGAAATCCTGGTGGCGGCATCTGATTTCCGCGCTGGCTACCACTGAGCGTGTCTGGCGTCGCGTATTGTCGTGGTCGTTCGCGCTCTACGTGGCGGCTGCGGCGCTGGCCTGCACTGCGCTCCTTGCCGCAGTCTATTCAGGTGCGCTGCCGGTGACGCTAGGCACACAAAGCCTGCGCGGCATGGAGGCCATGAGCCTCGCTACGCTCGGCGTGCTGCTGCTGTTCGTGGTTCTGGTATTGGTCGGGGCGCTTCTGACCGCAATCGGCTACGGTCTGGGCGCACTGTTGCTGGCATTGCTTATTTTTATTCCGTTGGTGTCCATTGCCAGTATGTCAGCGCCTCTGGTTCCCATTGTAATTGTCGTCTTTGTAGTATGGTGGTGGCTGCGCCGGAGCCGACGGCCTGGGCAATGATTGGAAGTAGGGCGGACTTGTCCGCCAAACCGTCAACGCCGTTCTGACATGATGCGGCGGACAAGTCCGCCCTACGATTCGTAGATGCAACCGTAGAGCATCGTGATGTGAAACAAGATGAGAGCGCAATTAGCTATGCCTACAGCAGTAATCGCAGAAGACGAACCTATCCTGCTGGCGCAACTCCAGGCCAAGCTCGCGACACTATGGCCGGAGTTGACTGTTATCGCTGCGCTGGGAGATGGCGAGGCGGCGCTTGAGGCCATCACACAATATCAGCCGGACCTGGCCTTCCTTGACATCCAAATGCCGGAAATGACGGGTATCGAGGTTGCCAGACATCTCGTTGCGCAGTGCGAGGGCGCACAGCTCAAAACCCACATCATTTTTGTCACCGCTTACGACCAGTATGCGGTGCAGGCTTTCGAGGCCGGCGCGATTGACTATGTGCTTAAACCCTATAGCGACGAACGCCTGGTTGGCGCGCTACAACGCCTCAAGCATCGACTAGCGGCGCAACCTGAAACGCCGCCGCAGGACATTGCCGCGATGTTGCAACTGATCGCGCAAAAACTTAACCCCGGCGGCGCGGCGAAACTCGCCTGGATCAAGGCAAGCGTCGGCAATAACTTGCGCCTTATCCCGGTTGAGGAGGTGCTGTATTTTCAATCGGACGAAAAATATACCTGTGTCGCCACGGCACAGTTTGAGGCGCTAATTAAAACACCGATTCGCGAATTGATCGACGCACTCGACCCGGAAAAATTCTGGCAGATCCACCGCTCGGCCATCGTCAATGTCAAGGCTATTGAAGCCGTCACGCGCGACTTCCGCGGCCAGGCCCAGGTCAAAGTCAAGGGACGCAAGGAATTGTTGACTGTGAGCCGACCGTTCTCGCATCTGTTCAAGCAGATGTGAGCATGCCCAACGCGCCCGAATCTCAGCCCATGATGCGCGCCGCCGGGCGGCTGTGGGGCGCCAACGTGCTCGCGTTGTGCGTGGTGCTTATCGTGTATGCCAGCCTGTATCCCTTTAGCGGATGGCGGTACCCGGTCGGCGCCTCATGGCAAGGCCTGTGGTCGCGTTACTACGCAGAGTTCGATATTTTCGCCAACTTTTTCTCCTATGTGCCCTTGGGGTTTCTTGCCGCTGCGCTATGGGCGCGCCGCGGCCCCAAGGCCAGGGCGTTTGTCTTTGCCGTGTTGTGTGGAGCAATACTCAGTCTGGTGTTGGAACTTTTGCAGTTGTTTCTGCCGACCAGGGTGACATCGTTGCTCGACTGGCTTGCCAACTCGGTCGGGGCTGCGGGCGGCGCTTTGCTGTGCCTTAGCTCAGCGGGAGTGAAGTTGCGTTGTTCCATGCAAGACTGGCGCGAGCGCGTTTTTCTTGCCGACGCGACGGTGGATGTGGGGCTGGTGCTGATTCTGATCTGGCTGCTGGGGCAGATCAATCCCAGCGTGCCGTTTTTTGAGGCGGGCAACATGATTAACCGTCTGACCGCCTCGTGGAAAATTAATCCCTATGATCCATTATTCCTGATACCGCAAATCGTTGGCATTGGGCTCAATGCCTGCGGGTTCGCGCTATTCGTCTCAGTTTTACTGAAAACGCGCGTGCGCGCTATGCTTGCGGTGGTGATTGTGCTGGCGCTGGGCTTATCATTGAAGCTCGTTGCGGCAGGACTGATGCTTAAAGCCCCATTGCTGGAAAACTGGTTGGGGCCGGCGTCGGTGCTGGGCGTGGGCGCCGGGCTGGGTGTTGCATTGCCGCTGCTCACATTCACGCACCGTGTGCGTATTTTCCTGGCATTGCTGCTGGTATTCGCCGGTGCATTGATGTCGAAAATGGCGAGCATCTACGACGCGTTCAACGAAACCCTACAGGTATTTTTCTGGCCCTATGGACAACTTTCCAACTTCGCCAGTCTGACACACTATCTGCAAGAGATCTGGCCGCTGCTGGCGCTGGCTTTTCTCGCGTTCTGTTATGTTAGAAGGTCGGCAGAAGACATGGAATAATTGTACCCACTCAGCCATCAAATACCATGGAACGCAGATGACGCAGATGAATATGATGAACGCAGGTAATGATAAATATTCTAAAATCAAACAAGGAAAATCTTATTTAATCATAACTATCAGCGTCATCAGCGTTCTATTTTTGACTGCTGAGTAGTTACGAATAATTTACCATTACTTGGAACCAACATGAGTTTCTACAAGCATCACGTTTTTTTCTGCGTCAACCAGCGTCCTGACGGCGAAGCCTGTTGCAACGATCACGACGCCGAGGGCGTGCGCGCTTACGCCAAACAGCGCATCAAAGCGCTGGGCTTGAGTGGTGCGGGTAAAGTGCGCATCAACAACGCCGGCTGCATGGATCGCTGTAAAGAGGGCCCGGTGATTGTCGTCTACCCCGAGGAAATCTGGTACACCTATGTCGATAAGAGCGACGTGGATGAGATCATCGACGAACATCTTATCAATGGCCGTATCGTAGATCGCTTGAGAATTTGATGGCTACACGCCCCACGCCTAACCGGCAACTGCTCATAGACGGCGCAGCAGGAAAAATTGAGCTAGCTGTAAGCGCGCCAGGCAGCGAATCGTTTCTGACCAAAGCCGCCATCGCCATCGTTGCCCATCCCCACCCGCTGTTCGGCGGCACGATGGACAACAAAGTGGTGACGACGCTGGCGCGGGCGTTCTATGACATCGGGGCAGTGGTATATCGCTTCAATTTTCGCGGTGTCGGCCAAAGCAGCGGCGTGCACGACGAAGGGAAGGGGGAGACTGAGGACTTGCTGACTGTGGCGCAGTACGCGCGCGCGCAATTCGGCAACGATCTGCCGCTGTGGCTGGCGGGCTTTTCCTTTGGCGGCGCAGTGGCGCTCAAGGCCACCGAGCACATTGCCTGCGAGCAGATGGTGCTGGTGGCGCCGGCTATTGCACGCCTCGCAAGCTGGGCGGATAGCCCGACTGGCAACATTGCCGGCGGCAAGCCGCCACAGAAAACGATATTGATTCACGGCGAAATCGACGAAACCGTGCCGCTCGCCGATTCCTTCGCGTGGGCGCGCGGTCACGATGTGCCGGTGATCGTAGTACCCGGTGCCGATCACTTTTTTCACAAGAAGCTGCATATCATCCGCGATATGGTGATGCGCCTATGCCGTCCGCTGTAGTTGAGGCCATTAACGCAGCCGACCGGACAAAGTTAGCAAGTTAAATTGTTGTACCCAAAATTGCGTAGGGTGCGCTTGCGCACCAATGGTTGCATGGTGCGCAAGCGCACCCTACATTCACACAAGCCTAGCGAAGCGCTGCGCTGTTGGCACTGCTCAAGGCAGCTAGCGCTGGTGGCAACGGTTTGCGTGCACCGTCTGCGGGCCAGCCGTTTTCTGCGGCTAGCCGAGTGATGTGCTCGATGCGCTCTGTTGACAGTGGGTGGGTGCTGAGCATTTCAATCTGCCCGGCCTCGGGTCGTTTGCTGGCCGCTTGCAGCAGGCGGAAAACATCATGCGCACCGCCGATGTGACCATAGTGCCGCGCTAGCGCTTGTAGCGCTAGCGCGTCGGCGTCGCGCTCTTGGTCGCGCGAGAATTTGAGTAAAGTAAGGCTGCTGGTAAGCGCCGTTAAATCACCTGCCGCGCCGCGTCCTATGCTGGCGCTGACCACCGTAAGGATGATGCCCACTGCGGCGCCGCGTCCGAGGCTTTTTACCGGATGGCGCAATTTGGCGTGCGCCATTTCATGCGCCAGAACCATCGCCAGGGAGTTTTCGTCGGGCATTTTTTCTAGTAGCCCGCGGTATACGACGATGTTGGCGCCGAGGGTCGCATAGGCGTTGACTGTCTGTCCTTCGTTCAGGTGCACTGTTATCTGGAAATCGTCGGGCAGTTGCATCGCGCGCGCGAGTTGCGCGGCGAGCTCGCTGATTTCCTTCGCGGCCTTACGCGCCCCCTCGCTTTGCGCGTCAGTTGTCAGGCGCGCGGCGATACCATCAGCGAATTCTTTTTCGTAGCGATAGGGAAGCAGGGCGGCAAGATCACCGGCGAACCAGCTCACCAACGCCGTTGCGGCAACCGCCACGGCAAGCACGCCGCCAAGCAGCCAGGCAAATTCCTTGAGCGGGTGCTCTATGGCGTAGTTGACTGATTCATCGGGCGTGGGATTCTCAAGCTGCATGCGCGGCGGGTTTGAGTGCAGTGCCGTAGGCGAAGATTTCAAAGGCGGGCATCTTGCCGCGCGCACCACCGGAAACCGAAGTACTTTCGATTTTCACATTGACGATCAGCTTGTAACCCTGCTGCGCCGCCTGCTCCTTCATGCGCAGCACCGCCTCGCGTCGCGCACGGTCAAACAGCGTTTCGTAGGCGCGGAAGCGGCCTCCCACCAGGTTGCGTAAGCTCGCCACAAATTGTTTGAAGTAGTCCGAAGAAATCACCACCGCGCCAGACACCAGCGCACAATCCTGTGGCGCAACCAGGTTCGGCGGGTAGCGCGTGGCAAAGGTCAAAATTTTCTGATACTGCTTTTCGCGCGCGCGGATCGAAGCATAGTGGCGTACTTCGAGTATGCGACCGACAAAAAACCCGGTCGCTAGCAGAATCAAAAAAACAATGAACTGAAAATAATCGAAAAACAGTTCCATACGCCTAATCCAGAATCACGGCGGTGCCGTAGGCGAGTATTTCCGCCGCACCTGCGGTCACGGCGGTGGTGGCGTAGCGCACGTTAAGCACAGCGTTGGCGCCGATCGACTGCGCCTGTGCAATCATGCGCTGGGTGGATTCTTCACGCGCTTCTTGCATTAACTCGGTATAGGCTTTGAGCTCGCCACCGACGATATTCTTTAGCCCAGCCAAAATATCCTTGCCAACGTGCTTGGCGCGCACCGTGCTGCCTTGCACCAGGCCAAGGTGCGTGCGCACCTGGCGGCCCGGAATGATCTCGATATTGGTGACCAGAATGGCGGACATGTAATCTCCCTGATGGTTGATAATTGGTTGACTTATAACTGATAGAAACGATATTTTTGTAGGAGCGGGCTTGCCCGCGATAACAGCCATTTCGCGGGCAA
>JAYWAM010000285.1:0-27160 GCA_043782425.1 Betaproteobacteria bacterium
TCCTGCTCCGATTGTCACGCTGATTCAGGCAAGCGCATCCGTCTACAGAGCTTGCCCAAATTGACTGATCCCAAGGATGCGCAGAGTATCTATACCACCTGGCCGGCTTACCGCGTGTCCATGGGTACGGTGCGTACCATGCAACATCGGCTGTTTGACTGCTTCTGGCAGATGCGTTATCCCGAGCTCAATTTTGCTTCGGATACCGCAACTGCGCTGATGGTGTTCATGGCCAAGTATGCCAATGGGGGAGTAATCAATACCCCAGGTCTAAAACGTTAGAGGGGAATATGAAAACACTAAGCGTCATTCTCGGGGGAATGCTGGTCGCAGGATGCGCCACCTCGCAATCTGATTCTAGCGGCGAAATCAATGCAGATGCTGTTTTGATAGGAGATTTCTCACACGGAAATCCTACTCTTGTCGCTCGCGTTTCCGTGCAAGACGATGTGCAGGCGCAATGCAGCAAGTTCCGCGATAACCCGCCCAAGGAGGTCGCCGCGAGAATCGAAAAAGAGCAGCTTGCGACTATCAAGCTTCCCGAGAAACTTATGGGGGATTGGAAGGAGGGAGAGAAAATTGCTCAAAACGGCTGGGGTTTGCGTCACACTGATATGGATATGAAGGGAGTCCCTGGCAAGAATCCCCACCTCCCAGGAGGGGAAACTGGCGGGAATTGTTACGGTTGCCATCAACTTGCGCCGCAGGAACTGTCGTTTGGCACGTTAGGGCCTAGTCTGTACCGTTATGGTGCAGTGCGTGGCAGTACCTTGGCGATCCAGAAGTACACCTGGGGTAAAATCGCCAACTCTCAAGCCTATAACGCCTGCTCAGCCATGCCACGTTTTCGTCATAACAAGATTTTAACTGATGCCCAGATCAGTGATGTGGTGGCGCTGTTGCTCGATCCCGCATCACCCGTGAACAAGTAATCCTGAACCAATCTGAGCCCAGCATGCTGGGCTCTTTTTTCGCCATGAATATTGGAAATGGCTAATCGGAAGGCACGATGCAATGAATATGAACCGCCGTGAGTTTTTGCAAGTCCTGGCTGCTGCAAGCGCCGCTGGACTGGCTCTGGACCATCCATCAGCATTAGCTCGCGATGGCAAGAACTTTTACGATCTGCCGCGCTTTGGCAATGTGCACCTGATGCATTTTACCGACTGCCATGCCCAGTTAATGCCGATTTATTTCCGTGAACCCAATGTCAACCTGGGTCTCGCGAAGGCGAAAGGACAGCCGCCCCATCTGGTAGGCGACAAGCTACTTAAGTTTTTTGGCATTAAGCCAGGCTCACTAGAAGCCCATGCATTCACCCATCTCGATTTTGAAAAAGCGGCAAGGACCTACGGCAAGGTGGGTGGATTCGCGCACCTCGCTACCTTAGTCAAGCAATTACGCAGCGAACGTCCCAATGCCTTGCTGCTCGACGGTGGCGACACCTGGCAAGGCTCGGCCACCGCGTTATGGACCAATGGTCAGGACATGATCGATGCCTGCCTGCAACTTGGGGTCAATGTTATGACGGGACACTGGGATTTCACGCTCGGTGACAAACGCGTCAAAGAAGTGGTGGAAAAAGACTTCAAAGGCAAGGTCGATTTCCTCGCACAAAATATCCATACCACTGATTTCAATGACCCGGTGTTTTCGCCTTACGTCATCAAGGAAATGAATGGCGTGCCGGTGGCGATTATTGGTCAGGCATTTCCTTATACCCCCATCGCCAACCCGCGCTATCTGGTTCCCAATTGGAGCTTCGGCATCAAGGAAGCGGAAATGCAGAAGGTTGTTACTGAGGTGCGCAGCAAGGGTGCGCAGGTGGTGGTGCTGTTGTCGCATAACGGCATGGACGTCGATCTCAAGCTGGCTACTCGCGTCACCGGCATTGACGCCATTGTAGGCGGCCATACCCATGACGGCGTACCGGCGCCGGTAATTATTAAGAATAGCGGCGGTCAAACTCTGGTCACCAACGCCGGCAGCAACGGAAAATTCCTCGCCGTGCTGGATTTTGATGTAAAAGGCGGCAAGGTGCAGAAGTATCAGTACCGTTTGTTGCCGGTGTTCGCCAACCTCCTTGCGCCCGATAGCGCGATGGAGCAGGTAATAATGAAGCATCGTGCACCCTATGAGGCGAAACTGGCGGAAAAACTGGCTGTCACAGAGGGCTTGTTGTATCGCCGCGGCAATTTCAATGGCACGCTCGATCAGCTCATTCTGGATGCGCTGTTGGAAGTCAAGGGCGCTGAGATCGCGTTCTCCCCCGGATTTCGCTGGGGGACTTCCTTGCTCCCCGGTCAGACCATCACGATGGAACATCTTATGGATCAGACCGCCATTTCCTATCCCTACACTACCGTCAACGAATTTAGCGGCGAGACAATCAAGGCGATTCTCGAGGACGTGGGCGACAACCTTTTCAATCCCGATCCATATTATCAACAGGGCGGTGACATGGTGCGCGTCGGCGGCATGCAATACACTTGTGATCCGCTTGCCAAGGTGGGTAGCCGCATCAGTGGTATGACGCTCAAGGGTAAGCCTATGGATGCAGGCAAAAAATACATAGTTGCCGGTTGGGCGCCAGTCGCCGAAGGCGCCACAGGCGAGCCGATATGGGATGTCATGGCCGATTATCTACGCAGCAAAAAAACTATTACACCGCGCAAGCTCAACTTACCTAAACTTGTTGGCGTAGCCGGTAATCCCGGTATCTCCTGATAGCCTACATATGAAATACGCGCTGTGCGCCGTTCTTCTCGCAACATATGGCACAGCCTGGTGCGCCGCTCCGGCCTATCCCGAGATCAGCGTCAAGGTCACGCCCATCAAGGTGAGCCCCAATGCCTACTACGTGCTGGGGCAGCCTGGCGTAGCGACAAACGTCAATCAGGGCTTTAACTCGAACGCCGGTTTTGTGCTGACCAAGGAGGGAGTGGTCGTGATTGACGCTCTCGGCACACCGGCGCTGGGAAATGCGTTTTTGCGGGCGATTAAAAAAATCACTGCCTTGCCGATCAAGCGTGTCATAGTCACCCACTACCACGCCGACCATTTCTACGGTTTGCAAGCCTTCAAGGACGCCGGGGCCGAGATCTGGGCTCAGCGTGCAGGCCGGGACTACCTGGAAAGTGACGAGGCTGGCAATCGGCTGAAGCAACGTAGCCTCGACTTATTCCCATGGGTTGATGAAAATACCAAACTAATTCCCGCCGACCGCTGGCTGGATAAGGACGAGAGTTTCACGCTTGGCGGCACACGCTTTGAGATAGTGCACCTGGGGCCGGCACATTCGCCGGAAGATATAGTCATCGTAGTGCACGGCGATCAGATCGTGTTTTCCGGCGACATTCTCTTCACCGGGCGTATTCCCTTTGTCGGTGAGGCCGACAGCAAACGCTGGCTACAAACTTTTTCAAGGTTAGAGGCGCTTAAACCCAGACTGATGGTGCCAGGCCACGGCAAAGTATCAAATGATCCCGCGCAGGATTTTAAGCTGACACGGGACTATCTCACTTATCTGCGCGCGGAAATGGGCAAGGCTGTAGCGGAATTTATTCCCTTTGACGAAGCGTATGCCAAAACCGATTGGAGCCGCTTTGCCGCATTGCCAGCCTTCGCCCAAGGCAATCGCATAAACGCCTATGGCACCTATCTGCTGATGGAAAAAGAATCACTGGCTGGCGGGCGGTGATGCGTATTTACCGGGTTGTCGCAGTATCGGCGATGACAATGTTTGCAGTCTGCGTGCAAGCAGACCCGGCCCTTGAAATACCGCTGGCCACAAACCTGCAGCAGGATGCGCGCACTGCGGCCGAAAAGCACGTCCCGCTGGTTATCCTGTTCAGCCTGCCCAACTGCCCGCACTGCGACGCGGTGCGCCGCTCGCATCTCATTCCGTTACAGCAATCTCCCGCATCGCCGCGCAAACCGATCCTGCGCCAGATTGAAGCCAATGGACAAATGCCGCTGCTCGGTATTGATGGCGTTCCCACCACGCACAGCGAATTTGCGCGCAGATACGCGATCAAGTTTACGCCGCAAGTGATGTTTCTGGATGAACACGGCAAGCAACTGGCTGCGCCGCTGATAGGCTCAATGCTGCCGGATTTTTACGGAGCCTATCTGGAAAATGCGCTACAAGACTCGTTGGCGCGCCTGGGCAACCCAGAGCGCGGTAAAAGCGGTAGTTGATTTTTCATTGAGATTGTAATTAGAGTGGGCCGCTTGCAACGAAGTGTGGGTTAAGGAACTCACGTTTTCCATAGCGCAGTTCACTTTTATCAAGAGTACGGACGAAGCCCCCGGCCGCAGAGAGCACGGCGTGAGCTGCGGCGATGTCCCATTCCATCGTGTTGCCCAAACGAGGATACACATCTGCTTCGCCGATTGCGATTATGCAAAGTTTCAGCGACGATCCTAGAAACTTGAAGGACCGCACCTGCTTATCGACCAGGAATGTTTCGATGGCGCTCCTATCACTATGCGAGCGGCTTGCAACCACGTCAATTGCGGACTCCGGCTTGCGGCAGAAAATTGCGCGACGCACAGTATTCCCAGTTCCGCCTTCTTCGACGTATGCGCCCCCGCCTCGCCGCCCAGCGAACAGTTGCTCAAGCGCTGGAGCGTACACGACCCCTAAGACCGGGTCGCCATTTTGTACTAGCGCTATATTCACGGTGAACTCACCATTCCTATTGAGGAATTCTTTTGTTCCATCGAGTGGATCGACAAGCCAGAACTGCTCTGCTATTTTGGGGACGTATCCCTTGGATGCCGCCTCTTCTGACACGACGGGAACTAGCGGCGTCAGTTTGGCAAGCGCTGACAAGATGTAGTCTTCTGAGGCGGCGTCTGCTTCCGTGACTGGCGAGGAATCAGACTTTTGTTGCACAGAAACACTCTCACGGTCATACATTGCCATCACTAGCTCACCGGCGCTCCGCGCCACCGCTGCGACATGGTCAAGAAGCGTTGCATGGCAATTTGGCTCAAACTTACTCAAATTCGTCCCCCTAGAATATTCGTGTTCATCTTTTTAAGAATTTGGTATATCATACCTAAAAATAAAGTTGTAACTGCTGTGGAGCGCTATCCGAAGGAAGGTCGGAGAGCGTTATTACTACACGGTGCTCCGAATACAGAGGCCTTGCGCTGATGGTCGGAACGCTTTTAGGGGGAGTGTAAAGTGAATTTCATTATTGGACAACCTCGGTCGGGCACGGCTTTCCTTGCCCATCTTCTCAATTCAGCCGGTCCTTTGGTGTGCTTGCACCAGAATCTGCTGACTTTGACCTGCCACCAAATCGTGCCTGCTGCTTTTGCTCATTATGAGCAGCGTTGCTCAACGGCCGAAATTGGGCGCCTGACAAAGTTCTATGATATGAGAGAGGGGATACAGGTCGATTCTAGCTGGCTTTCCACCTGGATTCTTGGCCCGCTTCAGCTTGCCTTTCCGAAAGGCAAATTCGTCCATCTGGTACGCGACCCTCGAGACAATGTTCGGGCGATGTTCAATGAACACGACTTGTATGGCACTCTTTTTTCGGTACCCGAAGCTCAAGATGCCTTTATTCGCTGGTGTGTACAGCAGAATAGGTCTTGGCTTTACGTGCTGATGCACAGCATGCTGTCGATTCTGCCGCGGATTGACCGATCCGACTGGGAAGAGCTTTCTGCATTTGAACGCAACTGCGCTTTCTGGGTTGAAGGTCATCGCTTGATTCTGGATTCGCAAGCGTCACGGAACGAGTATCTTCTTGTGCGTCTGGAGGATCTGAAAAAAGACGACGGCGCCAGCGCAGCGCGCATCTTTGAGTTTCTTGAATTACCAGTCCCGCCGCGCGACAAGCTTGCAAGGGCGCTGAATACCAGGGTCAACTCGAAGGAAGACTCAATGTGGAGCGAAATTCGCCGCATTAAGGCAGAGACAAATGGAACGCTGCTTCCTAACAGTTATGCAGACTGGCCGCGCGAATACCAGCAAACGCTCGTCAGCATGTGCGGTGATACGGCAGCAAGGCTTGGATACCAGTTAGGGTGACGCAAGCGCTTCTCAAAGGGGAAATGACTTGGCCAAGAGATGGTATCTCAATGCGCGAAGCTGAACCCATCGGACTTGGCCCGCACGAGATTCATGTGTGGCTGGCTCGCACTTGCCATTCCGGCCCCTCCCCCGCAAGTGGCGCTCTCACCACTCGAATCGAGTCGCTTGCACGCCGCAAGCGCGAGCAAGCTATGAGTGGCGCTTTGCTGCGTCATACGCTATCACGCTACTGCTCAGTTCACTATCGCGACTGGAAGTTTACTTACAACGACTTTGGGCGCCCTGAGATTGCACCAGGGCTTACGTCTTTACCGCTGCGCTTCAACCTTTCTCATACAAGCGGTTTGATTGCGTGTGGTGTAACACTTGGTCGTGATGTTGGCGTTGATGTGGAATCGCTAGACATCCCAGACGGCGGGCAACAACTTGCAGCACGCTACTTTGCGCCGCATGAAAGGCAGGAAATCGCCAAGCAAGCGCCTACTGGCCAGTGCGACCTGTTTCTTTCCTACTGGACGCTCAAGGAGGCCTTCCTTAAAGCTGTAGGCAGGGGGCTTTCCGTACCGCTTGATAAGGTTAGTTTCCGGGTTGATGCAACGCAAGTTGAGGCGGATTTTGATGCCGGACTCGCTGAGCTGCCTTCAGCCTGGCAGTTCGCACACTACCGTCCTACGGCGCGCCACCACTTGGCGATCGCGGCGCGGCGTGGGTATGGGGCTGAGCTGCGGGTTCATAGTGCATGGGTAGCATTGGATCAGGCCGGTTTAGCTGGCTATTAACGCACAGCATAGTTAAACGTGGTGATGCGTTGCATCGGCCAAAAGGTTCAGGGTAGTTTAGAAGTTTTTTTTCACACGCTGCAATCAGGAGGAGTGTTATGAAGGGGATAACTTTTAACATGATCAAACAAGCATTGCGCTTTGGCTTAATGTGCGCGGGCTTGCTCGCTGTTACGCATCAAGCAATTTCTGCGACTCATCAATCCTATACCTTGTTTGAATCCGGGCAAGTCAGGCCTTTGGCGCTGGCGCCGTCTGGAAATCGGCTTTATGCGGTAAATACGCCGGATAACACCTTGGAGGTTTTCAGGATTACAGATCAAGGACTGCAGCATGAAAAATCCATTCCTGTGGGATTGGAGCCTGTCGCAGTTGCATTGCGCAATGAGAGCGAGGCATGGGTTGTCAATCATTTATCAGACAGCGTGAGTATTGTCAGCCTTGAGCTCGGCAAGGAACGTGTCACCAGAACGCTGCTAGTTGGTGACGAACCGAGTGACATCGTTTTTGCCGACAAATCCAGAAATCGTGCGTTCGTTACTACAGCGCATCGCGGCCAAAATGTTCCCTATGATCCTAAGCTCACAACTCCCGGGATTGGCCGTGCCGATGTCTGGGTATTTGACGCGGATAAGCTTGATGATAGCCTGCAAGGCACGCCGCTGAATATTATTAGCCTGTTTACCGATACGCCTCGTGCGCTGGCGGTATCGCCTGATGGGAAAAGCGTTTACGCCGCAGGCTTTAAAACAGGCACGCAAACTACCACCGTTTGGTTAGACAAGGTTGAACAAGAGGGCGGGGCGCCAGAGCCCAAAACCAACCATGCCGGTGACAAGCAACCATCGTCTGGCCTGATTGTAAAGTGGAACGGCAAGCACTGGGCAGATGAAACCGGTCGTTTTTTCGACAAGTATGTCAAATTCTCCTTGCCCGATAAGGATGTGTTTCAAATCGATGCGACAGCCAATCCGCCTGCGCTGGTGAATGGAGCCTATTTCAGCAACGTAGGCTCGGTACTATTCAACATGATTGTTAACCCAGTTAACAATAAGGTTTATGTCACCAACCTCGATTCCAAAAATCAAAATCGGTTTGAAGGTCATGGAAAGTTTGCTGGGCACACGGTAAAAGGCCAATTTATCGAAAACCGTATTTCAATACTTGACGCAGGTGGCGTAAGTCATCGCCACCTCAATAAGCATATCGACTACAAAAAATGCTGTGCGCCGGTTCCCAATAAAGAAAACCAGTTGAGTCTGTCATCTCCATTGGAGATGGCTATTACCGGCAATGGCAAGACTTTATATGTCACCGCGTATGGTTCCAGCAAGGTGGGCGTTTACGATACGCAGGAACTCGAAAACGATAAATTTACGCCATCCGAAAAAAATCTTATCAACGTGGCTGGAGGTGGTCCGAGCGGCTTAGCGTTAGATGAGTCGCGCAACCGCCTGTATGTGTTGACCCGTTTTAACAACTCAGTATCGATTATCGATACGCGCTCCAATTCTGAAATTTCTCATACTGCCATGCATAACCCGGAGCCCCCGAGCATACTCGAGGGCCGCCGTTTCTTGTACGATGCGGCGCTTACTTCCAGTCATGGAGATTCCTCCTGTGCGAGTTGCCATATATTTGGCGATATGGACCAACTGGCATGGGACCTGGGTAATCCCGACAATGACACTGCTCCAATGTATGGTTTTTTCAGAAATACGGCAGAGCAACTTGGTGTAGTGGGAAAAATCAAACATCAATTTGCGGCATTGAAGGGGCCTATGACTACGCAAAGCATGCGCGGGATGGCGAACCATGGTCCTATGCACTGGCGCGGCGACCGTAACGGCGCCGACCCCGACCCAAAGAAAAATTTTCAGCCGGATGGCGGCCAATTCAATGAAGAGGTTGCATTCAAAGCCTTTAACGTCGCTTATGTGGGATTGCTAGGCCGAGATCAAATGTTGTCTGATGCGGAAATGGACGCATTTACAAAGTTTGTCCTGCAAATTACCTATCCCCCCAATCCGATACGTAACCTCGATAACTCGCTCACACCTGATCAGCAAGCTGGCTTTAATTTCTTTAGTGGCGGAGCAAATAACGGCATTCGTTTCGGGTGCTCAGAATGCCATGTTCTCGATAGAAACGCCAACGCTGAATATGGCGTGGCCAAACCGGGGTTTTTCGGCACCAATGGTTTTTATACCTTAACGAACATATCCACGCAGGCGCTGAAAATTCCGCATCTGCGCAATTTGTACCAAAAAATCGGTATGTTTGGCACGCCCAATGCGCGGCATTTACTGCCTGCTGTAGAAGGAAAAGAAAATGCTTATATGGGAGATCAAATACGTGGCTTCGGCTTTATCCATGATGGAACTATCGATACCGTATTCTTGCGGCAAAGCGGTCCTGAACGGGTGTTCCGAGCCCCAGGCGCCAGGGGGCCGCATGATGCTGGCCAGCCTCACGGCTATGCCAGGGATCGCGCAACCGGTGATGCCCAGCGCCGCCAAACTGAGCAATTTCTGCTGGCTTTTGATACCAACCTATTTCCAATAGTCGGTCAGCAAATTACTTTAACTGCGACCAATGCGCAGGTTGTGGGGAAGCGTATTGATCTTTTTATTCAGCGCGCCGAAGCAGATCATTGCGACCTGGTTGCACATCAAGGCCAATACAAGGGCTACCTATATATGAGAGGGGGAAAGTTTAAAGCCAATACTGCCGCAGCTTCACCGCTCAGCGATGCGGAACTGCGTGCGATGGCGAAACAGGCTAATGGCGAAATCACCTATACCTGTGTACCGCCTGGTTCAGGCACGCGCATCGCATTGGACCGTGACGAAGATGGTGTGCTGGATGGTGATGAAATTGCCGCAGGCAGCGATCCTGCGGATAAATTCAGTAGACCCGCAAGCTTGTCGCGCCAAGCTCTGGCGACCAATGAGAAAGAGAAGTGATTGTTATACCAACGTAGACTCTTACACAGACTGGCTTACAAGCCAGTCTGTGTACTGGTAAAGGTACATTTTTGAAGCAGGAAAGTGGCAATGTGATTGTCTAGACATTCCATCAAGCGGCGCTTAGGACACCGCGCTCGCGTAGCAGTGTAATGACCTGTTGCGCTGCCTCCGCAAGTGCGATGCTGCCATCGCTTTTTACAACCAGTTCTGGATCGAGGGGCGGTTCGTAGGGCGACGAAATGCCGGTGAAATGTGGGATTTCGCCGGCACGAGCACGGCGGTAGAGCCCTTTCACGTCACGCTGCTCACACACTTCCAGAGGACACTTACAGTAAATCTCGAGAAAATCTCCATGTGGCACCATAGAGCGCACGCGCTTGCGGTCAGATAGAAACGGTGAAATGAAAGCTGTGAGCGCAATCACACCGGCCTCAATAAAGATTTTGGCTGTCTCGCCGATACGGCGAATATTTTCGATGCGATCCTGCTCGGTAAACCCCAAATCCGAACACAATCCGTGGCGGACGTTATCACCGTCCAGTACGAAAGCCTTGCAACCGGCGTGGTGCAGCAACTCTTCCACCGTATGCGCCAAAGTCGATTTTCCCGAACCTGATAGGCCGGTAAACCAGAGAATGACGCCGCGATGCCCGTTCTGGGCTTCGCGGCGTTCGCGCGTAACAGTAGCATTGTGCCAGACGGTATTAGAACTTTTGCGTTGCTCAGTCATGTGGATTTCCGTTAAGAGGACGTGGAATATTATTTTAGAAAGATTTAAGGCGCAAATATTTCGTAACGTTAATGTAACATTCTACCGGCGTTTTCTTGAGAAGGCTGCTTCACTATGGAAGGCTGATAATGATGAAAATTCTTGAGCTTCGTTCGCAGTCCTTATCGTCGCCCGGTGACCTCATTGAGGTTTTCACCGAGCATGTGCACGATAAGCATTTTAACCAACAAGGCATTTGTTTCAGAACCTTCACTAAAGATTGGGTGCGTAGCGACGCACGCGAACGCAGTTCCTTTGAGCGCAGCGCGGGCGAATATGTCTGGACCTACACGTTCCCGGATGCGGATTCCGTTTCGGCCTTCATCGCTCGCGATTCCAGAACGCGGCTTATTTCATCGGCTCTAGCCAGTGGCGTGGTGCGTCAGTTCGAGATTGACGAGAGCGTTTTCCAGTCACCTATCATTATACTTTCCGCGCCGCGTGCAGGAAGCACTCTGCTTTATGAGCTGCTGACCAATGCTTCGGCGTTGTGGTCCATTCGCGATGAAAGTCATCACATCATTGAGGCGCCAGCTGCGCTTCGGCCAGATGCTAGAGGATTTGGCTCGCATTGTTTGAATGCAAACGATGCCGATCCGGAAACCGTTGCCGCTTTGCGTGCCGCGTTCCTGGTTCACATGCGTGATCGCGACGGAAAGAGGTACGTCGAAGCACCTCAGAAACGCGTGAGATTTTTGGAGAAGACGCCGCGCAACGCCTTCCGTATACCCTTTCTGAATGCGCTTTTTCCCGATGCCCTGTTCGTCTTTCTGTTGCGCGATCCCGTCGAAGGCATCAGTAGCATGATGGAGCTATGGGAAGATAAGAACTTCCATCGCAGTATCAATCTGCCTGGCTGGAATGGGCCGAAAGGATTCCGCTGGTGTATGGCGCTACCTCCTGGATGGCGCGAACTCGCAGGCAAGCCCACTGCTGAAATCGCCGCCTTCCAGTGGAGGGCGACCAACGAAGCAATCATGGATGGCCTTGAAGCCCTGCCACAACAGCGCTGGTGCACGCTAAGCTACACTGACTTGCTCACCGACCCGCAAGCGCAAGTACGCAGGTTGTGCGCCTTCGCCAATGTTCCGTTCGACGCCGGACTAGCTCAAGTGCTATCAGGGCAGTTGTCTCTTTCGAGCCGGGTGCTCAGCCCACCGTCTCGCGACAAGGTGCAGAAAAACCGTGCAGCCATAGATGCTGTAATGCCGGGATTACAGACTACTATTGAGCGTCTGGCCAAGCTAAGCACACGCTTAGCGCTGCTGTAGCTTTTCTATGTGCTCCGCCAGTCCGGCAATGGTGGGGGTGTTGAACACACCTCCTAATGAGAGGTCCACATCAAACATCTCGGCCGCTCGCGACGCGAGTTGCGTCACTGTGATTGAGTTGCCGCCAGAATCGATGAAGTCGTCATGGATGCCGACGCGATCAATTTTGAGCAGCTTTGCCCAGATGCGCGCCAGCTCAGCCTCCAAAGGCGTTCGCGGTGCTTGGAAGTCGTCATCGAACTCACGTTCCAGAGGGGGCGGCGGCAGTGCAGCGCGGTCAACCTTACCGTTCAACGAGAGGGGCACTGCGTCAAGTACAACGAACGCCGCAGGAACCATGTAATCTGGCAAGCGTTCCTTAAGAAGATCGCGCAAATCGCTTGTCGCGACCGGGTTATCAGAACGCAATACCACATAAGCGACAAGCCGCTTATCACCGGGTGTGTCTTCGCGCGCCAAAGCCACTGCGGTCGCCACCGCAGGATGCTCATAGAGAACCGATTCCACTTCGCCCAGCTCAATCCGGTTGCCGCGAATCTTCACCTGATGGTCAATACGCCCAAGGTACTCGATTTCACCATCGGGGAGATAGCGGCCCAGATCACCCGTGCGGTACAAGCGCGCGCCTGATTTTGCATCAAAAGGGCTCGATACAAATCTTTCAGCAGTCAGCTCTGGCCGGTTCAAATAGCCGCGCGCCAGGCCGATTCCGCCGATATAAATCTCACCAAGTTCACCGATAGGAACTGGCGAGCGCTGTGGATCAAGAATGTACATTTGTATGTTGGCGATTGGACGACCTATCGGCACGGTCTTGCGCTTCTCGCCGCGCCGACACGCCCAGTAGGTGACATCGACCGCCGCTTCTGTCGGACCATAAAGATTGTGTAGTTCCGCAGACTTGAATTGTGCAAAAAAGCGCTCTTGAACTTCGTACGAAAGCGCCTCGCCGCTGCAAATTACGCGCTTTAGTGATGTGCAGGTGGAGGTCTCTGGCGCCTCGAGAAAAAGTGCAAGCATTGATGGGACAAAATGGATTGTCGTAATTTGCTCACGATTGATGACATCTATCAAATAACCGCGGTCGCGATGACCTCCCGGACGCGCCATAACGAGACGCGCGCCAGTGAGCAAAGGCCAGAAAAACTCCCATACCGATACATCAAAGCTGTGCGGCGTTTTCTGTAATACCCGGTCCGTTTCAGTTAACTGATAGGTTTCTTGCATCCACAGCAGGCGGTTGCAAATTGCCTTGTGAATATTCATCGCGCCATTGGGCTTGCCGGTTGAACCAGATGTATAGATTGTGTACGCCAGGTGATCGACTGTGGCGACTCTATCGGGGTTGAGCGTATTTTCTTGCGCTGCAATCGAGGTTGCCTCGCCATCAAGATGCACGATCAGTCCGGAATAATGCGGCAATCCACTCTCTATGCGCGCTTGTGTGAGCAGCACCGGCGGTCGCGCGTCGCCAAGCATTACGGCAATGCGCTCTTTTGGGTAGTCGGGATCGAGAGGAAGGTAACAACCGCCCGCCTTAAGGATGCCAAGGAGGCCTACTACCAACTCTAGTGAGCGCTCTGCGTATACGCCAACCAGTATATCGGCGCCGACGCCGAGCTTTCTTAAGCGGTGAGCAAGGACGTTAGCGCGGCTGTTTAAATCACTGTAAGTAAGATGCGCGCCCTCAAACGATACAGCAATGCGCTCTGGAGTGGCCTTAACTTGCTCTTCTATGAGCTCATGCAAGCAACGGTCGAGGCGGTAGTCGCGCCGCGTATCGTTCCATTCCAGCGGGACTTGGCGTTTCTCATCATTCGTTCTATCGATCATGGGTTAGGTTTCCCGAAATTAGTTAACACATGTTATCATGAAAAAAAGAGTAACAAAATAGGGATTAAGAGGGGATTTAATTGTGTAAACTCCTAATAAAACATAACCTTGCCAATCTAGTATTGCGATATTTCTCCCATCACGCTACGCGACTACGATCACCCATAAGCCTGACCTCATACGGGAATTGCGCGCGGTGAAGTACGAACGGGGGTATCTGCGCGCTTACGACAGTGTTGCTGAGGCTAATTCCAACATCGCCGAGTACATCGAATGGTGCAACCTGAAACGGGGCCATACAAGCCTCGCCGACATGGCGCTCGATCAGGAATGCTGGAAGCAGTTCTCGAAGCCGGTGGCAGCATAAAATGAGTTTCTCGGCAACGGTTGTCATTGTCGGCGCCGGACCGACCGGGATTCGCGTCGCGGAGGAGCTGCTCAAGCGTGAGCCGACGCGACCAATTGTGCTGTACGGCGACGAACCCTGGGAACCGTATCAGCGTGTTCAGCTCTCTGCGCTGCTGATGGGTGAAATCGGCTTGAGCGCGATCGACAACCGGCTGCCGCTGCCGCCAAGGCATCGCGTGGTGCAGCGTCATCACTGCGCCGTGGTGGCCATTGATCGTGCACGGCATCTGGTGCGCGATGAGCATGGTCGCGAGCAAGTCTATTCGAAGCTGATCCTGGCCACCGGCTCGCGCCCGCACATCCCTGCCATTCCCGGGATCGAACGGGACGGTGTTTTTTCGTTCCGTAACCTGAGTGATGTGCAGCAGCTCATGGCGCGCCGCGTGCGTAGCCGCCATACCGTCGTGATGGGTGGCGGTCTGCTGGGCATAGAAGCGGCGCGTGCGCTCACGCGCTACTCCACGTCGGTGGTCCTGAACCAGCATGCTCCGCGGCTGATGAACCGTCAGCTTGATGCAGCGGCTTCGGAGCAGCTCAAGCGCCATGTCGAAGCACTGGGCGTGGTCGTCGTGCTGAACAACTGCATCCGCGAAGTGCTCGGTGGCGAGTCGCTACAATCCCTGCGCCTGCAATCGGGCGAAATTCTCAAATGCGACACGCTGGTGCTGGCCACTGGCATCACCCCGAATACACAACTTGCATTGGATGCAAAACTCAGCGTCGGACGCGGTATCCGCGTCGATGACCACATGACCACCTCCGATCCGGACATCCTGGCGATTGGCGAATGCGCAGAACACCGTGGTCAGGTGATCGGGCTGGTGGCCCCCGGGCTGAAACAGGCTGCAGTGGCCGCACATCACCTGACTGCCGGCCACGCGCGTTATCAAGGTTTAATCACCGCCACGCATCTTAAGGTGGTGGGTCTGCCAGTTTTCAGTATCGGTGAGACCGGTGATGAAGAAAATCCGGTTTACCAGCGGGCTCGCACCTGGACTGCTGCCAATTCGAACCTGTACCGGAAAATCATTCTGCGTAATGGCCGCCTGGTCGGCGCCATTGGCGTGGGCGACTGGCCCGAGGCGGTTGCCGTGCAGGAGGCGGTTGTGCTTCAGCGCCGCATCAGTCCCCTGGTGCAATGGCGCTTCCGCCGGTCCGGCCAACTGTGGAGTGAGGCGGGACAGGATGGCATTGCGTACTGGCCGGCGACAGCAATCGTATGCAACTGCGCCGCCATCTCCCGTGGCTGCCTGACCGAGGCCGTAGTGCAAGGTTGCATGAGCGTGGAGTGCCTGGTCGAGAACACTGGGGCGGGACGCGTTTGCGGTTCCTGTCGACTGTTGCTGGCGGAACTGGTGGGCGCCCAGGTGCAACCGACGCAGGTGCAGGGTCGTCGCACCCTGCTCTGGGCATCGCTGTTCAGTCTGCTCGCGGTCGCTGGCTTCTATCTATCCGGCGGGCTCAGGGAGATGGCCTCTGCCCAGGAAGGATTGTGGCCACAACGGCTCTGGACCGACGGTTTCTGGAAACAACTGAGCGGCTACGTTCTGCTCATGCTGGGATTCACGGCACTGCTGCTGTCGTTGCGCAAGCGCTGGCCGCGATTTGTGTTTGGCAGCTTTGGCGGCTGGCGTGTAGCGCACGTCGTCCTGGGCCTTGGCATGCTGGGCGTGCTGATGCTGCACACTGGTCTGCGACTGGGGAACAATTTCAATTTTCTGCTGCTGATCAGTTTTTTACTTCTCACCACGCTGGGTTCGCTGGCCGGCGCCACTGTCGCCGCCGAGCGCCATCCAACATGGCGTACGCGCCAGTGGAAGAAATTCACGACCTTCGCGCACATCGTGCTAACGTGGCCACTGCCCGTGCTGCTCGGTTTCCACATTCTTTCGGTGTATTACTTCTGATGTCATGGCCGGGACAAATCAAAAACGCTGGTGGCGTGTGGCGGGTGTTGTCATGCTGATGCTCGTCGTATATTTAAGCTGGCGGTTGTGGGGCGATGACCGCCGTCTGTTCCTGCCCAACGCGACTACGCACGGCCACTATCAGATTGAACTGGCCTGCGACGCCTGCCACACGCCGTTTGCCGGCGTGAAGCAGGAGGCCTGCAACCAGTGTCACGGTGAGGAACTGGCCGAGGCCAATGATTCGCATCCGCGCAAGAAATTCGAAGACCCGCGCAACGCCGATCGCCTGACGGTGCTGGATGCGCGCTTGTGTGTCACCTGCCATGTCGAGCACCAGCCGGAGCGCACCCGAGCTATGGGTGTCACGCAACCGGATGACTACTGCTTTCACTGCCATGCCGAAGTGGCCAAGGAGCGTCCGTCACACAAGGGCTACAAGTTCGACAGTTGCGCCTCGGCCGGTTGCCACAACTACCACGACAACACTGCGCTCTATGAGGATTTCCTGGTCAAGCACCTGAAGGAGCCTGTTATTGCGGACAAACCTGTGGTAGCGCGTCGTGACTTGCAACCCTGGATCAAGGCAGCATTCCCGGACGCGTCACGCCAGCCGCTTGCGCGGGAAGATGCAGATGCGCCAGCTCCGACCGCCGACAAGCATCTCGATGACTGGACCGCGAGCGCCCATGCACGCAACCATGTGAATTGCCAGGATTGCCATGCGCCACTGCAGACCAATGGCGGTCGTGCCGCTTGGCAGGATCGTCCCGGTACGACCGCGTGCAGCACCTGTCATGCGCGCGAGAAGAAGGGTTTCGAGGCCGGTCGTCACGGCATGCGGCTCGCGCAGAAGCTGTCGCCGATGCGGCCTGAATGGGCGCGCCAGCCGATGAAGGAAAAGGCCCATGGTCGCGAGCTCGGTTGCACCAGTTGCCACGACGCGCATCGCGTGGATACGCAGCACGCCGCCGTCAATGCCTGCCTCGAATGTCACGATGACCAGCACAGCCAGGCCTTCCCCGGTTCTGCGCACGCGCGACTGTGGCAGGCAGAGGTGGCGGGGCGCGCCGCGCCTGGCCGCGGCGTCAGCTGCGCCACCTGTCACCTGCCGCGCGAGATCCACCGTGACGGTGATCTCAAGGGGATCCGCGTCCAGCACAACCAGAACGCCAACCTGCGTCCGAACGAAAAAATGATCCGCGGCGTGTGCATGAACTGCCACGGACTTGGATTCAGCATTGATGCCCTGGCCGACCCGCTTCTCGTCCAGCGCAATTTCACCGGTCAGCCGACAGCTCACATCGAGAGCCTCGACCTGGCCGCCACACGTCTTAAACAACCCCGTAAACCCAAACCCTGAAAGGAGAGTGCCATGCAAAACCTCAAACCCCTGTTCCGCGCGTTGTTACCCATCATCGGGCTGGCGGCCCTGACCGCCTGCGGAGGAAAGTCGGCAGGCGGCTTCTCGTCGCAACAGTTGACCGATTCCCTGCACCTGGTGCTGGAAACCGACCGCACTGTGTACACGCGACTGATCGTCAATCGTCTACAGAATGATGAGAAGGTGATCAAGGCCAGCGAGCACTGGAAGGAAGACAAGGCGTTGGTATTGCCAGCTCAGATGTTCCGTGCCGGGGCCGAGATGGCGCGCGATAAGGGCGCCACGTTCAGTTATTCGCTCTTGTCGACCTGGCCTATCAACAAGCAGAATGCTCCCAAAACGGACGCAGAAAAAAAGGGTCTCGAGTTCATCGCAGTCAATAAGGGCAAGAACTTCTATACCGAGGAAACATTGGGCGGTAAGAAATACTTTACTGCAGTGTATGCCGACGTGGCCATCGCACCGGCCTGCGTGACCTGCCACAACGACCACAAGGACACCCCGAAAAATGATTTCAAGCTGGGTGACGTGATAGGCGGCGTAGTGATTCGCGTACCCGTCAGCGAATAACCGAACGGAGGCATACAGGCATCCGCCTGTATGTCTCGTTCTGGAGCACAAAGAACTTGAAATGAAAACCAGGCGTGCTGCTCCGGCGTCTCCGGGTTGGAGGCGGCCGAGCTTATGGGGCGTTCAGCAAAAAACGATTCTGGCGCGGCGGTTGCCTGAAACCGAGACAATCGTTCATCAGGTATCAGCATGCCATTGCGCGCTCTTCTGCTTGACTCTGATTCCACGCCGCAGGATGTTCGTGATAGGCGCGGCCACTAAAAAAATGGCCCCGTTACCGGGGCCATGCCAAGAATTACCAATAGGAAAAACTGAGCTGATGCAGCGCTCGAAATAACCCCGGCAGCTACATTCTTAAAACAACTGTCTATTTCTTGAGCTCCACAAATAACTGCTGACACTCTGTCTTGAGGAGGTTTTCAAACGTATGAGCCTGTACCGGGCCGTTGATGCGTCCTTCACCGGGCTTCCAGTTGACTTCAAATGTCTTGCCATCGGGTGTGGTGACGCGTGCATGGCAAGGCTTGAGGGTGTAGAACGCGGTATCGGGGTGCGAATGAAATTCGTCCTTCTGGCCTGGCTGCCAGGTTGCGATCCCCAACCGCAAATGCTCGTCCTCGGCGATTACCTTGTACACTGCGGGCGAGGCCTTATACGAAAGCGGAGCATCCTCCGCAATCGCGGGGAGCATTGCTCCCATCAGCACGCTGCTGCATACGCCCGCTACCCACATCTTCATTTGCATTTTCATTCCCTACTCCTAATTGGTTTCAATGACGGATCGCTCTGATAACTGCAACCCGGCGGGATGAGCGACAGAATCCAACCGGGCCTCGCAACTTTTTTATGACAGCTATTTCGCGTTAAGAATAGAGGATAGGAAATGCAACCGCAAAAGTCAAATTAAATGGTTCCCCGTTTTCGTGGGGACGACACTTGTTCTGAGGTTCGTTAAATTCGTTATCACATCAGTTTGAATTGCGCCCTCTGTGGATATCCGGCTTCTAATGCCAAGGAAATCGGGTAAACTCCCGGACGATAAAATTGGGAAATGGCTAGGCTACAGAAGATACTTGTGATATGTTATTGAAAAAAGGCGCAGCTAGAAAAGCCTTTTAAGACAAATAAATCAGGGGAAGAACATGCAGGCAACAGCCAAAATAGCGACGCTATTATGTAAGGGGTCACGTAGTCACGCAGTCAATCCGTACGCAGATCTTATCGACAAGTTTCCGGAGCGGTTGGAAATGAACCAATGGTTCATGCCCCCGGAGTTGATTTCCTTATATGGAACTTCGGTATTCGACGGCATGACGGAAGCCGAGCGCATGCTGCTGAGCTTCTACGAAACCATCAACTTCTTCAGTTTCACGCTGCGTGGCGAACAAGTTCAGGTCGAAGGTCTGGCCAGACGATTGTATAAAAAAGAGCTGACGGACGTCAGCCCTTACCTGCATCATTTCCTCAATGAGGAAAACAACCACATGGCTTTTTTTGGCGCGTTCTGCCTCAAATACGCGGGCAAAGTCTATCCTTCTATCTACCCGAGCATGGGAATGACACGTGAATATGCCCCAGGCGAGGAAGACTTCTTGTTCTTCGTCAAGCTGCTCACGTTCGAGGAACTGGGAGACGCCTACAACGTGGCGGTGGCGCGCGATACGCGCGTTGCGCCCATAGTATGCGAGATCAATCAGCGTCACCATCAGGATGAAGCGCGGCATCTAACTTTTGGACGCAAAATGGTCAAGGAGTTATTTGATCACTACGCGCCATCGTGGTCGCCTGAAACCTTGGAAAGCGTACGTAAGCTGCTGCAAGACTTCCTTGTAGCAAGCTGGTGGGAATTTTACAGCGCACGCGCTTATCGTGATGCGGGCGTGCCGGGCGATATTTTCGATACCCGCGAACTAGCCTTTGAGAACGCAGCCTGCCGCGCCCATCGCAAGACTATGTCGTCGAAGATCGTGAACTACCTCATAGAAGCGCAAATTCTGTTGACCGAACCGGAGCTCGGATAACATGGCCGCGCCCAAACGTCAGCCGCGTGTCAGCATAACGCCCAACCCGAGTGAACGCTATTCCCCTTTCCCTTTAACCGATCTACAGCAAGCCTATTGGGTAGGCGAACATAGCGGGTTGGAACTGGGCAAGATGGCCGCCCATCGCTTTGTAGAGTACGAAATCGCCGATTGCGATATGGCGCGTCTACAGCAGGCATGGCAGCGCGTCGTTCGACGCCATGACATGTTGCGCGCCATCGTCCTCCCCAGTGGGCAACAGCAGATTCTCGCCAGCGTTCCTGACTACCGCATCGAGGTCGAGGACCTGAGGGGCCAGCCCCCCGCGATGACAGCAGCGCGGCTCGGAGCAATTCGTCCGCGCATGACGCACGAAGGCGCCCCATCGCATCGCTGGCCGCTGTTCGAATTGCGCGCCAGCCTTTTGGAACAAGGCGTTGCCCGAATTCATCTGAGCACCAATCTCATCATTCACGATGGTCTGAGTTTGAAGTTGATGCTGGATGATTTCTATCGCTTCTACGCCGATCCGCATATTGTCCTCCCTCCGTTCGAACTGTCTTTCCGTGATTATCAGTTGGCGTTGCTTGCGGCGAGCGATTCAGAACGCTCGAAACGCGACATGGATTACTGGCATAGCCGACTCGCCACGCTTCCCCCTGCTCCGGAACTTCCGCTGGCCGCAAGCCCTAGCGCTTTGGCTTCGGTTTGCTTCAAGCGCTGGACCGCGCGGCTGGAAGCGCAACCCTGGCAGCGACTCAAAGCACGGGCTTTCAAGGCCGGGCTGACGCCGTCGTCGGTACTTTGCGCCGCCTATGCTGAGGTTCTCGCAGTGTGGAGCAAGCGCGCCAAGTTCACGCTCAATTTTCTGGTGGGAAACCGCGCGCGCCTCCACCCCGAGGTGAAGGATATAGTCGGGCCATTCAGCAGTACCGTGCTGGTCGAAGTGGATGCAACACTGCCTGGCACGTTCGAAGTGCGCGCGCAACGCCTGCAAGAACAACTGGTGCGCGATCTGGCTCACAACTCAGTGAGCGGTGTTCAGGTGATCCGCGACGCCGCAAGGATACAGGGCTGGGATTCGAGCGCCGTCATGCCTATTGTGTTCGCCAATGTAATCTTCAGTGAGATGGGTAATCAGGAAGCTTCGCCCATTACCTGGAACAAGGTCTACCACGCGGTACAGACGCCGCAGGTGTATGTGGATCATCAGGTGCGCGAGGAGGAGGGCGAGCTGGTGCTCAACTGGGATTGCGTGCCAGAGCTTTTTCCAGCAGGTCTTCTTGACGACATGTTCGCGGCCTACTCCAGTCTCGTAAGCCGTCTCGCCAGTGACGAAGCCGCCTGGCAAGAGCCTGACACGGGCCGCACGCTTCTGCCGCGCGCCCATCTCGAACTTCAGAACCTCATGAATGCCACTGAAGTCCCTATTGGCGAGGAAATGTTGCATACCCTGTTCATCGCACAGGCAGCGCAACGGCCACAGCAGATTGCCGTCATCAGCGCCAATCGAACTCTCACGTATCAGGCGCTTGACCGCCTGTCGAACCAGGTGGCTCATTGGCTGCGTCGCGCCGGCGCCCAGCCGGGCATGCTGGTTGCGGTTGCAATGGAAAAGGGCTGGGAGCAGGTGGTGGCGGTTTTGGGCATTCTTAAATCTGGCGCTGCTTACATGCCGGTTGAACCGGGCGACCCAAAAGAACGGCTCTCCTTTCTACTGCCGCCGGGACAGCTTTTACTTACCCAGCCCTGGCTAAATGAAGACACAAGGTGGCCTGTAGGAGTGCGTCGCCTTTGCATTGCCGATGACAGCCTTGCAGCCGAAGACGACGCAGCGCTCGACTGCGTGCAACGAGCGAGCGATCTTGCCTACGTCATTTTCACTTCGGGTTCTACCGGGCGGCCCAAGGGAGTCATGATTGAGCACCGCGCAGCGGCGAACACTATCATTGACCTGAACCAGCGCTTTGAGGTCGGGCCCGATGACCGGACACTCGCGCTGTCTGCGTTGAGCTTTGATTTATCCGTATACGACATCTTCGGCATGCTGGCTGCGGGCGGAGCGATTGTTTTTCCGCAAGCATCGGGCCTGCGCGATCCCAATCATTGGGCGGATTTAGTGAAGCGTGAGCGCGTCACAATTTGGAATTCGGTACCAGCATTCATGGCGATGTATGTCGAGTGCCGCGCGATGCAGAGCGGGCAACGCCCCGATTCCTTGCGACTGGTCTGGATGAGTGGCGACTGGATACCGCTAACGCTGCCAGCGCAGATTCGTGCGCTGCTGCCAGCAGCGCAGATCATAAGCATGGGCGGCGCCACGGAAGCCTCGATCTGGTCCATTGCCTACCCCGTAATCGAGATCGATCCGGCATGGAAGAGCGTTCCCTACGGGCGTCCTCTGGGTAACCAGCGCTTTCATGTATTCAACCAGCACTTTAACCCTTGCCCCACCTGGGTTCCCGGCGAGCTTTACATCGCAGGTCGCGGTCTTGCCAGAGGTTTTTATCAAGACGCAGAGCGCACGCGCGCCGCCTTCATCCAACACCCGAAGACGGGCGAGACTTTGTATCGCACCGGCGACTGGGGCCGGTATCTTCCCGACGGAAATATCGAGTTTCTCGGGCGCGAAGACACCCAGGTAAAAATTCGCGGCTTCCGCGTTGAATGCGGAGAAATCGAATACGCGCTGCGCCAGCATGCGGATGTGCGCGATGCGGTCGTGGTGGCGCGCGCCTTGGCGCGATCCTCCGCTGGCGCGCGCGGCGGAGATAACACCCTGGTCGCCTATGTTGTTGCGCAACCTGGGGCAGCGCTTTCCATTGACGCAATACGCACTTTCCTCCAGGGTTATCTGCGTGACTACATGGTGCCGGCGTCCTTCGTCACGCTCGATGCACTGCCGCTTTCCTCGAACGGAAAAGTCGAGCGCAATCGCTTGCCTGCTCCCGATGCGGTCATTGGACCGGAAAAGGCTTTTGTTGCGCCGCGCGATGACATGGAGAGGCAGTTAGCCGCCATCTGGCAGGAGATACTTGGTGTGCAGAACGTGGGGATTTCGGACAACTTCTTCGAGCTCGGCGGACATTCACTGCTAGGTCTGCGCATGCTGGCGCGCATCGAGGATATCTACGCCAAGAACTTGCCGCTCAGCAGTCTTTTCGATGGGGGAACAGTCGAGCATCTGGCAGCCCAAATACGCCAAACTCAAACACAAAAGCCCGCGTCGCCGCTGGTTGTGCTCCAGGCGAGCGGCTCGAAAGTGCCGTTCGTGTGCGTGCACCCATCCGGGGGGAATGTCTTGTGCTATTCGGATCTGTCGCGCCTGCTTGGCCCTGAGCAGCCGTTCTACGGATTGCAGAGCGACTTCGAGCGCGAAGAGCCGGTTGCGCTCGAACACATGGCGTCTGAATACGTGACAGCGCTAAGAGCGATACAACCGCGCGGCCCCTACCGTCTCGGTGGCTGGTCGTTCGGCGGACTGGTGGCTTTTGAAATGGCGCAGCAGTTGCACCTGCAAGGCGAGGATATTGCATCGCTCGCACTCATCGATAGCTGGCCGCCTACATTACGTGCTGCGCCCGCTCATGACGATCTTGAGTTGCTCGCCGCGTTTGTGCGCGACCTGGGCGGCTGGCGAGTTGATGGACTGCGTATTTCTCACGAAGATTTTGGGCACCTCAACCCCGACGAGCAACTCAATGTTTGCCTTGAGCGGCTGCAATCGGCAAACGTCTTGCCTGCGGAGCTGTCAGTGCAACGGGTGCGTCCACTGCTCAATACCTTTAAGCACAATGTAAGGGCTGGAGCACGCTACTCGCCTAGACCCTACTCCAAGCGTATTACATTGCTGCGTACGCAAAAACAGGCGTTCGATGATTTCCCCTGCCCGGTGCGCCATCCAGACTACGGCTGGAAAGACCTCACTTCTGAACGGGTTGATATCCACGAGCTTCCGGGGAACCACTATACCTTGCTTGCCGAGCCCAACGTATCGGCTATCGCGCAGATGCTGCGCAATCTTGACGCGCAGCCTGCTTGAATGAAGCGCCGTTGTCGGCTTACGCGCGTCGTGGCATGGCCGGGCCAGCATGCTTTAGCTCTCATTGATTTCACGCTAACGCCAGTTGACCATCTTGCAATCGAGAACGACGGCTAGAAAGACGAAAGCTTATGCCAGATTGGAATATCGCGGTAATCGCGCTAGCCACACTGGGGACGGCGTTTCTCAGTGGCATATTCGGCATGGTTGGCGGGGCGATATTAATCGGTATATTACTGTTGGTTTTACCGGTGCCCGCCGCAATGACCCTGCATGCTGTTGCGCAATTGACAGCCAATGGGCAACGTGCAGTGGTATGGCGTTCGTTCGTCATGTGGCGCTCATTGCTCGGGTATCTGTTGGGGAGCGCTGCCGTTTTATCTCTGATGGCGCTGTGGCAGATAGCGCTTCCCAAGCCGTGGATTTATCTGTGTCTGGGCATCCTGCCGTTTGTCGCGCTGCTTGTTCCGAAGGAATACACGCCGGATATCCGGCGCAAGGGTGCGCCGCTTGCCGCCGGTATGTTGGTCATGATATTGCTGCTGTTAGCCGGGGTGCCGGGGTCGACGCTCGACATGTTCTTCCAGGGCAAGGAACTCGACAGGCGCATAGTCATTGCCACCAAAGCCGCGCTGCAAACTTTCGGCAACATCGCCAAGTATGGTTATTTTGCCTTTGTTGTGGTGGCAGTGAAAGAACCTGGCGGCGTGTCGAGTACGTTCGATCTGCCCTTGTGGATCATTGTCATGACGGCTGTGCTGGCGGTTTGCGGCACCTTGTTAGCCAAACCAGTATTGCATCGCTTTAGCGATCATAGCTTTCACTATTGGGCGCGGCGGCTCATCCTGGGGGTTGGCGCTGTCTATCTGGTGCAGGGAGTGATTGGCTTGCTGCGCTAGCGCCGCCTTTGTTTTTTTCATTGTCGGTGTGTATCTCTGCGATACCAATACCCTGTTCGCCAGCGACGGAGTACAGGAGGAAAGTTCTGCCCTGATCGACAAAAATCGCCGGATCGCGCAACTGGCGAACCGGTTCTCGCGCCGGTCCGCGTTCCGAAGGTTTGAGAGGCAAGGTTGCGCCTTCCCATTCACGCTCTGGTTCGAGGATTACTCGCGCGGGAGTTTCGCGCCAGTTCTGCCATTGCGCACTGAGTGCAATAGTTGACAACAGGATGCGCTCGGGGTTGTCGCCGACGAGTGAATAAAACACCTGTAGGGTATCGCCTTGCACCTTTACCGCGGAATGGCGCATATTTTTGGAAAACAGCGTAGGACCTTTTTCAAAGCCGCTTAGCCCGTCGGCCGAGCGGTAGAAAACTCCCGGCATGGCTAGAGCGTAATAGGACCCGGCCCAGTGAAACACACGAAAAAACCAGTTGCCCAGCGCTTCCGTCTGGGCCTTGAAATCTAGGCCATTCTTTGATCTCGCCACATAGGAGAACTCCTTGATATTGCCGGTTTCTTCCTCAGTTCCCGCGATGTAGGGAGGGCAATGAAAATACATGCGAATTTCGCGCGCTTTTTCGTCCACAATGACGTCCGGCGAGGCGAGGTGCTTTTTCTTTGCCCACTTGGAATTGGAAGCCGAATCGCAGATGGTGCCTTCAAGTTTCAAGGCGCCCGGCTCAAAAATCTTCCACGGCCCCTCTATGTGGTTAGCGTAAGCCATCCGGATATACTGGCCGTGGTGATGCGCAAAATAAAGGTAGTACTTACCGAGAGGATTACTCACCCAGTCGGGCACTCGAATCAAGGAGGGGTCGCCGATATTTTCCCCGTCGTGGCCCGCAAGCATTTGCGGCGTGATGATAGGATTGGTCGCGAGACGCTCAACTCTCAGCGTCGGCTTATCTACAGCGGGCGGGATCGGGGGCGGTGCAGTCGTGGCGTTGCTCGGTTTTGGCAGAGAAGAACACCCCCCCAAGAACAAGACAGCGACCATAGCCGTCACAGCCAAGTAGCGTACAAACATGAAACCACCCCTTTGAAAAATTACGCCCCAGGTTTCCTGCCTGGGCTTTTTGGCGGGATATAGCCTGCGACACGACACAGTATCCCCTCAATTTTTTTGCCATCGTTGTAGCGCACAACGCTGCACTTCGATATCTCACCTTTTGCAGACAGGTCAGTTAACAGGAAACGCACCTTGGTCAGCGGCATTCCCGTCGCCGCGGCGATTTCCGAATCGAGCCGTTGACCATTCTTTTTGAGGTATTGCATGATTTCGTGCATAGCATATGCTCCACATTGACCGGAAAACCTGCATTGCGCCTATTGCGATGGCGTGGAGACAGGGCTCGCAACTTTTGTAAGCCCTAGTTGTGTGGCTCCCCGACCTGGGCTCGAACCAGGGACCTGCGGATTAACAGTCCGTCGCTCTACCAACTGAGCTATCAGGGAATTGTTCTGCAAAGCCCGAAATTATAGCGGTGAGTAGGTGCCGGGTCAATTTCAAAATGTCGAAAATGTGGGAATTGAGGGAATTTATGAGTAATTGACGCTTTTTTGAAATAGTAAAAGTTCGTCATCCCAGCCGCAGCCTGCCCTCGAATGCTTTAATCGGGGGCAGGGACGACGCTTTTTTTCGCTTGACCGAGTGACATGAAGGTCAGAGCGCATAAGCTGCTCAGCGCTGCAGATCAAGACGGCTGTAGCGACCGGTATTGTCGCCTACATGGCCGCGATTGAGGGCGTACTTGATCTTGGATCGGGCTTGCAGGAATGGAGAATCTTGTGCGGCTTTTCCTAAAAAGGCATCCAGGTCTTTGTGCTCCTTGCGCAAACGGTCGATCAGCACGAGAAATATTTCAGTCAAATCCGGGTCGAACTGTCGGCCTTTAAGCCCAGCAATTTCATCGATGGCGGCATCGATGTGCCAAGCCTCTTTATACGGGCGCTTGTGGGTCAAGGCGTCGAACACGTCCGCCAATGCGGTAATTCGCGCCGCCAGGGGTATTCCCGCACCCGAGCAAATACCCGGATAGCCGTTGCCATCCCACCATTCGTGGTGCGAGAGAGCAATTTCTTCCGCCATTTGCATTTGCGGGATATTGCTTCTGGACAACAGCTCCGCGCCGACTGTAGCGTGGGTGCGCATAATTGCTTGTTCAGCCGCATTCAGCTTGCCAGGCTTGAGCAAAATGGCGTCGGGCACGC
>JAYWAM010000286.1:0-10250 GCA_043782425.1 Betaproteobacteria bacterium
TCGCACCCTCGTCAGGAATCGCCCAAGACCCGCTGATAGGTAGTAAGGTCTCTGCGGTAACAAGTACACGACGCGCGTTCCAGGCCTTTGCGGTCCAGAATAGTTACGACACCGCGCGTGTAGACGATCAGTTTGCGGCTTTGCAACGCACTTGCCGCTGTGGTGATGCCGACTCTGCGCACGCCTAGCATGTACGCGAGAAACTCGTGGGTGATGTTGAAGGTAGCGGAGTGGGCGCGGTCGGCAGTCATCAGGAGCCAACGCGCCAGACGCTGTTCAACCACGTGGAAACGGTTACAGCCTGCTGTTTGAGTGAGCTGGCACAGCAACACGTAGATGTAACGGTCAATGCAGGCGCGTAGCTTCGGCAAGCGCACCAGTTCACGGCGAAATGTTGCGGCGCTCATGCGCCACGCTGAACCGCTGCCCTGAACCAGCACATGCACCGGGGAGATGGCCACACCGAGCGCAAGCGGAATCCCGTAGGCCCCCTCGTTCCCGGCGAGCGCCACCTCAAGGTTGTCCTTCCCTCCCATGGGAATCAGTAGAGAAATGAAACTCCCGGTGGGAAAGTAAATGTGTCGTATCGATTCTCCCGGCTCGCCAAGGATTTCGCCAAACGAAAGTTCAACCTTTTGGCACGCAGCAAGCAGGGTCGCGCGCTCTTTCGCGGGCAGGCGGTCGAGCAAGCGATTCGTGATAGGTATAGTGGGTGCAACGCGCGCCACGGCGGCTCCCTTCTAATGAGTCAGAGGAACATCAAAAAGCCATCAAACTCACTTGGCGGCGCGCGACCTTGCCTTCAGTCCGGCAGGCACGTCTTGCACCAGATCGGCGAGTTCGTCGGCGTGCTGCTCTTCCACGGCGAGGATGGCCTCCAGCATGCGTCGCGTGGTCGGGTCCTTGTCGCCGAGGTACTGGATAAAGTCCCGATAGCTGTCTATGGCGATGCGTTCCGCAACGAGATCTTCATTGATCATGTCCAGAAGCGTCGCGCCCTCTACGTATTCCGCATGACTGCGGCTTACCAGGCTGCCTGGAGAAAAGTCCGGCTCACCGCCCAGTTGCACAATGCGTTCCGCCAACTGATCGGCGTGGCCCTGTTCCTCATTCGAGTGCAACAGAAATTCATCAGCGATACTTTTCGACTGTATGCCTTTTGCCATGAAGTGATGGCGACGATAGCGCAGAACACAAACGATTTCAGTGGCCAGTGAGTCGTTGAGCAGCTTCAGAACCTTTTCGCGGTCCGCGCTGTAGCCGGAGGTTACCGCGCCTTCACCAATGCGTTGGCGGGCGCGCTTGCGCAGGGTTTTAACGTCGGTTAGAAAGTTTTTTTTGCTCATAAATCCTCGAAGAGTTGTTGTCGATGGTAAAGGCCGAAACAGGACAGCGGGTGCGCGAGCGACCGTAAGCTATCGCGTTTCCTAATTTACGACAATTTCTTGACTCTACCACCCCTCACCCGGCCCTCCCTTGCAGGGCGCGCTGTCCAATGCACTGGACAGCCGTTGCACAGTCGGTTGGCATGCCAACCGAAACCCTGTGCACCCCCCCGTTCCGGCGGAGAGGGAGAAAACCCCCTCTCCCGCCTGGGCGGGATAGGGCAGGCAGGGGTGAGGTTGGGGCTGTCACAAATTAGGGAATTCTCAAAATTGTCGCCAGCCTCATTAGCCCGTAGCGCTGAGTAGTTGCCCGCCTTCGGCTTCCCAGTTCTGCTCGGCGCTATGATCGGATCGTGCGAAGCGGCGCGCGGCTTCTGGCCAGTTGACCACCTGCCACCAGCCATGCAAATAGTCGGCGCGCCGGTTTTCATGTTTCAGGTAGTAGGCGTGCTCCCAGACATCGTTGAGCAGTAGCGGGTAACGGCCTTGCATCAGAGGATTGTCGTGGCCGGAGGTGGTAATCACCTCAAGCCGGCCGCCGTCTTTCTGCGCCCTTGCAAGCCACACCCAGCCGGATCCGAACAGCGTTTCACCCGCCTTGTCAAAGCGCGCCTTGAATAGCTCGAACGAACCGAAATCATGCTTGATCGCATCGGCCAGCGGGCCAGTAGGCGCGCCTCCGCCGCCCGGTGTCATGGCTTGCCAGAACAAACTATGGTTCACATGCCCACCCGCGTTGTTGCGCACGGCCATGCGGATGTCCTTGGGAAGCTTGGCTAAATTGAGCAACAGCCAGAGTGCTGATTTCTGCTGCAAATCGGGAAAGGCTTCGAGCGCCGTGTTCAGCTTTTCCACATAGGCAGCGTGGTGTTTGCCGTGGTGCAACATCATGGTGCGCGCATCCATGTGCGGCTCCAGCGCCGCAGTTTCATACGGCAAAGGAGGCAGCACATGCTTTGCGATGTCGCCCCCGGGAGGCGTCGCCACAACAGCGGCGTCCCGGGATAATACTGCGCTCATGTTCCTATCAGCCTATTTAAGCCGCATGTCGTTCTTGACCGACTTGACGCCGTGCACGCCACGCGCAACTTCGGCAGCTCTGCTGATACTCGCCTGCGTGCTGACAAAACCGCTCAATTGCACCACGCCCTGGAAGGTTTCGACGTTGATTTCTGCGGATTTCAAACCGGGCTCGTTAAAAATCGCAGCTTTGACCTTGGTCGTGATCGCGGCGTCATCAACATATTCGCCGGTGCTTTCGTGTTTAGTGCCGGAACCATCGTGCTTCGTAGTGGCAGCACAACCCAACATAAACGTCATGCTGAGTGCAATTAGAACAGTGGCAATGCTTTTAAATGTATTCATGGTCGTACTCTCCAGTTGGATGGGACATTGTGGGACATTGTATGACTCGTCTGTTTTCCAGTTCGTGTCGGGATTGAGGCTACAGATCAATAACCACACGGTCTGTACGCTCTCGCACATATGGCGGTGCAGCCGCAGGTTTACGCAACAGAGTGAGTGCAATACCGGTCAGTCTGACGGCAAATAGCGTGCGCGCAGCCAGGGTAAGTAATCGCGCCAGGCGCTTGTGGCCCATCCCCTGTAGCGCAAGGCCGAAGATTGTGGAACGCACCGGCAGAGTCTTTATTGCCATCACACCTGCCTGCGCCCAGTTCAGCGAGTCGCGCATGGCAGTGAGCTCATAGTCGATTCTGAGACGGCAAAGCGTCGAACGTGCCTGTAGCAGTTGTTTACGTAGCGCCAGATTTTCGAGCGCTTTATTCATTGCGCTCACCTTGGCCACGCAACAGTTGCAAGTCGTGTGCGAATTCGTTCATTGTTGCGGCGAAAGGCGGCGTGCTGTTGTGGTTCATTTCCCGGAGGCGTAACCACGCCCAAGCGCCGATGCCAAGATAAAGCAACGTAACCCCGCTAGCGGCAAGCATGCGTTGCGTATCCCAAAACAGCAACACCACCAGAAACGCCGCCAGCAGCATGCCCATGGCAAGGAACAATGCGGCCACGACTACGAGCACCAGCTTTTGCCTGGCGCGCAGCCTTTCCTCCTGTAGCTCGACAGCGATCAGTTCGGCGCGCGCGCAGACCAGCGCAAGCAACGTAGCGCCCAACGCGCGTAGCGAGTCGGGCAATCCTGCGACAGAAGGCTTGGGCTGAATCACGGACTTGATAGCCTGGTCACTGGCGTTCAAATCAGCGGCGGCTCAGCAGCAATCCCAGCGCCACACCGATGCCGGCGCCAACACCGGCAGCGATGCCGATTGCTTGCCAGGGGTTCTGGTGCACATATTCATCGGTCGCTCGTGCTGCAGCCTGGGTTCTTTCCGTGGCGGCATGTTGGAGATTGCGCAGTCGCTCCTTAGCGGTCGCCAGACTCTGTTCCACGCTGGCGCGCAAGGCGCCGGCCTTTTCACCGCTCGCATTGGCGACGGACTTCAGCAACTGCTCCGTTTCGCTAACTACCGTGTTGAATTCTTCGATGAGTTTGTCTTTGGTCGCTTCATTGGTATGTAGGTTCATGGCTTTCTCGGTTAGAAGTTGAAAAACAATGTTGCTGGGGACAGCCTGATCGCTAATCAGGCAACTGGCGGTGAACGCGATACAGGGCAACATCAAAATCGCGTGCCGCTTTAGCTTGCTTCACTACAGCATCGGCGGGTGATTTGCTGCTGCCTTTATAGTTGACGCGCGCCTCTGACCTGGCGCGTTTCTGTTCTGCCTTGGCCTCTGCGTTACAGCTAGCCTTTAGCGTGACGGTGTAGCGGTCGCACTTCGCCCGGGCCGCTTTATGCTCAGCAGAAGTCCGTTTCATCTCAGCGGCGAACTCGATGATGCGCGTGCGATCGCTCGTCTCTGTCGTATTGAAACCGGCAGCCATGCTCGTTGCAGTCGTGGCGGCGACGGCATAAATACCCGCCATGGCAGCTACCGCAATCAATAAGCCTGCAAACAGTTTTGACATGGAAACCTCCCGCTAAAAATACCAGCTTATTCGCGCAAGCAAATGCAGTCGGTGCGCTGGCATACATACGATGCTTACGCGCGACTTATCGCAGATGCAGACTGCCAGCGCCGAACAATCCCAGCAGTCCAATGATGATCAAATAAATGGCGACAATGTAGTTCAGCAATTTGGGCATGACGAGAATAAGTATGCCGGCGATAAGCGAGATCAACGGGCCGATACTCAAGGTGAAGTTCATGGTGATTTCCTTTTGGTTTGGTTGAGGTCATGAGAGGGGCAGGCGGCATTTACAAACACTCATGACATCAGCGGCGCGAGCAAACTTGTGGCATCTGCTTACGTCGCTTTCATAGACCCCTCCTGCTGACAAGAATAGGCTAATCAATAACCCCTATGCGGTCAGTGCGGTGGGATACATAACGCTGCGTCTGGCGATGAATTTCGATTCAGGAATGCATGGCCAGACAGCTTGCCTCGGACAAACAAATAATCATGCATGTGCGCTAGCAGACTGACAGGCGCTTGGCTGCAAAGCATCATGACAAAGAGTTTGGAAAGGCGTCGAGAATGGATATGAAAAGCTTACTGAAGTGCTTTATCCTGGTGATGTGCGCCTTCCCGGCTTTCGCCCAGGAATTCTCTAGCCTTAAATTGAAAACCAAGATCATTGAGCAATCGGAAACGGTTGCGCCTTGGCGCGCCCGTGAGATAGCCATAGTGTCCGCGCCGCTATTTCCACCGGTTTCGATCGAGCGCGAGCATATTCCCGGCTCTTGTGAGGTATCCAAGCGTGCATTGTGCTACGACTACCGCAATGGCAACTCGGTGTATAAGCCGTCTCGCCAACTCATGCCCGAAATCAGCGGCATGCAGCGTGAGAGCCTTTCCCTCAAGCGCGATAAGATCACTTTCAAGTACAGCTTCAGGTAACGGCTGTTAAGCCGGTTTCCCGAGACAACGCGGGTCATCCCCCAAACCTATTCAGATCATTCTGGAAAGTTTGCAGTCTAGGTCACTTTTGCAGGGGCGTCTGCGGTCCACCGACAGACCGAAACAACTACGCCCTTGATGCGGGTGAGATTCAAACTGATGTGAAACGAATTCAAGAACCTCCAAACATTTGTCATTCCCGCGAAAGCGGGGAACCATTTTTTGCTAGCAGAACATGGATTCCCGCTTTCGCGGGAATGACAAATTAGGCGAATTTATTCAAGCTTCTAGCGAGAATTGGCAATACGCCACATCAGCTTCAATCACACCCCTTGATACTTGATACGCTTTTGACAGCATATGCAGACGATGCCTGTTAATATGTACGCACGCGAACATTAGCAATTCATGTCATTAGACAAACGCCAAGTAGGGTGGGCAAGTGCCCACCCTACTCATCTGGGAACCATGCAATCCTGACCGGTGATCCGGAGAAAAATGTTGACCTCCCTGCATGAACCTCGCCAAAACCACCTTCTCGCCGCACTGCCTGCGACCGAGTTTGAACGTTTACGTTCTCACCTTGAGCTGGTCGAGATGCCCCTCGGTGAAGTTCTTTATGAATCGGGCGGTCAGTTGCGCTATGTGTATTTCCCCACCACCTCCATTATCTCGTTGCACTACGTGATGGAAAATGGCTCTTCGGCGGAAATCGCCGGTGTGGGCAATGAAGGCATACTGGGTATTTCACTTTTCATGGGCGGTAACACCACACCGAGCCGCGCGGTCATACTCACGGCCGGTCACGCTTACCGGCTGAAGGCGCAGTTCATGCTTGAGGAATTCAATCGCGCCGGTGTCATGCTGCACTTGTTGCTGCGTTACACCCAGGCGCTGATTACGCAAATATCCCAGACCGCTGTGTGCAACCGCCACCACTCGCTGGAGCAGCAACTCAGCCGCTGGTTGCTGCTGACGCTGGATCGTATGCCCACAAACCAGTTGGTTATGACGCAGGAACTCGTCGCCAGCATGCTCGGCGTGCGCCGCGAAGGCGTGACCGAGGCGGCGGGAAAATTACAGCACGCCGGCATCATCAGCTACCGCCGCGGCCACATTACCGTGCTGGACCGGCCGGGCCTGGAGGCTCACGTGTGCGAGTGTTACAAGGTGGTCAAGAAAGAGTTTGATCGTTTGCTGTCCGATGTGAGCAATGCCAAGAGCGCTGGCGCGCGCCACGGATGACGGTGCATTGCAGTCTGAAAATAGATTAGCGCCATGTGTGCTGGCGCACGGACGGCGATGCAGACAAGGGGGATGCTTAACATGAAGAAGTTGCTACATAGGCGCTTCGGGGAACCCGATGCCTTGCGTTAAATCCCGCTTCGATAGCTTGTGCCGTAGCAACATCAAATCATAGTCGCATCTTTTTACAGCAGGATGGCGTATAAGTAGTTCCAGCATTGGCGGGCAGTACTCCATGCATCCCGGTGGAACCGCCGCAAGCTTCGCCCGGAAGGCAGATTGTAATGATGCCGTCCAGGACCATTGGTTGATTTTCCTGCGCTCTTCTCACGATCCCAGTCGCGCGATTCGCCTCCAGGCCACAGTATGCTTTACATAGAGGTAGGTCATGACCGAATCGATACTCGTTGCCGCCATTCCTGATATCGCCGGGAAGACGGAAGTCATTACCGAGGTGCGACGTCAGGAAGCCTTGCTAAAAACGGGTGCCTTGCAGACCAGCATTCTCACCAGCGCCAATTTCTCGATTATCGCCACCGACGAAAAAGGTATTATTCAATTATTCAATATCGGCGCCGAGCGCATGCTTGGCTACCTGGCCGCCGAGGTCGTAAACAAGATCAACCCCAGCGACATCCATGATCCGCAGGAGGTGGCGGCGCGCGCGCGGGCCTTGAGCCTTGAACTCTCCACCCCGATTACGCCGGGTTTCGAAGCCTTGGCTTTCAAGGCTTCGCGCGGCATTGAGGACAGCTATGAATTGACCTATATTCGCAAAGATGGCAGCCGCTTCCCGGCCATCGTATCGATCACGGCGCTGCGCGATGACTATGACGGCGTCATCGGCTACCTGCTGATCGGCACCGACAATTCCGTGCGTAAGCAGGTCGAATTGGAACTGAACAAGGCTATGGCGGTTGTGGAAAAGGCCAACCTGGCGAAATCGGATTTCCTTTCCAGCATGAGCCACGAGCTGCGCACGCCGCTCAGTGCGATCCTCGGTTTCGCCCAGCTCATCGAATCCGGTTCGCCGCTGCCGACGCCCTCGCAGAAAAGAAGCGTCGATCAGATTCTCAAGGCGGGGTGGTACCTGCTGGAACTGATCAACGAAATCCTCGATCTCGCGCTGATTGAGTCCGGCAAGCTGCCGCTATCGCTGGAGCCGATATCACTCGCTGAAGTGGTGCGCGAATGTCACGCCATGATCGAGCCGCAGGCGCAAAAGCGCGATATCTACATGACCTTTCCCCAGTTCGAAATCCCCTGCTTTGTCATGGCCGACCGGACGCGTGTGAAGCAGGTTCTTATCAACCTGCTTTCCAACGCGATCAAGTACAACAAGGTGGGCGGAACGGTGGTCGTGGACTGCATCGCGAGCGCCGCCGGACGCATTCGCATCAGTGTCAAGGATAGCGGAGAAGGTTTGACCGAGGATAAACTGGCGCAGCTTTTTCAGCCGTTCAACCGCCTCGGCAAAGAGGCCGGCATTGAGGAAGGCACCGGCATCGGCTTGATGGTGAGCAAGCGGCTGGTCGAATTGATGCAGGGCGAAATCGGCGTGCAAAGCACGGTTGGTGTGGGCAGTGTGTTTTGGGTCGCGCTGAATTTGACTGCTGCGCCACAGTCTTTCGACGCAGCCGAGTGCACGCCAGCCGCCCAAGTACAGATTCATAGCGATGCGCGGGTGCGCACCCTGCTTTATGTCGAGGACAACCCCGCCAACCTGATGCTGGTCGAGGATCTCATTGCGCGTCGCCCCGATATCCGCTTGCTGAGCGCCATGGATGGCAACCGCGGCGTCGAGATTGCGCGCGCCACTCTGCCTGACGCCATTCTGATGGACATTAATCTGCCCGGCATCAGCGGTATCCAGGCGCTGAAAGTTCTGCGCGCTGATCCGGCAACAGCGCACATCCCGGTGGTAGCGCTCAGCGCCAACGCCATACCGCGTGATATCGAGAAAGGCCTGGAGGCAGGATTCTTCCATTATCTCACCAAGCCCATCAAGGTCAACGAGTTCATGCAGACACTAGACGCAGTGCTGAAATTTTCTGAAACGCAAGCGGCCCGCGCAAACACTGTGGAAAAGACATGATGGTCTCTGAGGCAGACATTTTTGCCGCCAAAATCCTCATTGTTGACGACCAGGAAACTAACGTCCTGCTGTTGCAGCAACTCCTCGGTGACGCCGGCTTTAGCGGCATTTCTACGACCATGGATCCGAAGCAGGTCAGCGAGCTGCATCGCCAGCACCACTACGATCTGATTCTGCTCGACCTGCAAATGCCCGGCATGGATGGGTTTGAAGTGATGGAAGGTCTCAAGGCGACCGAGAAAGCGCTTGAGAAGGGCAGCTATGTTCCGGTGCTGGTGATCACCGCGCAGCCCAGTCAAAAATTGCGCGCGCTACAGGCGGGCGCGAAGGATTTCATCAGCAAACCCTACAATTTGCTCGAATTGCAAACACGCATTCGCAACATGCTTGAAGTGCGCCTGTTGCATAAAAAAGTGAAAGAAGACAACCTGGCTCTGGAACAAACGGTGCGCGAACGCACTGCCGAACTGAGCGCCAGCGAAGAACGCTTTCGTAACCTGACCGAGCTGTCGTCTGACTGGTACTGGGAACAAAATGACAAGGGACATTTCATCAACGTCTCCGGCCCGGTTCTCGATATGCTTGGAATGGGATTAAACTCGCCGACGAACGGCGCGAATGGCGATGCGGATGAGGCGTGGAACGAGACAGAACGCGCCGAGCTTGCGGAAAACATCACCATGCGACGACCGTTTCTGGATTTCACCTACAGCCGCACCAAGCGCGATGGAACACGTCGCTATTTGCAAGTCAGCGGTGAACCGATTTTCGACACATCCGGACGCTTTATCGGATACCGCGGTATTGGTTCGGATGTGACGCAGCGCATGCGCGCCGATGAGGAAGTACAGCGCTTTCGTCTGGCAATGGATGTCCTCCCCGATGCGATTTTTCTGGTCTCGCGCACCAGTATGCGCATTATCGACGCCAATGAAGCCGCGTGTGCAATGTTTGGCTACAGCCGTGAGGAATTACTCAAACTCGATCCCGCAGCAATAAGTGAAGTTTCGTTTGATGATCTGGAAAACAGGTATGACCGTCTTATCGCCGGAGACATGAGCCTCGGCAAAAGCACACCTTTTCTCACACGCAAAGATGGCGTCAAGTTTGCGGCGGAAGTCATAATGCGCGCAAAGCCCTCAGACGAGGGCTGGATAATTGTGCTCATGGTGCGCGCTATAGATCAGCGAACTGAAGCCGCGCAGCCCAGAGCAGGCGTCTAATCATGTTGTACGAATTCCTCATGGCAAATCGCACCGAGTTAATCGAACGCTGCCGGACGAAGGTCGCCCTGCGGCCCGCGCCGCGCCCCACGCTGCGCGAGATGGAGCACGGCATCCCTTTGTTCCTGGGTCAGCTCATCCATACGCTTCAGATTGAACAAGGCCCGCATCCGCTCGAGAGTCGCAAGGTGTCAGGCCCCTCGGAACCTGGCAAGCAACACGAATCATCAGAAATCGGCGCCAGCGCCGCAAAGCACGGACAAGAATTGCATAAAAAAGGTTTTACGCTCGATCAGGTGGTTCATGATTACGGCGATCTGTGCCAAGCCATCACCGAGCTTGCCTGCGAAAAAGAATCACTCGTTTCTACCGACGAATTTAAAACG
>JAYWAM010000287.1:0-10242 GCA_043782425.1 Betaproteobacteria bacterium
TCGGTTGGCGTCATGGAGTTGATGATGCCCTCGGTGCGCTTGAGTTTTTTCTCTTGCAGCGCGGGATTGCCTTGCGCCATCTGCCCGAGCTGCGCCGGCAGCTTATCCATGAGCGCCGACATGCCGCCCATTTTTTGCATCTGCTGCAATTGCGATTTGAAATCTTCGAGATCGAAATCCTTGCCCTTCTTGAATTTTTCGGCGAGCTTGCGCGCTTCATCGTGATCCACGTTTTTGTGCGCATCTTCGATCAGCGACAGCACGTCGCCCATGCCGAGAATGCGCGACGCCATGCGCTCGGGATGGAACGGCTCAAGGCCATCCATTTTTTCCGATACGCCGACAAACTTGATGGGCTTTTGCGTGATGTGGCGCACCGACAAGGCCGCGCCGCCGCGCGCATCGCCGTCGAGCTTGGTGAGCACCACTCCGGTGAGCGGCAGCGCCGCGCCAAACGCCTGGGCGACGTTGACGGCGTCCTGGCCCTGCATGGCATCGACCACGAACAACGTCTCGATGGGATTAAGCGCGGCGTGCAGCGCTTTGATCTCGTCCATCATGGCTGTGTCGATGGCGAGCCGCCCGGCGGTATCGACAATCAGCACGTCGTGAAAATGCGTCTTGGCCCACTGTACGGCCGCCAGGCCGATGTCCACGGGCTTCACCGAAATATCGCTGGGGAAAAAATCCACCCCGACCTGACTGGCCAGGGTCTTGAGTTGTTGGATGGCCGCAGGACGGTAAACGTCCGCGCTCACCACCAGCACTTTCTTCTTCAAGCGCTCTTTGATGAGTTTGGCGAGCTTGCCGACGCTGGTGGTTTTGCCCGCGCCTTGCAGGCCGGTCATAAGAATGATGGCGGGCGGCGTGGTGGCGAAATTGAGCGCCGAGCTGCCTTGCACATAATCCTCGCCGCCCATTAACGCGATCAGCTCGTTGTGTACGATGCCGACCAGCGCCTGGCCCGGCGTAAGACTTTGCATCACCTCGGCGCCGACGGATTTTTCTTTGATGCGCGCGATAAAATCCTTGACCACCGGCAGGCCGACATCGGCTTCAAGCAGCGCCATGCGCACTTCGCGCAGGGCATCCTGGATATTGGATTCTGTCAGGCGCGCCTGGCCGCGCAGCGTTTTAACGATGCCAGCGAGGCGATTGGTTAGATTGTCGAGCATGGGGGTGGTGAGATAGGAGTCGGTCAGTTGGTGTAAACTCAGGCGGCAGAAAGCAAGAAAATCCTGTCATGCCAAACTTAGACCTCCATTTTATCACTGCGGCCTTCTATCTCCTTGCGGCGCTGCTTGCCTGGGCGCCGCGGCCACTGGCTTTTACTCCCGGCGCATCGGCGAGCGGCAGATACATGGTGGTGCTGGTTTTACTGTTGCTGACATCCAGCCGTCATTTGGTCGAGGTGGGCGGCGATCTTTTTGCCGACAGCGGCTTCAATCTCAGCTTTGCCTCCTCGCTGTCACTGATTGCGGCAATCACCATGCTGATTTACACCTTGCTCGGCATGGCGGTTGCGCGTGTGGATCTGGTGGCGCGCTTTCTGGCGCCGTGCGCCGCGATTGCTTCGGTCTTGCCCGCCATGCTGCCTGCGCAACACATACTGCCTTACGGCAACCAGCCGCTGTTCAAGATTCATTTCATCGTCGCCATGCTGGCTTATGTATTGTTTACCGTCGCCACGCTGCATGCCTTGCTGATGATAGCCGTCGAACGCTGGCTGCACCGTGGCGATCTGCCGCCGAGCGCGCGTGGTCTGCCGCCGCTGATGCATATGGAAAAACTGCTGTTCCGCCTGCTGCTCGCGGCATTTGTGCTGCTCACTTTCACGCTGGTGTCGGGCGTGTTCTTTTCGGAAGCGCTGTTCGGCAAGCCTTTCAAGCTCAATTACAAGACCGTGTTCACCTTTCTTTCGTGGGGCATTTTCGCCTGGCTGCTTTATGGCAACTGGAAGTTCGGCTGGCGTGGCAAGAAGGCAACCACCTTGACGCTCATCGGTTTTGCCATGCTGCTGCTGGCCTATGTCGGAACTAAATTTGTTGTTGAAATCCTTCTTGGCCGGGTTTGATAGTTTTTTTTACTGAGTAGAAAAGTTGGACGACATACCCTTAAGCTGGATGTTTGGCACGCTGGCATTGCTGTTGTTGTTGTCGGCATTTTTCTCCATTGCCGAAACCAGCATGATGGCGCTCAACCGCTATCGGCTTAAGCATCTCATCAAACTGGGTAGCCGCGCGGCAAAACTGACCGGCGCCCTGCTCGACAAAACCGACCGCCTGCTGGGCGTGATCCTGCTCGGCAACAATCTCATCAATGCGGCCTCGGCGATGATTGCCGCCATCATCGCCGAGCGCTTGCTGGGCAAAAACGAGTATGTACTCGCTACAGCAACCTTCGTCGTCACATTTCTGATTCTGGTGTTCAGCGAAATCACTCCCAAGGTGATAGGCGCCACCTATCCCGAGCGCATCGCGCTGCCGTCGAGCTATATTCTCACGCCGCTGCTGCGCATCACCTATCCGGTGGTGTGGTTCGTCAATCTGTTTGTGCAAGGCTTGCTCAAGCTGCTGCGCATCAAGCCGCGCGGCGACACCGATGGCGATGGCGCGCTCAGCATGGAGGAGTTGCGCACGCTGATTCTGGAAGGCGGCCACTATGTTCCGGCAAAGCATCAGACCATCATGATTAATCTGTTTGATCTGGAGAATATGACAGTCGATGACACCATGACGCCGCGCCCGCAAATCGAAGGCTTCGATATTTCAGACAAGATCGAAGAAATCCGCGACACCCTCGCCACCGCGCACCACACGCGCCTGATAGTTTATGAAGGCGGGCTGGAGAATGTGCTCGGCATAGTGCATGTGCGCAAGGTGTTGAACGCGACGCGGCGCGAGCCGCTCAGCAAGGAGGCGCTGCGTGAAATCATGCGCGAGCCCTACTTTATTCCCGTGGGCACGCCGCTGTTGCAACAGTTGCAGAATTTCCAGGAAAACCAGCGTCACGTCGCCATCGTGGTGGATGAATATGGCGAAATGCAGGGACTGGTGACGCTCAAAGACATACTCGAAGAAATCGTCGGCGAGTTCACCAGCCAGACACCGGCCACCGGCGGTCTGTATCACAAGCAGGCCGACGGATCGGTTATTGTCGAGGGATCATGCCCGCTGCGCGTGCTGAACCGCAAGCTCGGACTCAAGTTCCCGGTCGATGGCCCCAAGACCATCAACGGTCTGCTGCTTGAGCAACTGGAAGATATACCCGAGCCGGGAGTCGGCGTGAAAATCGCCGGCTACCCGATAGAGATTTTGCAGACCGAGGACACCAAGGTGAAAGTGGTGCGTATTCTTGCCAGGGTCGAGTAGGCAACTTACGCCATGCGCCGCTTTAACTCTTCATCAATTGCGCCGAGAAATTCTTCGGTATTCAGGTAAGGGTGATCGGGGCGGATCAGGGTGGCTAGGTCTTTGGTCATCTTGCCGCTTTGCACCATGTCTACACAGACCTTCTCAACCAGTTGTGCAAAGTTGACGACATCGGGCGTGTTGTCCATTTTGCCGCGGAATATCAGGCCGCGCGTCCAGGCGTAAATCGAGGCGATGGGGTTGGTCGAGGTGGGCTTGCCCTGTTGATGCATACGGAAGTGGCGTGTGACGGTGCCGTGCGCGGCCTCGGCTTCCACTGTCTTGCCGTCAGGCGACATCAGCACCGAGGTCATGAGGCCCAGCGAACCGTAGCCTTGCGCTACGGTGTCGGACTGCACGTCGCCGTCATAATTCTTGCAGGCCCACAGATAGCCACCGCTCCACTTGAGATTGGATGCCACCATGTCGTCAATCAGGCGGTGCTCGTAGGTTAATCCGGCAGCGTCGTAGCGCGCTTTGAATTCGCTATCAAAAATTTCCTGAAAAATATTCTTGAAGCGTCCGTCGTACACCTTGAGGATGGTGTTTTTGGTGGAAAGGTAGACGGGATATTTTCGCTCGAGGCCGTAACTGAAACAGGCGCGCGCAAAGCCCGTGATGGATTCATCGAGGTTGTACATCGCCATGCCGATGCCGGCTGCGGGCGCCTTGAAAACTTCCTTCTCCACCGCCGCGCCGCCGTTCGCAGGAGTAAACAGCAACTTGAGCGTGCCGGGGCCGTCGAACTTGATTTCGGTGGCGCGATACTGATCGCCAAAGCCGTGGCGCGCCACCACCACCGGCTTATCCCAGTGCGCAACCAGGCGCGGCACGTTCTTGCAGACGATAGGCTCGCGGAAAATCGTGCCATCGAGGATGTTGCGGATGGTGCCGTTGGGGCTTTTCCACATCTGCTTGAGGTTGAATTCCTTGACGCGCGCTTCGTCGGGCGTAATGGTGGCGCATTTCACCGCCACGCCGTATTGTAAGGTGGCATGGGCCGAATCCACCGTAACCTTGTCGTCGGTGGCGTCGCGGTGCAGCATGCCGAGGTCGTAATACTTGAGATCGATATCGAGGTAAGGCAGGATGAGCTTTTCGCGGATCATATGCCAGATAATCCGTGTCATCTCGTCGCCATCCATTTCGACCACGGGGTTTCTGACTTTGATCTTGCTCATGTAGGCTCCTGGCTATTGTATGGGGGAAGTCGTTACCGCGAAGGGGAGGCGCAAATTATACCGCCGTCTAAAGCGGATGGTTGCTCTAGTAGCGCAACCACCCGGCCACAGGTTAAGCTGTAACCATAAATCATACTCACCGGATAGACCATGCCGCTTGCCTCGCTATTCCACACTGAAGTCGGCTACGCAATAGTCGTGGCGTTTTTTCTTTGCCTGCTGCTGCTCGCGGTGCTTCCTGCCGATCGCCGCGCGGTGCGTAACTTGCTGGTGCTGCTGATTTTTTGTGTGCTCGCCAAGGCTATCGCTCTGTGGATCGCAGATATGGGCGCCTCGAAGACAGCGGCATTGTTCGCAGACGTTGCGGTAATTGGGGTGGGCGCGATACTCATCCGCGTGGTCATACTCACGCTCTATCGCTGGCTGCTGCCGCTGCTGCGCATAACCCTGCCGTATATTCTCGAAGACATCCTTACAATTGGCGCATTCATCGCCTGGGGCCTGGTGTGGCTGCGTCTCGAGGGAGTGGATTTATCGAGCATAGTCGCCACTTCCGCCATCATCACCGGTGTGCTGGCTTTTTCCATGCAGGACACGCTCGGCAACATCCTCGGCGGCCTGGTGTTGCAACTGGACCGCTCGATCCGCCTGGGTGACTGGATACGCATTGACGATGTGGCCGGGCGCGTGGTCGATATTCGTTGGCGCTACACCGCCGTTGAAACGCGAAACCGCGAAACCGTGGTAGTGCCTAACAGCCAACTGGTGAAAAACCGTTTCATGCTGATCGGGCGGCGCGAAGACCGCGAAATGCGCTGGCGGCGCTCGGTCATGATCAATGTCGATTACACCAATCAGCCATCGGGTGTGTGCAGCATCCTGGAAAAAGCCATCGCCGACGCAGAAATTCCCAACATCGCTGCCGAGCCGCGCCCGCAATGCATTTTGCTTGAGCTGGGCGACAGCTTCGGACGCTATTCGCTGCGCTATTGGCTCACCGATCCGCAGCCGGACGATGTCACCGATTCACTGGTGCGCACGCACGCCTATGCCGCGCTGCTGCGCGCCGGCAAGCGCATCGCCGTACCGTTAGAGGAACGCCTTATCATCAAGGAGAACGAAGCGCACCGCGCGACGGCGCAGGCCAATGATATGGCGCGGCGCCTTGTGTGCTTGAAGAAAGTGGACCTGTTTCGTGTTTTAAGCGAGGCCGAACTCACAGCGCTGGCGCAACGCCTGGTGTATTCGCCGTTCGTGCGCGGCGATACCATCACGCGCCAGGGCGCGGTGGCGCACTGGCTCTACATTATCGTCGCAGGTGAGGCCGATGTGTGGCTGGAATCGCCAGGGCGTGAGCGCATCCATCTCAACACCCTGGTTGCTGGTAATATTTTCGGCGAAATGGGAATGATGACCGGCGCGCCACGCCGCGCCACCGTCACCGCGTGCACCGACGTGGAATGCTACCGGCTCGACAAGGCGGGCTTTGAAGACATTATTATCGAACGGCCCGACATCGCCCTGGAAATTTCCATGGTGCTGGCGCACCGCACTGCGCAACTGGAAAAACTGCACGACACCATGCGCACCGAAAATATCGCGCCAGTCAAACATAGTGAGATCCTGCAACGTATCCGGCGCTTTTTTGGAATTGATGATTCCTGAAATATACGTAGGGCATCTGAATCATGTCATTCCCGATAAGACCGAAGCTAAGGAGCTTGGATGAAAGCTGACACCTCGACCATTCAAAATATTTCTGACACTGCTTTTTGGGTGGCATATTATCGAGCCATAGAGAGTGAAAAAAAGATCCCTTTATTCCGCGACCATCTTGCCGGTTTATTGACGGGGGAATATGGAAAGAACGTTTCCAATTCAATGAAACCCATCGCGCAATATGCCTACTGGTCCGTGACTATTCGGACACGCTTGATTGATGAGTACATTCTGAAATATGCAAACCTGGGATACAAAACTATCATTAACCTCGGAGCAGGACTTGATACACGACCATATCGTCTCTCTCTTCCGCAAGAAGTCCAATGGATAGAAGTTGATTTTCCGGAAATCATCGATCTGAAAAATGAAAAGCTTAAAGACCAAAAGCCAAAGTGCAAACTTGAGAGAATCGGGTTGAATCTCTCCCATCAAGCTGCAAGGGAAAAGCTTTTCGACGAGTTAAATCATAGAATTGGGCCCGCCCTTATCTTAACTGAGGGGGTCATCCCCTATCTCAATGAAGATTCAGTCGGCAGTTTGGCCAATGATATAAAAACTCAATCCAACTTCAAATTATGGATTGCTGAATATTATTCACCTGAAGTTTATCCCCGGTATCAGTCTCCAAAATTTAAAGGTCTGTTGGGTAATTCACCATTCCAGTTTTTCCCCGCAGACTGGTTTTCTTTTTTTGAAGATTGTGGTTGGGCACAAAAAGAAATGCATTATCTTTATGATGAGGCAGAAAAACATAAGCGCAAATTTCCTCTGCCGTGGTGGGCATCGATTCTGAGATTCATCATCGGCGAAAACAGAATGATGAAAGACATCCGAAAGTTCTCCGCATACATTGTGTTTGAGAAAAAATGAGATGATAAATATCAATTTTGATACGGTTGCCTGCACTACCCCGTTCAACTCGGACCGGTTAATTTCGACGTCAGCCTTATGGAGAAATACATGCACAAAGGTAGCTGTCTATGTGGAGCTGTGGCGTACGAAATCATCGGCTCGCTTGGCCCAGCAGTATGTTGCCACTGCTCTCGTTGCCGGAAAGCAACTGGTTCTGCGTTTGCGGCAGTATCCCCAGTCGCTGCCAAAGACTTTCGCATCGTCAAGGGGCAAGAGTCTTTGCGAAGCTACCGCACAGATGCAGGTATTCATCGTGTATTTTGCGGCACTTGTGGTTCTCCCATTATCAGCAAGCGCGACAGCACACCTGAAACTGTACGGGTGCGCATAGGCGCGCTTGATACTCCGCTAGACACAAAAGTATCTGCACATATTTTCGTGGGATCGAAGGCTGAATGGTATGAAATTATGGATGGTATGCCACAGTACGAAGAGCGCCCGTAGGCGGGCGACACGTCGTTCAAGTAGGCGCAGCCCGCGCCGTGTTATTATGGGAATTATTCCCACGCGATATTTCACCGGCAACATTGCATACCTATGGCCGCTCGACCGAAGAGGGTTGATGCTGACACGCTAGCCTCTGCTTCCCCCGCCCTGTTGCGGGCAGTGCGCCACCTGCTACGCCCGCTGGTCAAGTTGCTGTTGAGAAACGGCGTTCCCTTCCCTGCACTTTCCGCCCTGCTCAAAGAAATCTATTTCGAGGTCGCCAGCCAGGATCTCGCGCCCGATGAAAAGAAGCAGACTAACAGCCAGATCAGCCTCATCACCGGCATCCACCGCAAGGATGTGCGCAGATTGCTCACCGATGGCACTGAGCTTGAGGCTTTGCACAAGACTACTTCGCTCGCAGCGGAAATTGTCACGCGCTGGATCAGCGACCCTACCTTTTTAAATAACCGCAAACAGCCGGCTGCACTGGCGCGTCTTGCCAGCGTTGGCGCTGAGCGATCTTTCGAGTTTCTTGCCTCCAGCATCAGCAAAGATGTGCGCCCGCGCTCGCTACTCGACGAGCTTTTACGCCTGGAAATGGTTACGCTCGATAGCAATGATCGCGTGATTCTTAATCAGCAAGCTTTTGTTCCCAAGGCGGGATCGGAGGCGATGGCGTTCTTCTTTGGCCAAAACGCGCACGATCATCTTGCTGCGGCGGCACACAATTTGCTCTCCAAGGACCCGATGTTTCTCGAACAAGGAATTTTTGGCGATCAATTGAGCGCCACATCAGTCGACAAAATTGCCGCGCTGGTGCGTGACGAGTGGCGCAAAATGGTGCGCAAAGTTGTGCCGCACGCCAGCAGGCTGGACGCACACGACGCGAAGAGCGGTAAAATTGACATGCGTATGCGCTTCGGCATTTACTTTTATGCAGACAAAAGCCAGCCAGCGGCCAGTAAGTCCACAAAGATCAACAAAAAAATAACGGTAGGGAAGACGCGCTCCATTGCAAAACGAGTCCGGCGAAACAGCGATGCAAAGTAACCGGATATTTCCAACTGCGGAGACAAGCATGAGTTCTTTTTCCTTTTTTCTAAGTAGATTATTCGCGGCATTTGCCGTGGCGCTGCTGGTTGCCTCGTGTAGCGGCGGCAGTGGCGGCGCGAGCCAGGTGGGCATAGGCAGCGGTGGCACGGGCGGCATCGCGTCCGGGCCGATCAGCGGCCTGGGCAGCGTGACTGTCAACGGCATCCAGTTTGATGACAGCAAGGCGCAGGTGACCATCAATGGTCGCGCCGACCGGCCGGTGAGCGAGCTCAGGCTTGGCATGGTGGTGGACGTGCGTGGCGTCATCGCGGCGAACGGCAGCAGCGGTAAAGCCGATAGCATCATGTCATCGATTGTCGTAGAAGGGCCTGTGTCAGCAATTGATTTGGCCAGCGGCACGCTCACGGTATTGGGTCAGAATGTGCGTTTTAATGCGCGCACCGTATTGGAGGGGTTTTCCAGTTTTTCTGCGCTGGCGCAAGACGATGTCATTGAAGTGAGCGGTCTCAAAGATGCGTCCGGTGCAACTACTGTCGCCACACGCATCGAGCGCCGCCCGGCCTTTGTCGCGGGAACGTCGCTTATCGAAGTTAATGGTGAGATTAGCGCTTTGACGCCGACTAATTTTCGCATAGGCGCATTGAGCATAGTCTATTCCGGGACCACGTTACGTGACATTCCGGCAAGCGGGCTGGTCAACGGCCTTAAGGTAAAGGTGCAGGCCACCCAACCAGTAGTTGCCAACCTGCTCACGGCAACGTTGGTGCAAGGCGTGAGCAGCGCGCCCATCCCCGTCGGCACGCGGCTTGAAATTGAGGGGTTTGTCGCGTCCTTTGTGTACCCCGCCAACTTCCTTGTCGGCGATCAGCTCGTCAACGCCAGCGCAGCGCAATATACCAACGGTAGCGCCGCTGACCTTGCCAATGGCAAACGCGTGGAAGTTGAAGGCACGCTAACGGGCAGCATGCTCAGCGCAAGCCGGGTCGAATTCCACAACGAGACTGCGGCGCCCAGCATAGAACTGGAAGGCCTTATCTCTGACTTTATCTCGGCAGGAAACTTCAAGGTGCGCGCGCAGCTCATTGACGCCACGCGCGCCACCTTCAGCAACGGTGTGGCGGCCAATCTTGCTGATGGCAGGCTGGTCAAGATCAAAGGTACGGCGTTGGGCAGCGTGCTGATCGCAGATCAAGTCGAGTTTAAGGACAGCACGCCAGCGGAAGCGACGCGCCTCTCGGTGCAAGGCTTGATTAGCGATTTCGTCTCCGCAGCGAGTTTCCGTGTAAACGGCCAGCTCGTCGCGACCAGCGCGGCAACAGCTTTCTTCGGCGGCGGGCCGAACGATCTGGCCAATGGCAGAAGCGTGGAAGCGGAGGGCATCGTGGCGGACGGCATTCTGTCCGCTGTGAAAATCACGATAAGGCCGCCCGAAATGGCGCAAGTAGTTAGCACCGAAGGCATCATCACCGATTTCGCGTCCCCATCAAGTTTCAAGGTGAACGGGCAGGTGATAGCGGCAAGCGCACAAACTCAGT
>JAYWAM010000288.1:0-3860 GCA_043782425.1 Betaproteobacteria bacterium
AGTCCACCCTACGCCCGGTTTTTTGGTTTCATGCGTGTAGCATAAACACGCTTGCACATCAGTTGCAATCGCGCCGCCTCGTTCGATTTGGGTTGCGTCCCCCCTGTTTTTTCCCTAGTATTTACTCTTTGTACTAGCTACGGCGGCGTCGACCAGACTTCGGGCCGCCGTATTCTTTTCTGAGGGGTGGTTTTATGGCGTCACGCTACTTGATGAACACCTACAAACCCTTGCCGGTCGCCTTCGCGCGCGGCGAGGGCGCTTGGTTGTGGGATAGCAACGGCAAGCGTTATCTTGATGCAATCGCTGGTATCGCGGTGTCCGGACTGGGCCATGCGCATCCCAAGCTGGTCAAAGCCATCGCCGAGCAGGCCGGCAAAATCATACATTCGTCCAACCTGGTGGAAGTTCCCGAGCAGGCCGCCCTGGCTGAGAAATTGTGCAAGCTTGCCGGCATGGACAATGCATTTTTTTGCAACTCGGGTGCGGAAGCCAACGAGTGCGCCATCAAAATTGCGCGTCTTCATGGCCATCAACGCGGTATTGAAAATCCGCAAATCATAGTCATGGAAAAAGCCTGGCACGGTCGCACGCTCGCCACACTGGCGGCCTCTGGTTCGCGCAAGGCGCAGGCGGGATTTGAACCTTTGGTCAGCGGCTTTATTCGCGTGCCCTATAACGACATCGAGGCCATCACGCAGATCGCGTCTCACAACAACAGTGTGGTGGCGGTGTTGTCTGAAGTGATACAGGGCGAAGGCGGCATCAACCCGGCGCGCATCGAATATCTTCAGGCGCTGCGTAAGCTGTGTGATGAAAAACAATGGCTGCTCATGATAGACGAAGTGCAAAGCGGCATCGGTCGCACTGGCAAATGGTTCGCTTTTCAACATGCGGGAATAGTCCCCGATGTCATGCCGTTAGCCAAAGGCATGGGTTCTGGCGTGCCTATTGGCGCGTGCCTGGCGCGCGGAATTGCGGCGCAGGTTTTCAAGCCCGGCAATCATGGCACCACGTTTGGCGGCGGCCCGCTGGCGTCGGTGGCTTCGCTCACCACACTTAACATCATGGAAGAAGAAGGCCTGCTGGACAATGCCGCCAAAATGGGTGAAATCATTCGCAATGGCTTCAGGCAAGCTCTGGATGGCGTTGCTGGCGTGAAAGAGATTCGCGGTCAGGGGTTGATGATAGGTATCGAGCTTGATCGCCCCTGTGGCGATCTGGCCCTGGCGGCGCTGGAAAACGGCTTGCTCATCAATGTGACTGCCGACAGCGTGATTCGTCTGTTGCCGCCGCTCATTATCAAGCCCGCGCAAGCGCAACAGATCGTGGACATTCTTGCGCCGCTCATCAAATTCTTTCTCGCCGAGGCGCCGGTCGAAGCGAGCGCCAAGGCATGAAGCACTTTCTTCAGTTCAAGGACTTTACTTGCGCAGAGTTCGAACACTTGTTCGAGCGCACGCGCATTATCAAGCAGCGTTTTAAGAGCTATGTTCCCTATCAGCCTTTGGCCGACCGCATGCTGGCGCTGGTGTTCGAAAAAAGCTCCACGCGCACGCGCGTTTCCTTCGAGGCCGGGATTCATCAACTGGGCGGCTCGTCGATAGTTCTAAACACCGCCGAAAGCCAGCTTGGGCGCGGCGAACCGATTGAAGATGTGGCGCGCGTCATTTCGCGTATGGTCGATATTGTCATGATCCGCACTTACGAGCAGACCATCATCGAGCGCTTCGCCGCGCATTCGCGCGTGCCGGTCATCAACGGGCTGACCAATGAATATCACCCGTGTCAGGTGCTGGCGGATATTTATACCTTCATCGAACATCGTGGCGCGATTGCAGGCAAGAGTGTGGCGTGGATAGGCGATGCGAACAATATGTGCCATACCTGGCTACAGGCCGCGAAAATTTTTGATTTTACGCTGCATGTGGCATCGCCCCCAGGGTATGAGATGGCGCCTGGGCACGGCGAGAGCCTTGCTGGTAAACATCTGAAAATTTTCACCGATCCTATGGAGGCTGCGCGCGGCGCCGATCTGGTCACCACCGATGTCTGGACCAGCATGGGGTTCGAGTCGGAAACGGATGAGCGTAAGAAAGCCTTCGCAGATTTTATGGTTGATGAGGAAATGATGGCGCTAGCCGCCAAGGATGCGCTGTTCATGCACTGCCTGCCTGCGCATCGTGGCGAAGAAGTCAGCGCCGAAGTTATCGATGGCGCGCAAAGCGTGGTGTGGGAAGAAGCCGAAAACCGCCTGCACGTGCAAAAGGCCCTGATGGAATATCTTCTCCTGGGAAAAATAAATTCATAAGTTGAAGATGCCGCAGGCGCTTATAATCTGGCATATGTTGTGTGCTCCATCAAGCGCAACGCGCAGTGCAGCCAATGTGGCGCGCAGAATGAAATAACCGGGGGTCTAGCCATGCCGTCTTTTGATATCGTGAATGAAGTCGACAAAGTCGAGCTCAAAAACGCCATCGAGCAGGCCAACAAGGAAATCAGCACGCGCTTTGATTTCAAAGGCTCCGATGCGCGCGTCGAACAAAAAGAGTTTGAGCTGACGTTGTTTGCGGACGACGATTTCAAGTTGAAGCAGGTGAGCGACGTGCTTAACGCCAAGTTCGCCAAGCGCGGTATTGATGTGCGTGGCCTTGAATTCAAGAGCAAGGAAAAAATCGGCGGCGACAAAATGAAGCAAATCGTCAATGTCAAAAATGGCATCGAGACCGAGCTCTCCAAAAAAATCGTCAGACTCATCAAAGACAGCAAGATGAAAGTTCAGGCCAGCATCCAGGGCGAAGCGGTGCGCATCACCGGCGCCAAGCGCGACGATTTGCAGGCCGCCATTCAGTTGGTCAAGACCTCCATCACCGAAATGCCGGTGCAGTTTCAGAACTTTAGGGACTGAGACAGCAAAATAACTTGGACCTGTGGTACGGAAAAAACGTAAGACGGCAAGCGGAGGCAGATCAATGAACAGTTCCCAATATTTTTTTAGTGAAATACGGCGCGCCGCAAGATGTATCTGTGCAGGTATTTTCGCCAGCGTTTTTGTCACTACGGCTGCGGCGGCAACCAATGTCACCCTCGTCGGACTGTTTCCGGGCAAGGCAGTGCTAATCATCAATAATGGATCACCGCGCACTTTGTCCGGCGGGCAAAAAACCTCCGAGGGTGTGGTCTTGGTCAGCAGCGATTCGGCCTCGGCCACTCTGGAAATCGACGGCAAACGCCAGGTGCTTGAAATAGGCCAGCACTTTGCAGCAGCAACTGTTGGCGGCGCGGGGCAAAGCGTCAATCTCGCCGCCGACGAGCGCGGGCATTTCGTCACGTTAGGCAGCGTCAATGGCGGCAGTGTGCGCTTTTTGGTGGATACCGGGGCAACCATGATTGCCCTGCCTGCGGCGGATGCGCGCCGTCTCGGCATCAACTATAAACAGGGCAGGCTGGGTTACTCCAAGACCGCCAATGGCGTCACGCCAGTATATGTGGTCAAGCTCGATAGCGTGAAGATTGGCGATGTGGTGATTAACCAGGTCGATGCCGCAGTAATAGAAAACGGGCTCGATGTGGCGTTGCTGGGCATGACGTTTCTCAACCGCACGGAAATGAAGCGCGAAGGAACCATGATGACCCTAACAAAGCGTTTTTAAATGCGGGCGCTAGAAACTATAATGCCCCGCACATCCGGGGCATTTTTATTTGAACGCGACGTTTCGGCTCATTCAAATTCTCGATAGAAACGCGAATAAATCCGCTTCACTGTAGATACTCTGTTCGTTTGCAAGCTTTTTTTCTGCGATTTTTGCGCTTTCCTGCTCATGCTGGAATAGCGTAAAAGCGGGTGTTATCAAAGGGCT
>JAYWAM010000289.1:0-10163 GCA_043782425.1 Betaproteobacteria bacterium
CGATATATGTCCCCCCCAACCCTAACAATTACTTTGGCTCTTACACCTTTGCACCCGCGCGACGATATTTTTGTGATGGTACCTATGTGACAAACGAGGCCGCTTGTCCAATCCCTCTTTTTTCTGGGCCATTGGATCTGTGCGTTGCAAATCCCATATATCCAGGCACTGGAAATAAGATTCAAGTTGAGACTGACTATGTGGGAGCGTCACCTTTTCCGAATATATTTAAACGGCACTACAACGCAGCCATCCCGGTCTCTTCCATTGCGCGCTACGATCCCGCACCAAACGATAGCGCGCTACTTCTGAATGGATACTGGACAACGCTACGTGCTTTATTTAATGGCTGGGTGAGTACTGCGCGCCCGGCGAATACGAGCTGGAGCGGCGGCAATCAGCGCACCATCGTTGCTGTCTTCGGCACGACCCTGTCTACTGCAACCGTACAGCGGCCCAATGGCGACACGTCCTTCTTTACCAAGACTGGTAGTGGATGGGCGGCCAACTCAAATGTTTCTGCAAGTTTGGTGCAAGTATTTGATGGAGCCAGCAACTTCACCGGCTGGCGCTACACCACCCCCGATGACGAAGTCGAAATCTACGATGCCAGTGGCAAACTTCTTTCTCTTATCGACCGCCGTGGGCTGACGCAATCCCTGACCTACTCCGACGGCAGTGTCGGCCCCAACGGTGGCTTTGTGCTAGACGCTCAGGGCAACCCAACGGCAGCCGTGTTGCCCGCCAACCTCATGCTGCGCATTAGTGATGCTTTCGGGCGCATTATGTCGTTTAGCTACGATGCCAGCATGCGCATCGCAAAGATGAGTGACCCCACGGGCGGTGTTTTTCTGTATCGCTACGACACCAACAACAATCTAAGTATGGTCACCTACCCCGACGGCAAGATCAAGACTTATCTCTACGGTGAGGTGGCCTACACCTCCGGCGCGATTCTACCCCATGCGCTCACCGGCATTATCGACGAAAACGGCGCCCGCTTTGCCACCTATCAATACGACACCCAGGGCCGCTCCATCTCCACTGAGCATGCAGGTGGCGTCGAAAAAGCCACCCTCGACTACACCAACAACAATAGTGGCAATGGCGCCACTGTTGTCACAGATACGTTGGGCACTTCCCGCACTTATAACTTCCAGACCATACTGGGTGTGGTCAAGAGCACCGGCCAGTCGCAACCTGGCGGCTCAGGCTGCGGCCCTGCCTCTTCAGCCATCACCTACGACGCCAACGGCAACGTCGCCAGCAGAACCGACTTCAACGGCAACCGCACCAACTACACCTATGACCTCGCGCGCAATCTTGAAACCAGCCGCACCGAAGGGTTGACAGCGGCAGGCGCGAGCACGCCAATCACGCGCACCATCACCACCGCCTGGCACCCCACCTACCGTCTGCCCACCCTCATCACCGAACCTGGCCGTACCACTGCCACCACCCACGACGCCTCCGGCAACGTCCTCACCCAGACCGTCACCGACACGGCTGCCAACACATCGCGCACCACCACCTACACCTACAACCAATACGGCCAAGTCCTCACCAGTGATGGCCCGCGCAGCGACGTAACGGATGTCACCACCTACACCTACGACACCCAAGGCAACGTCGCCACCCTCACCAACGCCAAGGGCCACGTCACTACCATTGCCCAATACGACGCCTCCGGTCGCCCCAAGAAGATCATCGACCCCAACGGCCTCGAAACCCTGCTCGACTACTTCCCGCGCGGCTGGTTGAAGAGCCGCGCCACCGGCAGCGCCGCCGCAGGCTATATCACCACCACCTATGACTACGACGGCGTCGGCCAGTTGAAGCGCGTCACCCTGCCCGACTTAAGCTTCCTCGCCTACGACTACGATGGCGCCCACCGCCTCATCCGCATCACCGACACCCTGGGCAACAAGATCGACTATACCCTGGACAACATCGGCAACCGCATCAGCGAGACCAGCACCGATCCACAAGGCGCCCTGGTCAAAGCCCACACCCGCCAGTACGACGCCTTAAACCGCCTGTTCAAAGACATCGGCGGCGCCAACCCGCTCACGCAGATCACCACCCTGGCCTACGACGCCAATGGCAACCCCACCAGCAGCACCGACCCGCTCGCGCGCGTGACCACGCAAAGCTACGACGCCTTAAACCGCCTCACCCAAGTCATCGACCCCTTCAACGGCGCAGCCAAGCCCACCCAATACACCTACAACGCCCAGGACCAACTCACCCAAGTCACCGACCCCAAGGGCCTTGCCACTGCCTACACCTACAACGGCCTAGGCGAGATGCTCACGCAGACGTCCCCGGACACAGGCGTCACCAGCTTCACCTATGACGCCGCAGGCAACCTCAAGACCAAGACCGATGCGAGGAACATCACCGCTACCTACAGCTATGACGAACTGAACCGCGTCACCAGCATCAGCTACCCCGCAGCAGGAAGCGATGCCGCCGAGACCGTCACCTACAGCTATGATGGCACGCAAACGAGCTGCCCCAACGGCATCGGTCGCCTGTGCACCCTCACCGACAAAACAGGAACCACCAGCTACACCTATGACCTCTATGGCCGCATCACCGCCAAGAGCCAGACAGTAGGCGCCCTCACCCAGACCATGAGCTACGCCTACAACAGCGCCGGCCAGCTTGCCAGCATCACCACCCCGAGCGGCAAAAGCGTCACCTATGCCTACCTCAACAACCGTCCCGTATCGGTTGCCTTGAACGGCGCCACCATTCTCGACCAAGGCGTCTACGAACCCTTCGGCCCCGTCGGCGGCTGGCGCTGGGGCAACAGCACGCCCACTGCCCCCAACTTCCACGTGCGCGTCTACGACAAAGACTACCGCGCCAGCAGCGTCACCAGCGACCGCGTAGGCGCGGGCAACCTCACGCGCAACTACACCTGGTCCGACGTCAGCACCTTAAGCGCCATCACCGATCCCGCCAGCGCCGTTAATTCCTTCACCTATGGCTATGACAGCCTCGACCGCCTCACCAACGCCGTGGCCGCAGGCGCAACACCAGCCACATTTGGCTACAGCTACGATGGCGACGGCAACCGCCTCACCCAGACCGTTGGCGCTAACACCCCCGCCAACACCACAACCTACACCTATCCCACAACCAGCAACCGTCTTGCCAGCCTGACCGGCGCAAGCGCCAAGGCCTATCAATATGACGCCGTGGGCAACCTCACCAACGACGGACTCAATACCTGGAACTATGGCGGCAACAACCGCCCCACACAGGTGAGCAATGCAGCCGCGACCACACAGTTCCTCATCAACGCGCTGGGCCAGCGCGTCAAGAAGAGCAGCGCAGGCACCGACCAACGCTTTGTCTACGACGAAGCCGGGCGGCTGTGGGGTGAATACGATAGCAGCGGCGCCCTGATAGCCGAGACCATCTGGTTCAACGATCTTCCTGTGGCGGTGTTCAAGTGAAGCGCGCCATGAAGCATCTATTGAGATTTCAAATGACAGCCCGGGCGCACAGCCTCTGTGTCGGCGTTTGTGCCAGTGTCTGTGCCAGCACGCTCTTAGTCTTCGCCACCACAAGCCAGGCGCAGACCGTCACCTTGCAGCAAGGGCAAAGCGCCTACACGGGCGCGAGCGACACTTACATCAACAGCGGCTCGCCCACCAACAACTACGGCAGCGCCACCTCGGTACAAGATCAAAGCGGCGCACGCGGCGTGCTGCTGCGCTTCAAGATATTCGCAGCCGAAGGCGGCCCCGTGCCCAATGGCGCGGCCATCCAGTCGGCCACCTTAAGCCTGTACAAATCAGCAGGCGGCGCAACCACCTACAGCGCCAAGCGCCTGCTCAAGAGCTGGGTCGAGACCCAGGCGACGTGGAACATCGCCGCGACGGGAACCAACTGGGCCACCGCCGGCGCCACCGGCGCAGCCGACCTCATCGCCACCGCCGACGGCACTGCCGCAACCACCAGCGCGTCCGGTTGGTTAGCCTTCAACGTCACCAGCGGGGTAGCCGCGATGAGCGCCGGGGCCGCCAATTACGGCTGGCGCCTCGTCCCCACCGCAGGGGCGACCAACACCAAGTCGTTCTACAGCCGCGAATACACCAGCAACACCACCTTGCGCCCGAAACTCGCCATCACCTACACGGTAGCTAACGTCCCGCCCACAGTAAGCCTCACCGCCCCCGCCAGCGGTGCAGTGAGTCTGCCGCCTGCCACCATCGCCCTCGCCGCCACCGCATCCGACAGCGACGGCGGCATCACCAAGGTTGAGTTCTATCGCGGCACGACGCTCGTCGGTACCGCGACCGCAGCGCCCTATACGGCAAGTGATGCCAACCTAACGCCGGGCGTTTACAGCTACAGCGCCAAAGCCTATGACAACCAGGGCGCCATCACCACCTCAAGCGCGGCCAGCGTGCGCGTCGATGCCCTGCCCACGGTGAGCCTCACGTCCCCCGTAAGCGGGGCAAGCTACACAGCGCCAGCCAGCATCACACTGACGGCGAGTGCGACCGACAGCGACGGCACGATAGCCAAGGTCGAGTTCTATCGCGACACGACGCTGGCAGGCACAGCAACCACAGCGCCGTTTACCCTGCAAGACGCCAATGTCGCCGCTGCTACCTACAGTTACACAGCCAAGGCCTATGACAACGATGGCGGGATTACCACCTCAAGTGCGGTCGCTGTGACGGTGAATCGGGAGCAGGGGGTTTATTACATCCACAGCGACCACCTGGGTACGGCGCGCGCAATTACCCGACCTTCCGATAATGCGCTAATGTGGGAGTGGAAAAATAGCGAACCGTTTGGGAACTCAGTACCGAACGAAAACCCCTCCGGCCTTGGCGTGATGAAGTACAACAACCGCTTCCCTGGCCAGTACTACGACGAGGAGACGGGGACGCACTACAACTACTTCCGCGATTGTTACGACCCTTCGACGGGGCGCTACTGCCAGAGTGATCCGATTGGATTGCGTGGTGGGATCAATACTTACGCCTATGTAAGCGGCAACCCGTTGGCCGCGACCGATCCATTCGGTCTAAGTTCACTTGCAGCGTGTGCCAATCCAGCAAATGCTGCGGGTTGTGCGGCTGCAGGAATTACGGGAAGTGGTCAACGCATACTCGCCAAGAAGCTCTCGCAATTGGCCAAAAACTATCTTGAATCATGCAACAACAAGCAGGATCCTTGTCCGGAATTGCTCGAAGAAATTGAAGAACTAAAACTAGAAATAAAGGATCGCTATTGGCAGATGCTCGTTGATAGGTGGGACCTTTACGTCGAAGCTAGACAGGTTGGTTCCAATCCGAATGACCCAAATTCAGCACTTAATGGGAAAGGCACATGGGACGGGCATCGCATTCAGTACGAGAATAAGCAAAATAGTCTTCGTAATTTGCTGAAACTGGCCGCAGAGTTTGGTTGTCAAGTTCCCCCAGACGCCGTGGATTGGTCTACGCGACCGGCCCCGATACGGCCTTCACAGCGGTAGGAGAATGTAATGCAGTTTGATGAAGAGGACATTGGGGTTGAGTTTCAACGTCGGCACGAAGCGATTATGTTGCTAAGTATTGAGCGAGCACAGCCGCTATGGAAGTATATGTCTCTCGAGGTTTCTCCGAATGAAGGGCTTGCTATTGTTGCGGAAGCAATGAGAGCGCACCAGCAGATTCAGAACGGGAGCGGTATTTTCGCAGAACCAAATTCAGATTACTCTAACTTACAAGCAATTCTTAAGCAGCTTGCAGTCAATTTAACTGCCGCCTGCGGCCAGGTGATTGCGCATGTGATCGAGAAGTGGATATGTGAGACGTATAAGACCGTGGGAGAGACTCGTGTTGAGTACGCTTGGCGCATGGCGCTCGCAAGTCTTGGTACGGGTAGTGGACTTGGCGGAAGTGTTGCGATTTCGCAGCTGAAACAAAATAGATTGCTAGAAACTATACGTTCGAAAATCTCTCTTCCGCAATACCAAGAGGACCTTGATTGCGCGTTACGCCAGACACCGTCCGTTTGGGAAAGTGTATTGCGCGCTGAACTAGATGGCATTGACCCGTTTGATTTTGTTATCGGGTGTCTCGATTTAGTCCAATTTCAAGAATTGTGGGCCGAGATACTCGGCATGCTCGACGAGGCAGAATTGACTACACTACTTCACTGGTACCGTGCCTACTACAATGCTCAGCGATATATGCCAATGGAATTGCCCCCGCTGGTTGAAAATAGGTAGCCCGCGTAGCATCAACCTTCGGGGTCTTTGGGGTCAGAGTAACCATTCTTTTGGCAAAGGGGCAGGGTGAATTGTTTAGGGTAATAGGGGACAGACCACGTTTTTAATTTTATCTTAAAAGCCATGCACCCCTCACCCTAACCCCGAAAACGGGGAGAGGGGATAAGTGGGGTTGTCAATTGGGTTGGATTCGATTTACTTATGATTTTAAGACCGGCTTCGCCGAAATTTTTGAACATTAATTTTTGTAGAACCTCATGCAGACTGAGTTAGATGGAAATTTGTATGCCGATAAAGATACATTACCCTCGCAAGCAAGGCTTCACCAACCGGCGTAGGGCGTAAGTGGTGTGCTTCGTGGTACTAGATTTTTTGGAAATTGCGGCTAACGTAAATTGGAGTGAAATATGAAAGCTTTACTAGACCTGTTCAAGCAAGTCACCCAGGAAGAAGAATTCGACGCGATCAAAATCGGGCTTGCATCGCCCGAAAAGATCCGTTCGTGGTCGTACGGTGAGGTGAAGAAACCCGAGACCATCAATTACCGTACCTTCAAACCCGAACGCGATGGCTTGTTCTGCGCCAAGATTTTCGGCCCGATCAAAGACTACGAGTGCCTGTGCGGCAAGTACAAGCGCCTCAAGCATCGTGGTGTGATCTGCGAGAAATGCGGCGTTGAAGTGACGCTTTCCAAGGTGCGCCGTGAGCGTATGGGCCACATTGAACTGGCCAGCCCGGTGGCGCACATCTGGTTCCTCAAATCCCTGCCCAGCCGCCTTGGCATGGTGCTCGATATGACGCTGCGTGACATCGAGCGTGTGCTCTACTTTGAAGCTTTCGTCGTGACCGACGAGGGCATGGTGATTGACGACAAGATCAAGCGCAGCAAGCTGCTCACAGAAGACGATTATCTTGCCAAGGTTGAAGAGCATGGCGATGACTTCCAGGCGCTCATGGGCGCGGAAGGCGTGCGCGAACTGTTGCGCAAGCTGGACATCGGCCACGAGATGGAAACGCTGCGCAAAGATTTAGCGGCGACTGGCTCTGAAACCAAGATCAAAAAAATCGCCAAGCGCCTGAAAGTGCTGGAAGGCTTTTCCAAGTCCGGCATCAAGCCTGACTGGATGGTGATGGAGGTGCTGCCGGTGCTGCCTCCGGACTTGCGTCCGCTGGTGCCGCTCGATGGCGGACGCTTCGCCACTTCGGATCTTAATGATCTTTATCGCCGCGTCATCAACCGCAACAATCGTCTCAAGCGCCTGCTCGAGTTGAAAGCGCCCGAGATCATTGTGCGCAACGAGAAGCGCATGCTGCAAGAAGCGGTCGATTCGTTGCTCGACAACGGTCGCCGCGGCAAGGCGATGACGGGCGCCAACAAGCGTGCGTTGAAATCGCTGGCCGATATGATCAAGGGCAAGTCGGGACGTTTCCGCCAGAACCTCTTGGGCAAGCGCGTCGATTATTCGGGCCGCTCGGTAATCGTGGTGGGGCCGACGCTCAAATTGCATCAGTGCGGTTTGCCGAAAAAAATGGCGCTCGAGTTGTTCAAGCCGTTCATTTTCCACAAGCTCGAAGTGATGGGCCTGGCCACCACCATTAAAGCGGCGAAGAAAATGGTGGAGGCTGAAGAGCCGGTGGTGTGGGACATCCTCGAGGACGTGATCCGCGAACATCCGGTGATGCTCAACCGTGCGCCTACGCTGCATCGTCTCGGCATCCAGGCGTTCGAGCCGGTGCTGATCGAAGGTAAGGCTATTCAATTGCACCCGCTGGTGTGCGCGGCATTCAACGCCGACTTTGACGGTGACCAGATGGCGGTGCACATACCCATTTCGCTGGAAGCGCAGATGGAAGCACGCACGCTCATGCTGTCTTCCAACAATATTCTGCATACCGCCAACGGCGAGCCGATTATCGTGCCGTCGCAGGACATCGTGCTCGGCTTGTACTATGCCACGCGCGCAAAAGTCAACGCCAAAGGCGAAGGTTCGATGTTCCCTAATGTGTCGGAAGTTTCTCGTGCTTATGAGAGCGGAAATATCGAGCTCAATGCCAAGGTTCTGGTGCGCATCAAGGAGTATGAGCTGAACGCCGAGGGCGCGAAAAAAGAAAAAATCAATCGCTATGAAACCACGGTGGGTCGTGCGCTGCTGTCGGAAATTCTGCCAGCCGGCTTGTCTTTCACGCACCTTAACAAGCCGCTCAAGAAGAAAGAAATCTCCAAACTTATCAATGTGGCATTCCGCAAGTGCGGCATCCGCGAGACGGTGATTTTTGCCGACAAGTTGATGTATACCGGCTTCTCGTTCGCCACGCGCGCCGGCCTGTCAATCTGTATCGATGACATGCTGATTCCGCCGCAGAAGAAAGAAATCATCGGCGCCGCCGAGAAGGAAGTGAAGGAGATCGAGGCGCAGTACACCTCGGGCCTGGTCACGCAAGGCGAGCGCTACAACAAGGTGGTGGACATCTGGGGACGCGCCGGTGACCATGTCGCCAAGGCGATGATGGAGCAGCTCGGCACCGAGCAGGTTGTGGCGCGCGACGGCAAGACCGTGTCGCAGGAATCGTTCAACGCCATTTACATGATGGCCGACTCCGGCGCGCGCGGTTCGGTGGCGCAGATTCGCCAACTGGCCGGCATGCGCGGCTTGATGGCCAAGCCCGATGGCTCGATTATAGAGACGCCGATCACCGCGAATTTCCGCGAAGGCCTGAACGTTCTACAGTACTTCATCTCAACCCACGGCGCGCGTAAAGGTCTGGCCGATACCGCCCTTAAAACCGCAAACTCGGGTTACCTGACGCGCCGCCTGGTGGACGTAACGCAAGACCTGGTGGTCACGCAAGACGATTGCGGCACCACGCTTGGCATGGCGTTGCGCGCGCTGGTCGAAGGCGGTGAGGTGGTCGAAGCATTGCGCGAACGTATTCTGGGCCGTACTACGGTTGCCGATGCGGTCAATCCTGAAACCAATGTCGTCGTTGTTCCTGTTGGTACTTTGCTTGACGAAGATTTGGTCGAGGCTATTGAAAGCGCAGGCGTAGACGAAGTGAAGGTGCGTACCCCGCTCACTTGCGAGACGCGCTACGGGATTTGCGCCAAATGCTATGGTCGCGACTTGGGCCGCGGCACGCCGGTAAACGTCGGCGAAGCGGTAGGCGTCATCGCCGCGCAGTCGATCGGCGAGCCGGGCACACAGCTCACCATGCGCACCTTCCATATCGGCGGTGCGGCATCGCGTACTGCGGTCGCCAGTGCTGTTGAGGCCAAGTCCAACGGTATCGCACGCTTCTCGGCGATGCGCTACATCACCAATGCGCGCGCCGAGCAGGTGGCGATTTCGCGCAGTGGCGAGATCGTGATTCAGGACGACAATGGACGCGAACGCGAGCGTCATAAAGTGCCTTACGGCGCGATGCTCACGGTCAAGGATGGAACCAAGATCAAGGCCGGACAGGTGCTCGCCAATTGGGACCCGCATACCCGGCCTATCATCACCGAGTATGCCGGTGAAGTGCGCTTTGATAACGTTGAAGAAGGCGTCACCGTCGCCAGGCAGATTGATGAAACTACCGGGCTTTCCAGCCTGGTGGTGATCGATCCCAAGCGCCGCGGCTCGGCGGCATCCAAGGGTCTGCGCCCGGCGGTGAAGCTCATGAATGACAAGGGTAAGGAGATCAAGCTTACCGGCTCCGACGCCCCCGTCAACTACACGTTCCAGATCGGCGCCATCATCACGGTCAAGAACGGGCAGCAAGTCAATGTTGGCGAGGTTATGGCGCGTATTCCGCAGGAATCGTCCAAGACGCGCGACATCACCGGCGGCCTGCCGCGTGTGGCCGAGCTGTTCGAAGCGCGTTCGCCCAAGGATGCCGGGCTGCTCGCCGAGATCACCGGCACCGTATCATTCGGCAA
>JAYWAM010000290.1:0-10160 GCA_043782425.1 Betaproteobacteria bacterium
GCCTTGGTGGGATCCTTGGTGTCATTGGGGTACATGAAGATGCCACCTCGCATGAGAATGCGGTGCACTTCGGCCACCATTGAAGCCACCCAGCGCATATTGAAGTCCTTGCCGCGCGGACCGGTCTTGCCGGCCAGCGCTTCTTCCACATAACGCTGCACTGGCGGCTCCCAGAAACGTTGGTTGGAAGCGTTAATGGCGAACTCCTTAGTATCTTCGGGGATGGTCATATTGGGATGGGTGAGGATGAATTCGCCGATATCACGATCCAGGGTGAAACCGTTCACGCCATGGCCGCTGGTCAACACCAGCATGGTAGAAGAACCGTAAAGCGCATAACCGGCGCACACTTGTTTGGTGCCAAGCTGCAGGAAAGCCTTGGCACTGGGCGGATTGCCTTCATCAGGGCAGCGCAGGATAGAGAAAATGGTGCCAACCGAAATATTCACGTCGACGTTGCTGGAGCCGTCGAGTGGATCGAACACCAGCAGATACTTCCCGCGCGGGTATTGCGCCGGAATCGGGTAAATGTCGTCCATCTCCTCCGACGCCATCGCCGCCAGGTGGCCCGCCCACTCGTTGGATTTGATGAAGATTTCGTTGGTGATGATGTCCAGTTCCTTCTGCGTTTCGCCTTGCACGTTTTCCGAACCAGCGGAACCCATTACGCCAATCAGCGCACCCTTGTTGACGACATTGGAAATCACCTTGATCGCAGTAATGATGTCATTCAGGAGAGATGTGAAATCTCCGCTTGAGTCATGGATGCGCTGCTCTTCAATAATGAATTGCGTAATGGTCGTACGGTTCTGCATACTTTCATCCTTCTGTTCGTTCAGTTAGGAACCTATTTTTTAATCGTAAGAGAAAGCGTCATTGGGGCTGCCCGCGCAGCACCCCAGCGGTGAGATTGAACCCACCGCGTACCAAGCCAGCCGCGCGGGGCCGGGTCGAGTTCGCGTAAGCGACGCAAGTCGACTTCCATCCCGGTGGTATTGTCGGCGCTGATGGTGGGGTCGTTCATGACTTGGGCGACAGGAAGACATCGGATGCAACTGCAACCGGCAGCGGGAACCGCATCCACGCGAGCATCAGCGCCGATACCAGCGCCAAAATTCCAGCGGCGGCGAAACCGGCGTTGGGCGAGATGAAAGTCCAGATCAATCCCATCGTGATGCTGGACAGAAAATCACCCAGACCATCGACAGCACTCATTAGACCATAGCCGGCTCCGTGCTGGTCCTCTTGCATGAGCGTTGACGCCAAAGCCGGCTGCGATGATTCGATGATGGCGGTGTAAATCCCATTCAGCGCGAAGAGCAGCACCAATATCCATTTCTGTTCATCGGCGAAGATGAACCCCAGACAAAGCAGACCGAACAGCGCATAGCCGGTACTCAGAATGACGCGTTTGCTCATATGGTCGGCTAACACGCCGATGGGATAGGCGACCAACGCGTACATGACGTTGCCGAATGTGTACAGACCGATGGCGAAAGCCCCGGCCGCTAGTGCTCCCTGTGATGGTGTCAAAAGATCTTGTGCTCGCAAAATGAGTAGGGTTGGCGCGAAGTTTGAGATGCCGAACAGCCCGACAGGCAAAAGGAATTTTCTGAAATCTCGAGACAATGCAGTAAGGCTTTCCCATGGGCGGCTTAGAATGGGTTGCCGAGGTTTTTCTTTCACCAAAAAAATGATCGCCAGCACAGCGCACAAACCTGGAATCAGTGAGACGACGAAAATGGTTCGCAGCGAGACATGTGCGATGAGTAGCGTTGCAGTGAGCGGCCCCAAGATGGCGCCGATCGTATCCAGGGTGCGGTGAAACGCAAACGCACGCCCGACTGTGGCCGGCGTAGTGGATTCAAGTACCAGCGCATCGCGCACGGGCGAACGAATAGCCCAGCCGATCCAGCCGAAGGTGCGACCGAACAACACTTGCCACCAACTCGTAGCTAAAGCAAACGTGGCTTTGGCTCCGGCGGTGACGGCATAGCCCAGGATCGCTAGCCCCTTGCGCTTGCCGATGCGGTCGCTATACCAGCCGGACCAGATCTGAAACAGGGTCGAGACACCATCGGCCACCCCTTCAATGAGCCCCAGGGCGAACGCCGGTGCACCCAGCACGGTGGAGAGAAACAGCGGTAGGATAGCGGTCGCCATCTCGTGGTTCCAGTCGCTGAACAGGCTCGCCAGCCCCATCCCCAGAATGTTGCGGTTCAACCAGTGCTTGGGCGCGGCTGCGAGAGTCTGTTCAGACGCGTCTGCCGTCACTGCTTTCTCCTCTTGTTTTATGTAACCCGGACAGACATCGGATGACGATCATCCTTACCAGCAGTACCAGAGGCAAGGCTGTCAGCCAGCTCGCCAGAACATCGGCAGGAAAATGGGCACCGACGCTGACGCGCGACACGCCGACCCAAGTTACAAAGAATGCCGCGGTCCAGCGTTGCCTGTTACCAAGCATCGGCCAAAGGCTCGCAGCGATCAGCATGGCGAAGGAAGCGTGGCCGCTCGGCAGGCTGCGGTAATATTCTGTTTTTCCAATGATATGGATCGAACTTTGCGGCAATATCAGGGGCGGACGGGGGAAATCAAAAAAATGCTTTGCCCAGGTAAGAAACGCAGCGTCCAGCAGGTAAGCGACGCACAAGATAGCAAGCGTGGTCAGCCAGCGAAATGCCACATCTTGCCCTTGTTTCGGATCCAGCACCTTGACGCGTGTCGCGGAAAATACCGCCGCCAGCACGATCAGGGTCAGATAAACCGGGAAGAGTGTGTGGCTGGCGATCTGTGTGCCCAGCAACATGAAGCGGTCCAGAATCGGGCTGCGCAGGCCGTTGACGGCATGGAAAAGCCAAAGGTTGGCACCCACCCAGTCGTAAAAAAATTCTTTAATCATTGAAGACAGATTTCCTTAGTGTTTAGTGCGCTTAGTTATTCGAAGTGCTTGTTGCGCCGCCTTCCTCACAGCCTGAGTTCGACGCCGTTCAGCCAGCGCAGCCATGGCGATTTGGCCTTCAACCCTCCATCTTCGCGAGACTCTCCGGCACCGCCAGCCCCGCCAGAAATTTCGTGGGCAGCTGCCATGGCATCGCGTTTCTGCGAAGCGCCTTTTAAGCACTAATCCGTGACCGCTCCTTTGCTGGCGCTCGATACAGACTTGGCATATTTTGCCATTACGCCCTTTGTATATTTGGGTTGCGGCCGTTGCCAAGTAGAGCGGCGTTTGGTAAGTTCTTCCTCGGAAATATTGACTTGCAGCAGGCGGTTTTCCGCGTCGATGGTGATTGAGTCGCCTTCGCGAATCAGCGCAATATTGCCTCCGACTGCGGCTTCGGGCGCCACATGCCCGACGACCATGCCGTAAGTCCCGCCTGAGAATCGTCCGTCTGTTAGCAGGCCAACGGAATCACCCAAACCTTCGCCGATGAGCGCTGAAGTTGGAGAAAGCATTTCTCGCATACCCGGCCCGCCTTTAGGTCCTTCATAACGTATTACAACGACATCACCGGGTTTGATTTGGCGCGCAAGAATCGCGGCCATACAGCTTTCTTCGGAATCGAAAACGCGCGCGGGTCCGGTGATTTTGGAATTTTTAACGCCGGTAATTTTTGCAACCGCGCCTTCCGTGGCCAAATTGCCTTTTAGAATTGCTAAGTGGCCCTGAGGATAAATCGGGTCATTAAATGCCCGAATAACATTTTGATCTGGTCTTGGTTCACTCGGCACATGCTTTAGCGATTCGGCGATTGTTTCGCCGGTGATGGTGAGTGCGTCTCCATGTAGCACGCCATTCTCAAGCAGAATTTTCATAAGTTGTGGAATGCCGCCGGCTTTATGAAGATCGGTCGCGACGTATTGACCGGATGGTTTTAGGTCGCAAAGTATCGGCACGCGGCCCCGGATGTCTTCAAAGTCGTCGATGCTCAAAGCGACATCCGCTGAATGTGCCATCGCGAGCAAATGTAATACTGCGTTGGTCGAGCCGCCGACCGCCATGACCACGGCGATGGCGTTCTCAAAAGCTTTACGGGTCAAGATTTGTCGAGGCAGAATCTGCTTTTTGATCGCATCAACCAATACCTCCGCTGAGCGAGCAGCACTATCGGCTTTTTCAGCGTCTTCTGCTGCCATGGTGGACGAGTAGGGCAAACTCAAGCCCATCGCTTCGATTGCCGATGACATGGTATTGGCTGTAAACATACCGCCGCATGATCCGGCGCCAGGGCAAGCCTTTCGTTCGATCTCTAGCAATTCATGTTCGTCTATTTTGTGCGCCGTAAATTGCCCGACCGCTTCGAATGCGCTGACGATGGTTAAATCTTTACCGCCATGATGGCCGGGTTTGATGGTGCCGCCATAAACGAAGATGGCCGGTATATTAAGCCGTGCGATAGCCATCATTGCGCCAGGCATATTTTTATCACAACCGCCAAGCGCTAGCACGCCGTCCATGCTCTGTGCGTTACAGACGGTTTCGATGGAGTCTGCGATGACTTCGCGCGAGACCAGGGAGAATTTCATCCCTTCGGTCCCCATTGAAATACCATCGGATATGGTGATAGTGCCGAATGTTTGCGGTACTGCGCCAGCGGATCGCAAGGCAGCTTCAGCTCGCGCAGCCAAGGGATTGATGCCCATATTGCACGGGGTAATGGTGCTATGGGAATTGGCAACGCCGACTATCGGCTTATCGAAATCGTCATCTTGAAATCCTACGGCACGCAACATGGCGCGATTAGGCGAACGTTGGATCCCGGCCGTTACTATTTTGCTTCTTGAGTTGTGTGACAATCCTGTTCCCTTATAAAAATAAAAATCGCTAATAAAAACCTGAATTGGTAAGGAGAAACTTGTTATTTGATGTCGGGCAAGGTTGGGTGGGCATGCCGTTCTTCCAACACTTCGAGATCGCAACGCTCTAGCATTCCTTCAAAATTTTCGGAGCGCCGCAACCAGCGGGCGGCAAGCGCCGGACCATAGTTCGACTTGGTGAAGCTGACGCGGATATAATCGCGCCTCTTATCGGGCGCTACGCCATAAAGTGCAGCCTCGGGCAACGACATGCCATTCATATTTACCACCCAGCGTGTCGCATTGATGAAGGCGCTCGATCCCTGAGCGCCTTCAAATTCGCCGAGCCCGCCGCGAGCACTGGGCTGGTCGACGTGATGCGAAAAAATGATAGTGCAGCCACTCGTGGCTGCCACCGTCGCGAGCACGCTGAACAGCAGGGACATGCGTCCGAAATCCTGTTCGTCACACAGATGAAAGCGGCGGATCGGATCGAGGATCAGCAGGCGCGCATCGCGGGCGAAGGCTTCAATCTGGTCAAGCGCAGACGTACTTAGGTTGTTATCGCTGAGAATGACCGGCGGAGAGCCATTGAGGCTACAGAAATGGAAATTGCGCTCAAGACGCTCGATCGTATCGTCGCCAAAACCCTGGGCTGTCAGGCTACGGACGAAGTGGTGGGCGCGGCGGATGAGGATAGAGTGCGGATCTTCTGTGGCAAGGAAGATGACGCGCCCGGTTTTTGCCGGCGTCGGCAGCAGGTCTCCAGCGACGGGGACGCCTGCCGCCACGGCCGCACCCATCTGCATGAGCAGTGACGTTTTACCAATGCCGGCTGGTGCAGCGATCACGCCGACCGTTCCAGCCAACAGATTGGGTAGGCAAAAATCAATCTCCGGCGCTGCCTCGTCGCGGGCTGAGATGAAGGAGATGCGTTGCCATTGGTCCGCTCTCATCGGGTGACCAGTACCGCGCAATGGGCATTGTTGATGACGTGATTGGCCACCGACCCAATCAGCCAGCGCTCGAAAAATGTATGGCCACGATGACCCACGATGATGAGATACACCTCATATTTATCGGCGTGGTAAACGATTTGCTCCGCCGTATGGCCCACCGCCACCTCGAAATACGCCTCCACTCCTTCATCAGTAACCTTAACCCTCAACGGCTTGAAGATGTTGTGGTAATACTTCCGGTAATTTTCCAGGAGTGCCTCGGTTTCCACCCCACCGCCACCGAACTCGGGAGGACGGGCCACCGCCAGCACGTAAAGCTCGGCTCCGTATTTCTTGGCGAGGTCGAGGCCAAATGTAAAAGCCTTCTCAGCGAGTTCCGAGCCATCATGGGCCAAAAGTATTTTTTTGATCATGGTCGTCTCCTTCATTGCTTGGTTTCAGCTTGGGTGGCTTCTTCCTTGTGCAACAGATGGCGCGGCAGGAAAAACGCATTGGCGATCAACGTCGGCACCACCGCGCTGCCGATCACCGTCGCCACCAGCGCCGAATACTGCGCCTGGTCGATCAACTTGTGCGACAGTCCGAACAAGGCCGAGATGGTGCCGAAGGTGAGGCCGGTGGACATCAAAAGCGTGGTGTACATGCCTTCCCGCTTCGGCGCGCCGTAAGCCTGCGTCACCGGATAGACGCCCGCCACTTTGGTCGCTATCTTCACCAGCAGCAGCGCGAAAAATGCTGCCGGAGCGGCGACCAGCGCCGGTAGGGACACCAGCGCCCCGGCACGGATGAAGTAGAAGGGCGTTAACAGGCCGAAGGTGAGTGTCCGCAGCCGCCGCACCAGGGCGTGGTCCTTGCCCACCGTGCCGGCCAGCACCATGCCGATGAGATAGGCCGGCAGCACCGCTTCGCTGTCGGCCCAGGTCGCCAATGCGCCCATGCCGAACAGGCAAGCCATCAGAAACTTGGCTTCCAGTTCCGAAGGCCGGCCGCCGTAGCGGCGGAAGAAGCGCGGTACGAGCCATGGCAGGATGAAGAAGACGACCACACCGGCACCCAAGAAAATAAGCGTCCGATAGGTGAAGGGCGCGAAGATCAGCCCCAGCGCGATCACGGTGGCGAGGTCAGTGATGAAGCAAGCAGCCAGCACCGTCTTGCCGTAGTCGGTGGTATTGAGGCCGAACTCCAGCATCACCGCATAGACCACCGCCACCGAAGTGGTGGACATGGCGATGCCGGCGAGCCAGCTGGCCTCTACGCTCCAGCCCAGGCCCCAGCGGGCGAGTACCGCGCAGCCCAGGAAGGGCGCGATAAAGCTCACCAGTCCAATGGCCGTGGCCTGCTTCCATTGCTTGCGAAAAACGATTGGATCGAGTTCCGCGCCGGCGAGGAAGGTCAGCAGAATGGCTCCCGCCCCGGAAAGGAACTTGAGCCAGGTGGCGTCTCCCGCCAGCAGCGCCCCGCCCAGCGCCGCGCCTATGATGAGTTGGGCGATGGTGCCGACGACTATTTCCGACAGGGCTGTCGCCACCTTGAGCCAGATGGACAGCAGCGTGGCCACCAGTGCCAGCCCCAGCCACAACGCCGCTTGCGCCCATATTTCGGTCATGAATCTTCTCCTCGAAGCTAACGCACATCACCGTTGATCACCCCGTATTCGGCGGCCATCCTGACGTAGAACAAGGTCAAGCCTGCGTTTCTGATCAATTCCAGAAATTGCTCCGCTTCCTCATCGCTCAGCATGAACACCACCTCCACCGGCAGATCGCCCGCCAGCTCGAAAAAATGGTCTTCATGGAGTACGCCGTGGCGCCCGAAACCGGCGATTGCCTTGAACGCCGAGCCGCCGTGGATGCCCATCTTCTTCGCCTGTTCCAGCAGCCATTCGTAGACCAGGATATTGTGATGATTGCGGTTTTCATGCACATAGAACTTGAGATAAGTGCCTTTCATGATATTTCCTCCTCGGGTTCGATTTCAATAGGACTGCTTGGACGGAATAACTCCTCGTACGCCGCCACGGGGATCCGCCGTGTCGCCGAGATAACGTGGGATGAAGTGCAGATGAACATGAAAAATCGTCTGGCCCGCAGCCTCGCCCACGTTGACTCCGACATTGTAGCCGACGGGAGTATGGTTGCTGTCGAGGTAATGCTTCGCCTCGTCAAGCAGCGCCAGCAACTCAATTTTTTCCGCCATGGTGGTGGGGAAAAGTCGGCGACATGGCGCTTGGGAATGATCAGAAGGTGGCCCGGGTTGACTGGGTACTTGTCCGGGCGAGCATAGGCCAGATCGTTCTCGAACAGGACGTTTTCAGGCTGGCAGAACGGACAGTTTTGCGCGCTTTTGTTCATTATGCAGCGCCCTTCGTTTTGAGCAGGCTGACCGTCATCATGCCCAGCACTGTCATGGCGATGGAACCGCCCAGGTGCGCCACGATGTGCGCCAGGGCCCACGGGTATTCGGCGCGGGAAAACAAGGTCACGGCTTCTGCGGAAAAAGTAGAAAACGTGGTGAGCCCGCCCATGAAGCCGGTGATGACGAACAGCCGCGCCTCCGGCGGCAGACCGGCATGTTCGGAAAAGAGCGCAACTGCGACGCCGACCAGGTAGCCGCCCAGCAAATTGGCGGCCAGAGTACCGAGAGGAAGCGTGGGAAAAAGCGGATTGAGCAGAATGCCCAGCCACCAGCGCAACCATGCGCCGAAAGCCGCGCCGCCGCCTACCGCGAGAAAACCATAGAAGCCCATACCACCTCCACCCAGATTGATTGTTCCGGCAGAGGGGCGAAAAAAATGCCTACCGCCCCGTTGCCGGGTTGCCGGTAGACATCATTAGCCTTGAAGGCGGTTCGAGGTTACATCAACTCCTCGGGAGGTATGCCATCTCCTGTCCGTAAAGATAACAAGCTCCGCCGAGAATGTAAAGCTCAAGCTTCTTCCAATATGAAATGAGTCTGAAGTCGGGTCGTATTTCCAACGAGGCGTGACCGGCAGAGTATGCTTAGAATCGCTGGTAACTCTGAACTTCTTCTTGTGCATATAGCGGGATTGAGTGCAGCTTGCGCAATTGCTTGATTAAGTTCTTCCAGTCTCGGGTGTATTTCATATATTTCCGGACTACATACCCTCGTCCCGGTTGACTGTTACCGTGGTTGCCCGGTGCTGGCTTCGATTTTTACCTTCTCCGTTTTGTCGGCCGCGCGTATGAAAATGTCGTATTGAATGGCACCGAGCTCGTGCTCGACTTGTACCTTGACAGCTTTACCGTTCATTTTCTTTTCGGCTGCACTTACCGCTTGCACCAACGGCGTCTTTGCGTTATTGAGATCTTTTAGGTTCATGCCTGTCACGAAGTTTATGAGCTTGCCCCGGATGTGCTCATCTTCTACTTTTACCACGGCACCCGACGATGCATCGATTTTGTACTCTTTTACGCCCCCATTTCCGAGTACTTTCACTTCCCAGAGCGGCCGATCTTTTTCAATATCGAACTCGGCCGAAATCGTCTTGCCTGGCTCTTGTTTTTCTGCGATTTGTGTCGCTTGCGTGAGCGTGACCGTCGCCTTATTTAGCGCTTCTGCTTCGCGTGGACCAGCTGCGTGGGCAGCCAAGGGCATACCGAGACTGAGGGCAGCAGCCAATGTGATAATGCGGATGTGTGTGGTAGTTTGCATGAGTTACCTTTTTTGGTGAGTGAGGGAAACCCCGGCTTACATCATGCGCTATTTTTTTCTAGCGCAGTCAAAATCAATGTTCGTGATTACCAAATTAGTAAAACGCTTGTGTTATCCCGCTCGCGTTTCTCGACCGGAATGTTGCGTTCCTGCAGGTCTTGCAGCAATTGCTCAATAGGTCTGCGAAAGTCAGGTTCAGTGATGAGCAGCACGCCAAAACTGGACAATGACCTGCGACGCTCAATAGTCAACGTGCCCCGCCATAGTGGCCGCGGCGACCCCCCTGCGGCTAACTGCACTGCATACGGCGATGGCCAAAAACGAATGACAGAACGTTCATTTCGATCGAGCACTTTGACAAACGTGATTTGTTGGGCCTGGCCATGATCGAATTTTGGCATCACTGGCAATTGTTCAATCGGCGTGTGAGGCAGCAGCCAGAGCAACATCACTTTTGACGCCCAAGGCTGCGGTGTTTGCCATTTAGCCGCAACAAGCGTCGTCGCCAGTTCTGTCGCAGTTCCTGCCCACTGAATTGAAAAAGGTTCTTCGAACTTGCCTTCCAACTCGGCGCGGGCCGGCGGCAGGCGACGCCACCCCACTCCCGTCCAATCAGTTAGTAGCGTAGAGCTTACGCGAGGCTGATAGGCATAGCGCTGCATATCTTGAGAGTGTCTCTCACCCAGATAGAAAATACTGACCAGCACAAGCGTTGCGAGCACAACCAGCGAA
>JAYWAM010000291.1:0-10151 GCA_043782425.1 Betaproteobacteria bacterium
ATAGAAGATCAACCCCGTCTCATCCGGAAGACAGCGTCCCGACGCACAACATCGTAACCGCAGCCCTTTTCCCTAGACGCAGCGCTGCTGCGCGGCCAATCAACCCTAGCAAATCATTTTTAAAAGAACGAATTTTTCCTAGACGCGAGTTTTGAGGATTAAGCGCATTGCGTCAAGTGAAGTTTTGTTGACCGTGTGAGGTGGAAGAATGTATTAATTGGCTTTGCAGAACGAAGAAGATTTTAGTTGCTTTGATTATGAGGAAGCCCCCTTGGGGCGGATGAGGCAACGGCCTCGTTAACTCCGCTTTCCTCCTCGCTTGTTTCCGCGTCCAAGGTGTCTAAAAACACGCTGGCGGCGTTTTCCGGTTCGAGTCGAGACTCGCCCCGCTCCTGATCGTTTTGCGTGTCTGCAACCTGCTTCAAACGCGCCGGATGCGTCGCGTCGTGGATCTCTTTCAACTTGGCAATCGATACCTGGGTGTAGATTTGCGTACTGGTCAAATCGGTGTGGCCCAACAGCACCTGGATGAAGCGGATATCAGCGCCGTTCTCCAGCATGTGTGTGGCGCAGGCGTGCCGGAACAGGTGGCAGGCGCCAGGCACGGTGATGCCAGCGCGCACGATGATCTGCTTCACATAGTCACCCAGGGTATCGGGATGGAAACCTGCGCCGTAGTCGGTTAAGAACAGCGTACCGCCGTCAACGCTTGCCAGAAGCTGCGGGCGCACCTCCAAGAGATAACGCGCCACCCAGGCGCAGGCGCGCGCTCCCAAGGGCACCAGACGGTCCTTGGCCCCCTTGCCCTCGCGCACGAACAGGCTGCCGCGCTTCGTGTCCACGTCGATCATGCGCAGCCGTGCCAGCTCAGTGCGGCGCACGCCGCTGGAGTAAAACACTTCCAGCATCGCGCGGTCGCGTAGTCCCGATGGGGTGGTCACGTCGGGCTGATTGAGGATGGTCTCGATCTCACTCACGCTCAGCACATTCCTGGGCAGGCGCCGCGGCAGCTTGGGCAGCATCAGTTCGGCCGCAGGGTTGTACGGTGTGCGGTGGGTGCGGGTGAGCCATTTGAAATAGGCTTTGATCGGCACCAGTTCGGTCGCTTGGCTACCGAAGCTCAAGGGTTCGCCATTGGGTTTGCGGTAATGGTATAGATGGCGCTGGTAGCGCTCCAGAATGGCGAGCGTCACCTCGCCGGGCTGGCTCAGACCTCGCTCCGCGCACCACAGGATAAAGCGGCGCACGCCGCGGCTACGCTGGCGCACAGTGTCATCCGAGTAACTCATGGCGGCGGTCCAGTCGAGGAACTCGCGCAAAGCCCGAGACAGCGCGTTGTCGGGCAAGTCCCAGGCGCGCTTGAGATCGCCGTGGCGATGTTTTTTTCTAAGCAAGGGGCGCGGCGGCTAAGGGTATCCCACGCGGGGACTCCGATCCGCTACACGCCTTCGCGTGTGCGGAGTCGTATGCGGCAGCAGCATGCGGGTAGGACGAGGTTTTTGTATTGCCGTGTAGGAGGTGCGTTTTGTGCGCGGTTTCGGTCGAATCGCTGGCAACGCTTATTGGATGCGGCTCTTGCGGTATTTCCTCACCCCGACCACCCCCCGGCCAGGGGCCGACCGAGGGCCGACCAGGCCCCGACCAAGATTCACTTTGCCCCGACCGTCCAGCGTCGTAGGCATATTTGAGCGCCTCGATGTCGGCTAAACCGGGGAAGCGCAAGGTGTGCGCATCTTCCGGCGCATCGTAGACCAACTCGTAATCGAAGCCGCCGCTCTTGGTGCGATGCGTAACCAGGTATTCCAGTTCGGCCAAGCGTGCCAAATGGATTTTTAATTGCGTATCACCCCAGTTGATCGCTTCGCGCAACGCGCGGCGGCTAAAGTGGAAATCGGCGCGGCGAATTTTTTGGGCGTCGCATGCGTTGCCGACGTGACGCTCAATTAGCTTGAGCAAGCGGCGCGTCTGCGGCGGTAACTCGTCCAAGGATCGGCCCAGGACTTCGTGCGCAATGGCATTAGCCTGGGCAATATCGTCTAGCGTGACTTCGATGTACTCAATATTTTCTGAACGGCGGTGGTGGGTTTTTATTTCGCGCTGGTGCTGGTGCAAGAAGGCAATGCTGTCGATCAGGGTGAGGTACTTTTCGTGATCGCGGCGCAGGCGTGTGGTTTGATCGGGGAAGGTTAAGAATTTAGCAAAGGGGTTCAGCACATCGAGTGGGCGCAACAGGCGCTGCGCGTTTTGATGTAGCTGAATCAGGGCTTCTTTCTCACGCCGGGCGAGCAAGCCTGCCAACGTTCTTTTATCGCGTTGCAATTGATGAATCGCGCGCGTCTGCTCCCGGCCCTCATCCACCGCCAACACTAAACAGCGGTTCATCAGCTCTTCGTCAATGTCGCGTGCGGTGGTGGTGAGCAGTAAGGCCACCGGGCCTTCGACGCGGTATTGCTGCGTAATCAGATTGCCGGTAGTGGGGTCTTTGCCGGTTGATGCAATGGTCAGCTCACCTTCACTCTGCAACAGCTTCAAGGCATAGCTGGCGCGGGCAGCACCTTCTTCTTCGACGATGGCCAGACACTTGTGCTTTAAATTCGTCTCGCCCATGTAGAACAAACTCTGTCCGGTCATGGCGCTGTATTTGACCTTGGCTTCATTCGGCATGAAGGCCAGCACCGCATCCATCAGCGAGGATTTTCCCGCGGCACTGCTGCTTTGAATCACCACGCCTAAAGGGCGCTCCAGTAAGCGCGAAACAGCGGCTAAATACGCTACCAGCTTATTGGTGGTTTCACCGACTAAGCCGCACGCTGCAAAGTCATTCAGGATACGCTTTAAGAGATCGGGGGATTGCAGCAGGTCGAGCGCTTCTTTGCGCTCCGATTCATTTAGTTGCACCGCTGCCAGCGGCGCAGGCGCGAGCGCTTGTTTGATCTGCTCATCTTGCAGTTGTTCCAGCTTCAACAACACGCGCCCCAGGTCGGTTTTAAGCAGGTCTTCATGGATGCGTAATTCAAGCCCGGCCTGGCTGACGAAGCTGGCGCGCGCACGTGCGGTGTAGAGATCAAGGGTATCCACATGAAACGCCTCGCCACACGACACCAAGACATTCACTTTGAGCACGGCGTAAGAGAGGTTCTTGGCAAGGCCGCGCACGCGGTAGCGCCGGTCGGCGAAGGTCAGCACGATTTCGCCATCTGTCACGATGGCGGCAATGCCTGCCCCGGCAGGCTTAAAGCCGGGGTCGGGCGCCGGGGCGGGCGGCACGGGGCTTGCAGGTAAAGGCGTTTCTAGAATTTGCTCTTTAGCAGCTAAAGGAGAAACCGCTTGCGGCAATGGCGCAATGAGGTCAAGTTTGAGGTCACAATTTGTGACCTCAAACGCAGGGACCACCGACCGCGTAGGCGCAGCCCCTTTACCGAGCCATAACGCTTTGCGAATCACGATACCTAAACTTTTGCTGGCAGGGGTGACTTTGAGTGCGTACTCGTTGGCGTCCATGCCTTTCGGAAACTGAATGCGGTAGCACTCAATGCCCTCGCTCATCAAGCGCTCGGCCAATTTGTCAGCGGCGGATTCCCCTGCTGCGTCACGGTCGTAAGCGATCAACACGCGCTGGGTGCCATGCTGTTTGAAGGCGGCCAGATGGTCGGAGGTTATGCCCTCTACGCCGTAAGCAGCCGTGACATTTCGGAAGCCTGCGCACCAGAACGTCATGGCATCAATCAAGGCTTCGCACAGAATGATTTCTTTACTCGCTTGCAACGCTTCCACATTCCACACGCCTTGATGCGGGCCGGGCAGATACAGGTGCAACGGTGTGCCGGGACGTAGCCGCTCGGTGATCTTGCGGCCGTAAACTTCGCACACATTGTCTTGCTCATCCAACACCGGAATCACCAGCGAGCCGTTGAAGTGTTCGTGGCCGCTGTCGCGCACGATGCCAAGCGTTTGCAAGCGGGTGCGAATTTCGCCACCGGCGACACGGTTTTTATCCGGCAGACGCAAGCCTAGCGTGCGATTGGCGTAGCCGAGTTTAAAACGCTCGATCAGTTCGGGATGATCTAATCCACGTGCTTTCAGATAGGTGAGCGCTTCCGGGCTTTGTTTGAGGGTCGCGTGATAATAGTCGATGACTTGTTTGAGTAAGGCTTGATCGTCGGCATCGAGTGACACCGGCGCGGGGAGTTTCGGCACGGTGGATTGCTTCACCGGCTTAGCCGCTGAGGAAACAGCGGGCACGCCTTCGCGTAACATTTCCACTGCGTGGCGGAAGCTGACGCCATTCTTTTTAATGACCCAATCAATGGGGCCACCGCCCAATCCACAGCCGAAGCAGTGCCACAGGTTTTTACTCGGTGTCACCGACAGCGAGGCCGTGTCATCCCCAGGATGAAACGGACAGTGCCCGAGCAAGTCACGGCCTACTTTCTTGAGCGCGATGCCTGCGGCTTCGATGAGGCGTTCGACCGATACTTCATTCTTTAGCCGCTCTATTTCTGTCTCTGGGATGCGTGCCATCAATCAGCCTCCGTGTAAAAACCTGTCAAGGGGGTTTGCAACAAAATAACTTGAGATGTATATTACTCATATGGTGAGTTATGTCAACTCCCAATCTTAGGAGCGGCGATATACTGATGGCCTCGCAATCATATCCAGTGTGGCAATCGATGACTTCCGACGAGCAACAGTTTTTCAAAGCACTGGGAGCGCGTATCGCACAGTTGCGCCATGCGCAGGGACTCAGCCAGCAGGCACTCGCCGATCAACTCGGGATCGCGCAGCAAACGTTCGCCCATTACGAGGTAGGACGTGCGCGCATGCCGGTTTCCTTATTACCCGAACTCGCCAAGCTGTTCGGTGTGGGGGTCGATGATTTGCTGGGTCTACGCAACAGCACAGGCAAGCGCGGACCCGCACCAAAGTTTCAGCAACAGATCGAGCGCTTAGGCCAGTTGCCGAAGGCGAAGCAGAAAGTCGTGATGGCAATGCTGGAAGGCGTACTAAGTCAGGCGAGCCGCTAAACTTAAGGATCAATTATGACGATGTTACAAGTAAAACTGGATTTACCCGATGGCCTTGCCAAGGAGGCAAGCAACCTGGGCTTGTTGGAACCGCAAGCGCTCCAGTCGATGTTGCGTGAGGCAGTACGCCGCCGCCACATCGCGCGCCTGACGGAAGCGCGTGAGCGGATCGCCGCTGCGGGTATCCCACCCTTGACGATGGAAGAAATTCAAACGGAGATCGAAGCTGACCGCGCGGAACGCCGCAGTAAGAACAGCGGCTGATGCGGCTGGTACTGGATACGAACATTGTCGCATCGGGGCTTTTATGGAATGGCACCCCGGCGCGGTTAATTGAGGCAGCACAGACCGATGAGGTGGAACTGTGCACCAGCCGAATCTTGCTGGCGGAACTCACGCGCATCCTGCAGCGCGCTAAGTTCATCAAAGCTATTAGTGCGACCGGTTTATCTATCCATGATTTGGTGATGGGTTACGTTGAACTTGCCACACTCGTTACACCCATGCCAATATCTCCCACCATTCTCCGCGACCCTGACGACGATCATGTGCTCGCGTGCGCGCTTGCGGCAGATGCAGATTTAATCGTCTCGGGTGACAAACATTTGCTTGAGATCAAGTCCTATCAGAACATTCCCATCATCACCGCAGCCGAAGCGGTGCGCAGGCTTGCGGAAAGCGGCTAAAGAGGGATATTACGAGGGATATTACTATGAAAGCACATTACGATTTCAGCAAGGGACAGCGCGGTAAGTTCTATAACGCCGATGCGGTGTTTAAATTGCCGGTGTATCTCGATGAGAAGGTGGAAGCCTATCTCGCGGCGAAAGCGGCGATCAAGGGCATCGAACTCTCCGATCTGGTCAATGCCCTCCTAAAAAAAGAAATCGACATCATCGAAACCGTGAAGTAGCACCCGCTATTTTTTTACCTGCATACCCTCGCGCCAGCTAGGGTTAGGGACGGATTTCTTTTTTTATTGAATACACATTACGCACGGGAATTTTCTATACGTGAGCGCTTCACAATCGCCAGCACGGTGTTCTTGCTTACTTTGAATTCCTTGGCAATCCCCCGGTAAGACACGCCCTCATCCACTTTCTGCAACACCGCCGCGCAAATCTTTTTGCCTTTGATGCACTCTCCCGGCTGGCGGCCAATCCTAGCACCACGCGCTTTCGCCGCCGCCATGCCGGACTTCACCCGCTCCCGGATCAGGTCGCGCTCGAATTCGGCCAGTGCCGCCAACAGCGTAGCAATCAGCTTGCCTTGCGCGCTCATGAGATCGAACTGTAAACCGGTCTGCGCAATCAGCGATACCCCCCAGCATTGCAAATCGTGCAGTGAGTCGAGCAAGTCGCCGGTCGAGCGTCCCCAGCGCGTGAGTTCCGTCACCAGAATGGCATCGATGCTGCGTGCCCGTGCCAGCGCTAAGACAGCCTTGCGCTGCGCTCGGTCGCAACGCGCACCCGATACCGTCTCGCGCCAAATACCCACCACCTCCATGCCGCAGCGCTCAGCATAGGCCACCAGATCGCGCACTTGCCGTTCACACGATTGGTCAGTGGTGGATACTCGGCAGTAGATGGCAACCCGTCCCAATTAAGCCCTCATTGTTTCATCGCGCGCAAACCCACACCGCTGCGTGCCGCAAGGGTGTCCCAGTCAGACAACTCTTAAATTGCGACACGCTTAGCGTCCTAAGTAAACCGCGGTGATTTGTTCCCGCTGATGGCCAAGTTCAGCGCTTATCGTTAAGCGCGCTTCTCGATCCATTCGTTTTTGCACCGGCGTCAGCTCCTTGGAGCATAAGCCCCCCGCGGCAGGACACAGCCGTCCCGTCAACTCAAAATAGCGCCGTTGCGCATAGGCGTGGCGATGGCCATGCACGTGATCAATACCGGCTTTGCCGCACTGATATACAAATCGTTTGAGTTGTTGGAGGTAGCTCTGCTCGGCAGGGATCAGGCTGCCTTTTCCCGCCAGGGTTTTGGCCTCTTCTAATACGCGGCGTTGTGCCGCGCTCAAGATCGGAATCTCACGCGCGCGCCCGCCCTTGGTCCAGCTCGCTTGCAACACCAAGCGCGCGCCCTGGTCAGCTTGCAGCGGACGGATTTTGATGGACTCTTCGCGGCGTAGGCCAAATTCGGCTTGCAGGCGCAGGGACAGGCGGGTATTGGGGTCGCTCACTTTTGCGAGCTCAGTACCTTCTAAGGTGCGCGCTTTGGAGACGTTGGTGACAAAGGTCCGTTGCTCGATCTGGTAGTAATTGTTGCTGCGCGCGATCACATTTTTCTTATTGATTTTTTCCGCCAGCCAACGCAGTTCAACCATCCGATTTTTTATCGTGCCGCACGACAAGCCTTCCCCCTTCCACTGCGCGAGCAACGCTTCCACATGCTTCGGCTTTAAAGAACTGGCACGCATGTTTTTAAATCCCAACTGCTCCAGTTGGTTGGCAATCTGCGTTAGAATCCGCTCGCGCGCGTCTTGCTTTGCAAAGCTGCCATCCCGATTGCGATGGCAGATCTGTTTCAGTTCGTAGTTTAAATTTTTCATGTGGCACTCCTTTCTTTAGGGCGGTTGTAATCGGGATACTGCGTTCTTGCGTGGTGTGTACTGCGCGCTGGTAAGTGTTAGTGACCTGCCTCAGCGCCGCGGCGATGAAGATTTTTTGAAAGGTCGCGGGGCACCACCCCCGTGTTTTGCAGAGACTGCAATATTGCTGGCACCGCTGCATCGGTATTGCCACTGATCATGGTTCCGGTGGGAATTTATTGATCAGAGAGCCATTCACCCAAGGCCCCAAAGGAGCGCCGTTAAGGCGCGTCGGTTGCTGCTTTTTTGAGTCGCTGTGACGGACTCTTTGAGCCCATCACGCCGACTCGTCACGCCGCAATAACGCGGTGAACTGCGTTATTCCGTGGATTCCACCACGCCGTCACTAGCCGAATCCATCGGCTTCGCTAGTGACGGCGTGGGCCGTCGCCAGCGCATAAAGATGCGGCAATGGCGCTCAGTGCTGCTATTTGCTTGCATGGTTTGCTCCTCCTTTTCGTTAAGGGTGGGTGGTTTAAGTGCTGCAGTTGTCCGCAGTGGGTGCGCCGCATACGACGGCCACCGGCTGCGTGCCGGTGCCTCTTCAAGACGAGAGGGTGCGTTGCTGCTCAATAAAAAAATAGGGATGCGTCAGGTGACCCCAACCAGCGCGTGGCAGTGCGCTGGTTGGGGCCGGCTCAAGTTTAAAAGCGTAGGAATGCACAACGAGTACCCATGCGAAATGAGCACGCATTCGTCGCGTAAAACGCTTGGCTTTTTTGCTCGATAGATCATCGAGATTGCGTAGCGCAACCTCGACCGATGGCGCAAAGCGCCATCGCTACGGCGGGCAACCTGCGCCCGTTGACGACACGCACCCAGAAGGATGCGCTGTCTTTCTTGATACACTGCAAAGTTGCTTGCAGTGCTGGTGTCCCTTTTCAGGAACGCTTTTTGGCTTACGGTCCTGTTCAGGACCCCTCTGTTACTGTTGTTCCTTTTCAGGAACGCTTCGCGGCTATTTTACGAGCCGTTTTCGGCTTGCGCCGATATATTTAAGTGCTCACTTTTCCATACAGGACGGGGTGTCAGCTCCCGGTTAAATGCGTTTGAGTTTCCCTCGGCTTTTTCAGCAATCAGGGCGGTCTGCCAACCGCCCTCGAAGAAAGTCTCGTTGCGCTTAGATTTTCATATCACGCGGAAATAATCAAGTACTTTTTTGGGCGATTTAAATTTAAGACTGAGGCCATCATTTGGTCACGGTGTCTTTTTGAGATGTTTCACATTCGACTACGCTTTAGTGCTTCCTGGGGCAAGCAGTGAAAACGGCTTGGAACGAAGTGCGGGAATTCAAAAATGCTCGGCGGACAGGCGGGCGGGACACCGGGACACCGCACTCGGATTGGTCCAGGCGGTGTCGTATTCGGCATAGTGGGATCTATTCGGATTCGTCATCCAACCTGTACGGGCTTTATTTGCAAGGTTTTTTCAAGAGCCACCCAATCACGCTCTTCCCCTTTCATATACTTCAGATTGAAGTCATTAACGGGCGACGGCCACGACTCGTTATAGCTATATCCTTCAAGCATATCAAGAATTCCATCCTTGACGTAGAGAAGGAAACCTGCCCCATTATGTAATCCCGCGATCTCTCCAATTACATCGCCAAACTTGAAATCAATTCCTGCTGTCTTACGAATACTTTCAGGAACGACCAATGTCGTGTAAAAGCCAACTCCAGTAAACTCGCGCTTTGCTACTGAGCACACTTCGAGTTGCTGTTGCAGTTGAACCAGTAGCGGCAAATTACCAACAAGCAGCTTCTTGAGTACGGCTTCCTCAATTAAGAATAATGCGTCGTTCATGGTTTGAATGCCGTTCCAATGTTTACAACCCCATCTATAATATTTCCTCGAACTGTAATGGTTTCAGTACCGACCCTTACAGTTGTTTCGAAAACTCCTTTGAGCCCCTGAGAACTGACGGCAGTTTCGGTCGCCTGCTGGATAGCACTGAAAGCCTTTCCCTCTGAGCCAAACTGCTTTATGACACCACTCAAATTGTGCTTTTCTTGTCCGAAAATGTGCAGCAACTTGTTTAAATCTACACCCGTTGCACCCCCCTTAATCATGCCAACCGCACCCACCAAAACACCTTCGGCTGGAGAGAGAGCTTGCAAACCATCCATAAATTTTCCGGCAACGTCCCCCACGCTGTCCTTCAGTTTATCAAACGATGTTTGAGGAGTAGTGGGGCCGCTAGGCGGCATTCCCGGAATCTGATCGACGAGGGGCCGCCCATTATCGTCGAGCATCTGCACCGTCACAGTGCCCAAGTTCTGTTTCGCCGAGGTGAACCCTTGCCCACTCAGGTCAACATAGCCCTTGTACGCATTGTTGACCCAGGTGGTCACCGGGTCGGCCGCCTTCAGGCCGCTCGGATCGGTGAAGTTCGTCGGATTATTGCCGACGTAGGCATACTGGTTGATCCCACCGCCAAACCCAACCGGATCGCGAGAGATGAATCTGCCTATCTGCGGATCATAATACCTGGCCCTATAGTAGATCAAGCCGGTTTCATCCGGCTCCC
>JAYWAM010000292.1:0-10078 GCA_043782425.1 Betaproteobacteria bacterium
TCGTTGGTTTCAAAAAAATGATAATGCGAGCCGACCTGAATCGGGCGGTCCCCGCTGTTCGCCACCTTAAGCGTCGCAGTCCTGCGGCCCTTGTTCAACTCTATTTCACCCGCCTTGATTTTCATTTCACCTGGGATCATATTTTTCTCCAAACAGCGTACCGATTTCGAGGTTGAGTTTCACCACAAAGTACACAAAGATCACAAAGGGATTCAATCGGGGATTTCCTTTGTGTACTTTGTGCGCTTAGTGGTTAACGTTCGTGGCTTTCATACGATCGGATGATGCACAGTGACGAGCTTGGTGCCGTCGGGAAAAGTCGCTTCAACCTGGATATCCGGAATCATTTCCGCGATGCCTTCCATCACATCGTCGCGTTTCAATAACGTGGTTCCATAACTCATTAGCTCGGCCACTGTCTTGCCGTCGCGCGCGCCTTCGAGAATTGCGGCGCTGATGAAGGCCACGGCTTCGGGGTAATTCAGTTTAAGGCCGCGCGCCTTGCGCCGTTCGGCGAGCAGTCCGGCGGTAAAGATCAGCAGCTTGTCTTTTTCCCTGGGGGTGAGTTCCATATTTTTCCTTTATGTAGCCCAGATACGCGGCAGTTGCGCGCTGCGTTGGCGCAGCACAGGACGCAATATTGCCCATAGCCGCGCGAAATAATTCCGCGCTTCCTCGCCTGAATCGCCGATGCAGCGCGCGGTCAACAGGCTCGGTAAGCGCGTAATGCCGGCCAGGGTGTTTTCGGAGGGGGCAACTGCGCGGCACGCGGCCAGTGTTGCATTGTCGATTTCATACCCTGCCGCAATCAGCGTTGCGCATACGGTGCGACCGGCGAGACCAATGGGAGAATGCAGTAGCGCATCGCCGCCTGCCAGCCTGGCCTGCTCCACCCACAGGCGCTCGCCTTGTTTCCATAGCTCGGTGTTGAAGCGCAGACTGCCTTGGGAAAATTGTTCACCCGACGCCTGCCGCCCCAGACACAAAATTTCCCAGCCGATATAAACACTGTGCTCTGCAAGGTGCACCAAGGTGTGCATTTGCGCATCTGCATCGTTGAACACGATAGTTTCTTGAGGCAGCCATTCGAGCGCGGCATTGGCGCCGATTGTAAAGTTCAAAGTCTGGCGCGCCGCCAGTCCGCTTGATCGATACCACTTGGCTGCGCCCGGCGTGGTGAGCAAAGCGGCGCTTGATTCGCCCAGGCGCGTGTCGAGAGTCAGCGTGTCGCCGCCCGCGATGCCGCCCGGCGGGTGCACGATGATCGAGTGGCAGGTATCGGCGCCTTCCGGATACAAATCGCGCTGCACGCGCAACGGACCGCAATGTTCGCGTCGCGCCAGAACCGTGCGGCCTGCGCGCCACGCATATTCCAGCGTCAGCCGTGCATCCCAGTGCGGCAAGGTGGTGATCTGGGTGGCGTCGGTGAGGTCCATTTCCCAGGATTATATGGCGAGCATGGCTTTCACGTTGTCGCGTTCCATGTCCGCCCCGCGCCCGGCCTTGACGACTTCGCCGCGCGACATCACCACATAATGATCGGCCAGCGAACGCGCAAAATCGTAATACTGCTCGACCAGCAGGATGGCCATGGCGCCACTTTGCGCCAAGGTGGAAATCACGCGCTCGATATCCTTGATGATGGAAGGCTGTATGCCCTCGGTCGGCTCGTCGAGGATTAAGAGCTTGGGATCAGAAGCAAGGGCGCGCCCGATGGCGAGTTGCTGTTGTTGTCCGCCGGACAGATCGCCGCCGCGCCGCTGTAGCATGTCTTTCAGCACCGGGAACATGTCAAAAATGCGCGACGGGATTCTCGCGCCGCGCGCCTTTGTCGCCATGCCCATGAGCAGATTTTCTTCCACCGTCAGCCGGGGAAATATTTCTCGCCCCTGCGGCACATAGGCAATGCCGCGCTTTGCCCGCTCGTAAGGCGCCAAGGCGCCGATGTTTTTGCCATCGAACAGCAAATTCCCTGAGCGCGCCGGAACCAGGCCCATGAGGCATTTGAGCAACGTCGTTTTGCCCACGCCATTGCGCCCCAAAATGGTGGTGCACGCGCCCATGGGAACCTCGAAGCTCACATCGCGCAGAATGTGGCTGCCGCCGTAATACTGATTCAGGTTTTCGATTTTTAACATTTCATCTTCCCAGATAAACCTCAATCACGCGCGCATTGTTTTGTACGCTATCCATGCTGCCTTCTGCGAGCACGCTGCCTTCGTGCAGCACGGTGACTTGTTTTGCGATTGAGGCGACGAAATCCATATCGTGTTCGACCACGATAAGCGAGTGCGTGCCGGCCAGGGTGTTGAAAAGTTCTGCGGTGCGCTCGGTTTCGGCGTCGGTCATGCCGGCCACCGGCTCGTCGAGCAGCAGCAATTTCGGCTCCTGCATGAGCAGCATGCCGATTTCCAGCCATTGTTTCTGGCCGTGTGACAGCAACCCTGCCAGGCGCCCGGCTTCGGCAGTGAGCTGAATGAGTTGCAGCGTCTGCGCGATGCGCGCGGCGCTGGCGCCATCGAGCCTGGCGCGCAAGGTGGTGCGCACGCGCTTGTCGGTTTTCATCGCAAGTTCGAGATTTTCAAACACCGTGTGTTGCTCGAACACTGTCGGCTTTTGAAACTTGCGCCCGATTCCCGCGTGCGCGATCTGCGGCTCGGTCATGCGCAACAGGTCGATGCTCTGGCCGAAAAACGCCGTGCCGGCATCGGGACGCGTCTTGCCGGTGATGACATCCATCATGGTGGTTTTGCCCGCGCCGTTAGGGCCGATGATGCAGCGCAATTCGCCTGCATCGACGGTGAGCGTGAGCTTATTGAGCGCCTTGAAGCCATCAAAACTGACGCTGATGTCGTCCAGATACAGGATAGGGCCGTGGGTGACATCCACGTCTTTGCTGGTGACGTGGCCCTGTGGCTCGTGCGTGTGGCCGCCAGGGGAATGCAGCTCTGGCTGATGCGTTGCGCTCAAGATTTTTTACCTGTGCATTTTCCGCTTTGGTTTCCACTAAACTGCGCCCATAAACCCATCACGCCGCGCGGCAGAAATAGCGTCACGGCGATGAAAATCGCGCCGAGAAAAAACAGCCAGTATTCGGGAAACGCCACGGTGAACCAGCTTTTCGCGCCATTCACCACGAAGGCGCCGAGTATGGCGCCGATCAAGGTGCCGCGCCCGCCTATCGCCACCCAGATGGCGATTTCGATAGAGTTGGCGGGCGACATTTCGCTGGGGTTGATGATACCTACCTGCGGCACATACAGCGCCCCGGCAATACCGCACAGCACTGCGGATAGCGTCCAGATAAAAAGTTTGTACCACAGCGGGTCATAGCCGGAAAACATTACGCGCGTCTCGGCATCGCGTATGGCGGTGAGTACGCGCCCGAGCTTGGAAGTGACAATGGCGCGCGCCAGCAGCAGCGTGCCGATCAGCGTAAGCCCGGACAACACGAACAGGCCCATGCGCATGTACGGCGTGGCGATGGCGACATCGGCGATGCGCTTGAAATCGGTGAAGCCGTTATTGCCGCCGAAGCCGGTATCGTTGCGAAAGAACAGCAGCATGAAAGCGAAGGTCAGGGCCTGGGTGATGATGGAAAAGTAGACGCCCTTGATGCGCGAACGAAACGCGAAAAATCCAAAAATGAACGCCAGCAAACCAGGTACCAGCACCACCAGCAGCAACGCATACCACAGATGTTCGGTGAAACCCCAATACCAGGGAAACTCCTTCCAGTCGAGGAACACCATGAAGTCGGGCAGAATGCTCTGGTAAACGCCATCTTTGCCGATCTGACGCATGAGATACATGCCGAAGCCGTAGCCGCCCAACGCAAAAAATACGCCGTGCCCGAGCGACAGAATGCCGGTGTAGCCCCAGATCAAATCCATCGCCAGCGCCACGATGGCATAGCACATGATCTTGCCGACCAGCGCTACGCTGTAGTCGGATACGGAAAACACGCTGTCCTTGGGGACCATGAGATTAAGCAGCGGCATCACCACGGCGATGATGATAAAAGCCAGCGCCACCGCACTCCAGCCGCGCGTGCTGAAGAGCGGCTTTCTAGCGTGCGCTGCAAGTATGTCAGTGGTTTGCATATTTAAAAAAGCATGAACCACAAAGAACACAAAGAACACTAAGGAAAAAACCTTTGTGAGCTTTGTGTTCTTTGTGGTTAAACGCTTTGTTCCTCAATTAACTGTCCGCAAAACGGCCCTTCAGGGCGAACAAGCCCTGGGGACGCTTCTGTATGAAAATAATAATGAACACCAGCACTACAATTTTGGCGATAACCGCGCCCGCCCAGCCTTCGAGAATTTTATTTACCACGCCCAGGCCGAGCGCGGCGTAGACCGTGCCCGCCAGTTGGCCGACGCCGCCCAGCACCACCACCATGAAAGAATCGACGATATAACTTTGCCCCAGATCGGGCCCGACGTTGCCGATCTGCGAAAGCGCGCAACCAGCCAGCCCGGCAATACCCGAGCCCAGGCCAAAGGCCAGCGTATCGACGCGCGCGGTAGGCACGCCGACGCAGCTTGCCATGGCGCGATTTTGTGTGACACTGCGCACGAATAAACCGAGGCGCGTACGTGACAGCATCAGCCAAACCAACAACAGCACCGCCGCAGTGAAAAAGATGATGACTATGCGGTTGTAGGGCAGCACCACGTTGGAAAGAATCTGCACGCCGCCTGACATCCACACAGGGTTTTCCACTTGCACGTTTTGTGCGCCAAAGGTGGAGCGCATGGTCTGGATCAGGAACAGGCTGATACCCCAGGTGGCGAGCAGGGTTTCCAGCGGTCGCCCGTACAAATAGCGGATGACGCCGCGCTCCAGCAACATGCCCGCCAGCGCCGTGATGAGGAAGGCGCAAGGCACGGCGGCAAGCAGATACCAGTTGAACATCTCGGGCGCATGCGCGCGAAACAGGTTTTGCACCAGGTAGGTGGTGTAGGCGCCGATCATGATGAGCTCGCCGTGCGCCATATTGATTACGCCCATGAGGCCATAGGTGATGGCTAATCCCAACGCGGCCAGCAGCAAAATGCTGCCCAGGCTGATGCCGCTGAAAAGTTGTCCAAGGCGCTCGCCCCAGACGAGGCGCGATTCCACAGCGCGTAGCGCCAGTTGCACCTCGGCGCGTAGCGTCGCATCGGCTTCATTCAATTCACCCGTTGCCGTACGTTCCAGCAGGCCGAGCAGCAGAGTTTTGGTATTGGGGCTGGGGCTGAGGGCAAGCGCCTTCACCGCCGCCGTGCGTACTGCATTGTCCTTGCTTTGCAATTGCACGCTGGCCTGGATGAGAGTGAGCAGGCCCTTGATTTCGGCATCGCTTTCCTTCTGTAGCGCGCGCGTGATGAGCGGCAGCATTTCTTCATCTGCGCCCGATTCAAGCGCCTGTGCGGCGCTAAGGCGAACGCTGCGCTGTGGTGACGCCAGCTTGAGCGCGGCGATAGCCAATGCCAGTTCGCGCCGCATGCGGTTATTCATGATGACGTCTTCGCGCGTTTCGGGCAGAGGTGAGATGGCTTCCCCGGTCAGCGCATCGCTTGCGTTGTCACCCTTGATAATCAGGATGCGCGTGGCTGCGAGCTGCACCTCACCGTCAAGCAGCGCTTGTAGCAAGGGGAGGGCGGAGACGTCCTCTTGTGTGATGAGCGCATTGATGGCGGCGATTTTTTCATCGCTCTCGCCGCGCGCAAGCTTCTCGATAAGATTAGCTTGCACAGCATGGGCGGGCAGAGCTTGCGCCAAGATGACCAGGCCAAGCAATCCCAGCAGGCGATAAATCAGTTGCATGGAATGTCCTGCGAGATTTTGGTAGACGATTGTGAAAGACGGTAATTGAAACGGCGCGCGACAAATACTACAGCGCACGCCGCTTCGGTACAACAATACTATCAAAAATTGAAAATCAAAAAGTCAAAAAAAGCACATCCCCTCTCCCCGTTTTTTGGGGAGAGGGCTAGGGTGAGGGGTGCTTGAGTATTGAGGTTTTCAACGTATGAGGTTCATGGGTAGGACAGAACCTCGCCTACTTCTTCTCCGGCTCGTCTTTCTTCTTGTCGTTACCCGCGATATACGGGCTCCACGGCTTGGCTTGCACCGGGCCGGGGGTTTTCCATACGACATTGAATTGGCCGTTGGCCTGCACTTCGCCAATGAAAACTGATTTGTGCAGGTGATGGTTTTTCTCATCCATTTTTGAGGTGATGCCAGAAGGCGCCTTGAAGGTCTGGCCCGCCATGGCGGCGATAACTTTTTCGGTGTCGGTGGACTTGGCTTTTTCCACTGCCTGCTTCCACATGTTGATGCCGATATACGCGGCTTCCATGGGGTCGTTGGTGAGCGGCTTGTCTGCGCCAGGTAATTTCTTGGCTTTGGCGTAGGCGGCCCACTTGCTCTTGAATTCGTCATTGGCCGGATTTTTTAGCGACATGAAATAGTTCCACGCAGCCAGATGACCAACCAAGGGCTTGGTATCGACGCCGCGCAATTCTTCTTCGCCTACCGAGAACGCTACGACGGGAACGTCGGTCGCCTTCAGACCCTGGTTGCCGAGCTCCTTGTAAAACGGCACGTTGGAATCGCCGTTGATGGTCGATACCACAGCCGTCTTGCCGCCAGCGGCAAATTTCTTGATGTCGGCTACGATGGTCTGATAGTCGCTATGGCCGAAAGGCGTGTACTTCTCGTCGATATCCTTGTCGGCGACACCCTTGGATTTGAGGAAGGCGCGCAGGATTTTATTGGTGGTGCGCGGATAAACATAGTCCGTGCCCAACAACACCCAGCGCTTGGCGCCGCCGCCGTCCTTGCTCATCAAATACTCAACAGCAGGTATGGCTTGTTGATTAGGCGCAGCGCCGGTGTAGAACACATTCTTGGAAAGCTCTTCGCCTTCATACTGCACTGGATAAAACAGCAGGCCATTCAATTCTTCAAAAACCGGCAACACCGATTTGCGCGACACTGAGGTCCAGCAGCCGAACACCACCGCCACCTTATCCTTGCTCAGCAACAGACGTGCCTTTTCAGCGAACAACGGCCAGTTGGAAGCGGGATCGACGACCACTGCCTCAAGCTGCTTGCCCATTACGCCACCCTTGGCATTGATCTCATCGATCGCCATGAGCGTGACATCCTTCAATACCGTTTCGCTGATGGCCATGGTTCCCGACAGCGAATGCAAAACACCGACCTTGATGGTATCGACGGCGACGGCAAATTGTGATGCACCGAGCGTAGTCGCAGCTACTGCTGCAACCGCCCAGGTCTTCAAGAATCCTCTTCTTTTCATGATGTGATGCTCCCAAAGTTTTGGAAAAAATGACTGCTAAGGCCGACACATTCCGGTGCATCTGTTGCATGCGAAAGCCGGAGACAAGCGCCGCTGTGGTATTGCGCATGAGACATTGCATACTATGTGCCAACGGCGAAAGGTGCGCGTCGCAGCCATTTTAGTTAAATTGAAACAACTGGATAGCAGATAGTCCCCACTCTACTAGCGGCTCATTTCGAGGATGAGTGGACAAAAATAGTGCACAAAAAATTACACTGCACCTTTAAGGTGCGTCGTCCTACCTGGTTGGGGTGGGATGGCTTTTAATCATGTAACCCTTGAACAATTCCTACGATCGGAGCCAATGGCACGACGAAAGGCTATGCGGGAGCAATGCCACACTCAACACCCATTTTCTTGCCACTTTCCGCCATTGCAAAATCCCCTTTCTTTCTGACGTCGCCATGTTGTCGCGTTAGACTTCCCATCAAGCCACCTCGCCACCGCGCGCTTTCTCGTCAATATCGTCCAAGGTTCACACATGAAATCGATAAAGAAAATACCCCCTAATCTTGCGCGCAAAGTTGTTCGCTACACCCTGCTCATCATGCTTTGCTTTGCCGCCGCTAGCTATGCCCAGTCAGAAGCTGGCGCTTTGCCGCCGCTCAGCCCTCAAGAGCTGGAAGCGGTGATCCAGGAGATTAAGGCTATGGTGAAAACTGACGAAAGTCTAGCGGATGAATTCGTTGTGCGTGTGGCAACCCCTGCGCGCATCGACCTGCTGTACCAGATGCCAGAATTTATCCGCCAGCCCAGGGTTATCCGCGAGAATGGGCTGATTTTTGCGGGACGGGCATCACTACTGAAATTCGATAAGCCATCGGACGTCATTACCAAGCTGTCCTATTGGTTTCCAAAAGAAATCGCCGTTGCGCAGGCAGCGTACCCAGAAAACTCCTCGCCTTTTTTTACACAAATTGGTTTGTATGGCCCCTTCCCCGGTTGGCAGGATGAACCGGCGGCCTTCCTCACGCTTTGGAACTGTATGCCACAGATCGCCTGGTTGAGGCCTACACAAAATCCTTTTATGCGGCAACGCAATGATAGTCTTCCATTCATGTCGATCGCGGATCGAAGTTCGGGTCAGTTCAATTTCGGTGTATGTGTTCACGAGCGCAGCGGTCGGAAATCCGTGCGGACAGAAGAGGAACTTCTCGTCCTCAAAAATGAAAAACGCGCAATAGGAAACAGGGTCGCACCCGTGTTGCAGAGCAAGTTTGCCCGCTTTCTGTCATCCAGCCGTTGTCAAGGCACGGGGCCGGACGACTGTGTGCTTATCCTGTGGTTGTGGAGCAGTCTGTCGCCAGCAGATACTGAGTTAGCCCGCGCTATTCAGGCGCTGGAATCAGACGTTTTGCCTAACGGCGCATTGCCTGGGCTGCAAAAACCCATCGAACAGTACGAACGCTCTGGACAGGAGGGCGAGCCTCTTTTCGACGAGGGCTTACGCGAGGCGGCGTTCCTGCGGGCAAAACTCTTGTCTGTGTTGCATGCCAAGAATGAGTGGTCGCCACAGGCGCTGCAAACGACGCTTCATCAAATAACGCACCTGCCGCAAATGTCCCAGGCTGCCAAAAAATTCGGCAGCCCCCGCTCCGGTAATAGCTATGAAAAGGCGGTGGTTTCGCCCCGCTACGCACTCTTTACTGCCGAGGGCAAAACGCCGCGCGTGCAAGCCGCCGTTATGAGGGAAATGGAAAGTCTTGCAAACGATGCATCTTGTGACGTTCTCCAAACGTGGCTCAAAAGCGTCGGGAAGTCTTTGGAAGGCACTTTCGCGCTGCAACACCTAACAGACAAGCCGCCCTTACGCTGCGTCGGCCCGGACTGGGCATGGCTCAAGCAGGGGGAATCTGCGGAGGCGCGGGATTTGCGCAACCAATATCTCAACTTGCTGGGCCATGTTGAATCGGGGGCTGTGCACGAAAGGCTGCTTAGCGAGTTTACCGATTACGGCAATAGCTGCTTCGACAAGGAGGGGGAACCTTCCCAGGACTGGCTGCGCGAGGTTTGCAAAACGTGGGTTGCCGAGCCGCAGGCTGTGCCGTTCACGCTCAAACACAGCCGATTGACTCTGAAAGACGAAAATAAATTTCATGCAACGCAACTGCAACTGCCAACCGCATCGGACACCGAGCCTGCAGATATTGAGGCATGGCTGACTAAACTCGTGCAGGGCATGAACGACGAAGCTCAGCAAAAAATGCAGGCCTTTATCGCAGATTTGAAGCGCCGCAAAGGCTCGGTCCATGCTGCCACTTGGTGGAAGCATCCGCGTCATGGCAAGTCGCTGGTCGAGTTGCGGCTTTACATAAATGATGAACCGTCGAACCCAGCATGGCCTTACACAGGGCCGCGGATTCTTTTAATATTCGATGCACAAACGCTCACCCTTATTGGTGTGCCGGAACGGTTCCGCGGTAAAAATGATCACAACGAAATTGTGCATGTCTCCGACCTGGATGAAGATGGCAATCTTGAAGTGTGGTGGGCAGAATCATTCCGCACGTGCCAGGGTGACGATAGCGACCTGGAGCGTGAAATAGATTGCGCGGCCAGAATGGCAGAAATGGGTGAAATCAAGGGCGACGCCCTGTCGTATTTTGCCAATACGCCCCATACGTCCCATACGAACAAGTCATCCGGTGTGCGCAAAGCCGCAACTTCCAACGCAGCCTTGATGGCGGCACGGGTGCCGGTAAACGCCCACGATGATCAGCGATC
>JAYWAM010000293.1:0-9951 GCA_043782425.1 Betaproteobacteria bacterium
CCCGCGAAAAAAACAACGCCAATTCATCGCGGGCAAGCCCGCTCCTACACGCATGCTACCTTTAACGCGAAGCGGAATAAGACAAACATCAGCATCCTATTTCATGGAAAACCTATTTCAACCCGCCACCGAGCGTGAAGCGCAATTGCTAGCCTGGATCGAAGAGGTGATCGAAACTTCTGAGTTTCGCATCGCACCGGCATCCGCAGACGCCAGCTTCAGGCGCTATTTTCGCATATCCGCCGAATTCGGCACGCGCATTGTTATGGATGCGCCGCCGCCGCAGGAGGATTGTCGCCCTTTTGTGAAGGTGGCGGCGCTGTTGCGTGAAATCGGTCTCAATGCGCCGCAGGTTCTGGCACACGATGTGCAACGCGGATTTCTATTGCTCAGCGATCTGGGTGAGCAGACGTATTTGCAGGCGCTTAACGACACCACTGCGTCTGCATTATTCAGCGACGCCATCGATGCCATGATCCGTTGGCAGCTTGCGAGCAAGCCCGGCGTGTTGCCGCCTTATGATGAAGCCTTGCTGGCGCGCGAACTTAATCTGTTTCCCGACTGGTATGTGGCGCGCCATCTCAAGCGTGAGCTGAGCGTAAAGCAGCGCGCCATTCTGGCTGAGCAGTTTGCGCGCATCGTGACCGCCAATCTGGCGCAGCCCAGCGTTTACGTGCACCGCGACTACATGCCGCGCAATCTCATGGTCAGCAACCCCAATCCCGGCGTACTCGATTTTCAGGACGCTGTTTATGGTCCGATTACTTACGATGTGGCTTCGCTGTTCAAAGACGCCTTCATCAGTTGGGATGAGGAGCGCGTGCTCGACTGGAGCATTCGCTACTGGGAGCGCGCCGCCAAGGCCGGGCTGCCGGTGGGCAGCGATTTTGCCGCGTTTTACCGTTCCTTCGAGTGGATGGGCTTGCAGCGCCACCTTAAGGTGCTGGGTATTTTTGCGCGCATCAATTATCGCGACGGCAAGCCTGCCTACCTGGCAGACACACCGCGCTTTGTGCAGTACATACGCAAAGTGTGCGAGCGCTACCGCGAACTTACACCGCTGCTTAAATTGTTCGATGAGCTACAGGGCGAGCCAGGGCAAACGCAAGCCCCCGCCGTTGGATATACCTTCTAATGCCCCAACTCATGGCCATGATATTGGCGGCAGGGCGCGGTGAACGCATGCGCCCGCTCACCGATCACACCCCCAAGGCGTTGCTCAAGGTGGCGGGACGCGCATTGATCGAATGGCAGATCGAGCGTCTGGTGGCGGCGGGATTTTACGACATCGTAATCAATCACGCATGGCTGGGCGAGCTCATCGCCGCTGCACTGGGCGACGGCAAGCGCTACGGCGCGCGTATCACCTACTCCGCCGAGGGCGAAGCGCTTGAAACCGTGGGCGGCATCGTGAAAGCCTTGCCTTTGCTCGGCAAGCGTCCGTTCCTGGTCACCAGCGCAGACGTGTATACCGAATACAACTATGCGCACCTCATCCCGCTGATTGACGTCATCGCAGCGCAATTCCCGCGCCGCGCGGCGCATTTCGTCCTGGCCGACAATCCGCATTTTCATCCGCACGGCGATATGGCGCTGGTGGATGGCATGGCGTGCATGCAAGGCGATGCGCCTAAGTTCAACTACTCGGGCATTGCGCTCTATCATCCTGATTTGTTCAAAGCCTTTGCGCCGGGCATAAAAATGAAGCTGTTCCCCTGGGCGTTCGAATTCGTGCGCCAAGGCAGGGTGAGCGCGGAACATTTTCGCGGTCGCTGGGAAAACCTTGGTACGGCGGCGCAGCTCGAAGCATTGGATCGTCAATTATCACAGGCAAGTTGAGAAAAACAGCTAATATCCTAGTTTGTCCTATTCACCCCAAGGCAACCGCACATGAAACTCGAAAACCCGCATCAGCATAAAGTGCATTCCAAGCGCCGTCAGAGTCTGGCAAAGATGCTGGGGCGCGGCCTGGTGCTGCTACCCACTGCGCCGGAGTGCACGCGCAACGCCGACAGTCACTACGATTATCGCTGGGACAGCTACTTCTATTATCTCAGCGGATTTCGCGAACCCGAAGCAGTGATGGCATTGGTGCTCGGCAAGAAACCGCGCGCCATACTTTTTTGCCGCGAGAAAAACCTGGAACGCGAGATCTGGGATGGTTTCCGCTTCGGGCCGAAAATGGCAAAAGAGGCATTCGGTTTTGACGCGGCCTATCCCTTCAGCGAACTGGACATGCGCGTGCCTGAGCTGATGTGCGGTCATACGGCGTTGCACACGCCGCTCGGTTCCGACGCCAAGTGGGATGGCCGCGTCAGCGCATGGTTGAACGAGGTGCGCGCCAAGGTGCGTAGCGGCGTCACAGCGCCCACTCAGATCAACGACGTGCGCAGCGCAATTGCCGGCATGCGCCTCATCAAGGACGAGCATGAGATTGCCGTGATGCGCCGCGCCGCCGAAATTTCCGGAGGCGCGCATGTGCGCGCCATGCGTGCCGCTGCACCGGGTAAGCACGAATACCAAATCGAAGCCGAGCTGCTGCACGAATTTGTAAAAAACGGCGCGCGCCAGCCGGCCTATGGTTCCATCGTCGCCTCGGGCGCCAACGCCTGTGTGCTGCATTATCGCGAAAACAACGCATTGCTAAAAAAAGGCGATCTGCTGTTGATCGACGCGGGCTGCGAGCTCGACAGCTACGCCGCCGACATCACGCGAACTTTTCCCATCGGCGCGCGCTTCAGTGGCGCGCAAAAAGATATCTATGAATTGGTGCTCGCCAGCCAGCTCGCCGCCATCAAGGCCGTCAAGCCGGGAGTAGATTTTTCCGCCTATCACGATGCCGCAACGCGCGTGCTGGTGCGCGGCTTTATCGATCTCAAGCTGTGCAAAGGCAGTGTCGATGCGGTGCTTGAAAATGAAAGTTACAAACAGTTTTACATGCACCGCACTGGCCACTGGCTGGGGCTAGATGTGCATGATGCGGGCGATTACCGCCAATCCGGTCTATGGGTGCAGCTTAAGCCCGGCATGGTGCTGACGGTGGAGCCGGGATGCTACATCCGCCCCGCAGACAACGTTCCCAAAGCGTTCTGGAACATCGGCGTGCGCATCGAAGACGATGTGCTGGTGACGCCTAAGGGCCGCGAAGTTCTCACTGCGGCCTGCCCGAAATCGGTCAAGGATATTGAAGACATTGTGCTTGGAGCACGTTAGTTCTAGCCTTTATCCTTCGCGCAAGGCGCGCCAATATTTTGAACAACCCCCTTACATTGCGTGAAATCACGACGGCTGCCGAAAAATTGGCCGACGCTCAGCTTGTCGCCTTCCCCACCGAAACCGTCTACGGCATCGGTGCAGACGCTGCCAACCCGGCAGCGGTACGCAAAATATTCGCAGCCAAAGGCCGACCGGCTGAACATCCCTTGATCGTACATATTGCACAGCACGCCAGGCTTGAGGACTACGTGAGTGAGGCGCCGCAAGCCGCGCACCAGCTTATTGCAGAATTCTGGCCCGGGCCGCTCACGCTGATATTGAAGAAGTCCGCGCGTATCCCCAATATTGTCACCGGCGGACAGGATACGGTGGGCCTGCGTTGCCCCGCACATCCGCTGGCGCAAAAACTCCTCGTCGCGTTTGCAAAATGCGGCAGCGGCGCTATTGCCGCGCCCTCAGCCAACCGCTTCGGCCACGTGAGTCCCACCACGGCGCAGCATGTACGCGATGAATTCGGCGCCGTAATAGGGAAAACCATATTTTTGATTGACGGCGGCGCGTGCGAGGTCGGCATCGAATCGACCATACTCGATCTTTCTACTATGCCGCAGGGCAGGCCGACACTGCTGCGCCCTGGCGCGATTACCCCGGATCAGATTGCCGAAGTGCTCGGCGTAAGACCGCTTGCGCGCGAGCAGGCGGGCAGCAATACACCGCGCACCTCCGGCTCGCTGGATGCGCACTACGCGCCTAAAACTGCGCTCGCCTTGCTGACTGCGAAACAGCTCAAGGCCGAAGTTGATGCGCTGTTAGAGGCTGGCAAGCACGTCGCCGTGCTGTCGTTCGACAAGGCGCCCGGTCTGCCGGTCTCGCCCCCCGGCGTGGGTATACGCGCTGCGCGTCCGCTGGTATGGATTGTTGCGCCGCGCGATGCCGCCGGCTATGCACGTGATCTGTATGCAAATCTACGCACCCTGGATGCAGCGGGCGCCAGCCGCATCCTGATTCAGACGCCACCGCAGACCTCGGGGTGGGATGCGGTCAATGACCGGCTGGCGCGCGCCGCGGTGGGCGCAGGCGTGCGCAAGGGGTAGCGCAGGAACCCGTTTCTATACCGCACTGCTCTTTTCCAGCGTGACGCGAAACACCGCCCCTTCACCTTCTGTGCTGAAAACTTCTATGCTGCCGCCATGCTGCCGAATAATCCCGTGCGCGATCGCCAGCCCTAGCCCCACTCCGCCCGCCGCGCTGGAGCGTCCCTTATCCACTCGAAAAAACCGGTCAAAGATACGGCTATGGTGTTCGCGCGCAATACCCGGGCCGCTGTCGCGCACCTCAATTTGCGCCTGCGCCCCGTTGGCGCTCAACACAACATCAATACGCCCGCCATGTGGCGTATAAGTGATGGCGTTGGCCACCAGATTAATAATCGCCTGACGCAGCAAGCCGCGATCAACACTTGCGAAAATGGCGCCGTGTAGATGGCAGGTGAGATGCTGATTTTTTTCCTCAGCCAGTACACGCAGAAATTCAGTCGCTTCGCTGAGCAACAGACCAAGGTCCGTATGCTCCAGATTGAGGCGTGCTTGATTTGCGTCGGTTCGCGCCAACGTCAGCAGCCCTTCGGTCAGGCGCGCGAGCCGGTCGGTTTCTTCGAGCATGCTGCCGATCACTTCACGATAGGCAGCGGCGCTCTGCGGCTTTTGCAGCGCCACTTCACCCACGCTACGTAACACGGTCAATGGCGTGCGCAACTCGTGTGAAGCGTCAGCGGTAAAGCGCCGCAGTTTCTCGAATGACTCTTCCAGGCGCGCGAAGGTATTATTCAATATTGCCGCCAGACGCCCGAACTCGTCAGCCGGATTGCCAATATCCAGACGCTGCGAAAGTTTTTCCGCGGTGATTTCATGCGCTTTGGCTGCGATGCGTCCGACCGGCGCCAGCGCTCTTCCCGCCATCAAATAGCCGCCCGCCAACGCCAGCACCAGTGCGGCGGGAAATATGGCCGTGAGGCTAAGCCAGAGGTTATTCAACACATCGAGCACTTGTCGCGCCTCGTGCGCGACCACCACTTGATATTTATCGCCCGCAGCATTGACTGTGGAAGTCATAAAAAAATACGGTTCACCCAGCGTGCTTCGCCATATTTCTGCACTGCCGTGTTGACGGCTTTCCTTGTATGCGCGCGTTAAATCACGTGACTGCCAGCCGCTGCTGGCGTAAAAAACGCGCTCGCCGTCGCTGACCAGAAACAGGCCGGTCGAGCTATGCCGCTCAGTCTCATCCAGCTCGGGGGGGAAATCCTGCAGCGCTTTTGCCACGATAGCCAAGTCCTGTCCGGCATAGCGCTCCATTTGTTGTAACAGGCTGGTGCGCACGAAAAAATAGACCCCCATCCACAACGCCAAAACAATCACAGCAAGCGAGCCGGCGTACCAAAGCATCAGCCGTGCGCGGATGCTGAATGAACGCAGCTTCATGGCGCGTCCACACGCAGTACAAAGCCCACGCCGCGTATGGTCCAGATCAACTTGCGCTGTGAAGCATCGTCGATCTTTCTGCGTAAGCGTGCGATGTGCACATCGATCACATTATCCAGCGGCGTAGCGCGCGCTGTTTCGCCCCACACGTCGCGCGCCAGCATTTCGCGCGGCACCACTGTGTTCTGATGTTGTAAAAGGTATTCCAGCAACTCGAACTCCTTGGCTGTCAGATCAATGGTGACACCAGCGCGCTGCACGCGGCGCGCGCCAAGGTCCATTTCCAGATCGGCGAGTTTTAGCCGTGTTACCTGTTGTGTATGACCGCGACGCAGCAGCGCGCGGATACGCGCATGTAGCTCGGTAAAAGCAAAAGGCTTGGCGAGATAATCATCAGCGCCGCAATCCAGGCCCTGCACGCGATCCTCAAGCGTATCGCGCGCCGTCAGAATTAGCACGCGGGTTTCGAGTTTGCGCTTGCGCAAAACCGCAAGAACCTCCAAGCCGTCGCGGCCCGGCAGCATCAAATCCAATAGAAGCAAATCGAACGTCTGCGCATTGACCAAAAAAAATCCTTCCTCGCCGTTCGTCGCAAGCGTCACCGCATAGCCCGCCGCCTCAAGGCTTTCTTGCAGCGCGCGCGCCAGCTTGCGCTCGTCTTCAACAACCAGAATGCGCATTTATACTGCCTCTGCCGCAGGGCGTGCGAGGTTTGGGCAGGGCGCGCTTGCGCACATTTATCTCCAGCGCCGTCGCCCTAGAACGAACCTTTTTCACTATCAAGATAAGCCTGGCTGGCATTGCGCCCCGATAGCTCGGCAAAGTTTTCCAACTTGGAGAAACGCGTCTGATCGAGTCGCTTGATGGCTGTCTGTAAGTCCGCATTTTCTTTGGCCATCTTTTCCATATGCGTATGCAGCAGCATCAAATATTCGCGCGTGGGAAACTCAAAGTCCTTAAGCTTTCCCGGCTTGCCGTGTCCCGGCACAAACAGGGCATCGCCATAACTTTTGAGATCGTCGAACACCTTGATCCACGATTTCATATCCCCGTCAGGAATAAGCGCCAGCAGCCTTCCCGAATAAAGAATATCTCCAGCATAGACCACATTGTCGGCGGGGATATGCACCACCAGCGGGCCGGGTGTATGCGCCGCGCCAAAACTTTTAACATGAATTTGCAACTCGCCCAGATCATAGCTCGCGTTTTCACTCATCAGCCTGATGTCGGGCGGCGCGGGAACCACTATGCCCGCCGCGTCCAGCCCTAAGCTCATGGAAATGCCGAGGGCGAAATTGGCGCCCTGCGCCGCCATGCGACGCGCTTCGCTTTCATGTGCAATCAGCGTTGCGCCCTGGCGGCGAAACACTTCATTCCCGAAATAGCGGTCAGGTTGGGAATTACTGTTGATCGCATACTTCACCGGCAGCGGCGTGATGGTGGCGATGTGCCCCAACATCTCGCGCGCCATGGCCTCGGTGTATCCGGTTTCCAGCACTGCGACGCATTTCTTTCCGACCACAAACGCCATGTTCATGCGGTAGCCCTGGTTGTTCCGGTCCGCTCCGCCATGCGGCCCGATCCAGGCGTAAACATGCGGGGATACCTGAAGCGGCGCAGGTAGAATGGGTTTGCTCGCAGCCACTGCTTGCGCTGCGGCATGAGCATGCCAAGCCACGCCGAACAACACGGCAAGAAGGCTGAAAATTTGTGGCAAACGGTAAGCGCGCATAGGTTTTCTTCTGCCTAAGTATGTTAAGTGGGTGAGTATGGCATGTGTGTGCAGGTGAAGCACTGCTAGCCTGTACTGCTTTTCTGGTTGGACGATGCCCTATCAGGCCGAACTTGCTTGAAAAGGGTTTATTTTCCCGCCGCCGCGCCGAAGGCGAAGTCGTCGAACGCAGTAATACTGTCGGCCTTAGTCCACACGCCTACCGCACCTAAGCCTGCGATGTGCGTATCATCCAATTCGATGTAGGCCTTGCCATTCAGCAAAATGCGAATCTTCGCGCCTTGAAACTCGGCGCGTAGCGTGTGCCACTGCTTTCCCGCCACTGGTGCATCAACATATTTGATGATATTGCGCCGACCGTTTTCTGTGTAATACAGCGAAACGTTGTTCTCCAGTGCATTGGCGCGCGCGACGTAGTAGTTACCACCATCCTTCCATCTCCACACCACGCCGCCAGCTTGGTCTTCACGGCCCGATAGAGACTTGAACTTTACTTCCACGAAGCCATCCTCGAGAGCAGCGCCCTTATTTACGCACCACGGGAAATCGCCAGATCCAGATTGCTTTAACACATTTGGCGCGCTGGGTGCGCTGGGATCGGACTCGATCATCCAGCGCGGCTTGCCGCTACCAGTCACTCCAGAAATCCAATCGCCCGACAGTGTTCCCGGACGCTCCTTGTCAAAGTTAATCGTTTCACCGCTTGCGCTTGCGGCTAGCGCCGCTATGGCAATACCTAGAAAGACTTTCTTCATCACGGCCTCGCCTTGAGTTCGACAACAATATTGCGCCCTGCGGTGGCGCCTACGTTTTCCACCGCCAAAGACACGGCTTCGTCGAAGGTTACGTCCCCCGCTTTCCAGTGATACACCTTGGGTTCGTTTCCCTCGTAGGTAATTTTTTCCGACAGCGGACTCATGAAATATACAAAGCGCGGCGGATGGGAATGCATGGAGAAAGTTTCACCCGGCTTGTTGCGCGTTTCCAGCACGCGGATGCGGTCGTTTTCAAATAACACCTTGGCTCTGTCCGGCGCGATTTTCGTCATATTACCGTGCGCCAACAACAGGCCGCTGCCCAAAGCCAGGGTGGCGAGCGCCGTTTAAGCAATCTGCTTTGCGTGCTCTTCATTTGTATATCCTTTGTGCGTAGCTGGAAATTGCGAAGCGAGTTGTGCTTGCGCGCTGCTGCGAATGAAGGGGCGGTGGCCTGAAATATCAGCCCGACGCTGCGGCTGGAATATTTCGTTGGATCGCGGCTTTTGCTCCGCATGCAGTGCCTGCAAATAATAGGAGCACGCACCGAGTGGTGCAACTGAAGAGTTCCTTAACGAAAAGTCAGGAATGCGCGTTGCAAGGCTGGGTCAGCGTGTAGTGAATATTCGGGTTTGCCAGTTTTACAATCCAGACCTTGCACAGCCGCAGACTCTCGGTCGGCGCCCGGTCGGCAAATCTGTCAGGATGTTCCACTTTCTTCTACTAACGGGGTGCATGCCCCTCAACTTTGAGTTAAGTTAGCAACTACACCTTATCCATCAAGGAGTCACACATGAACCACCCGCTTTCGCTTGTCCTCGCTGCGCTGCTTACCCTGTCGTCAGCAGCCTTTGCGGCTGACGGTCTCATCGCTGTCAAGAGCCCGCATTCCGCTAAGGACACCATGAATCGTTTTGAAGAGAACGCCAAGAAACGTGAGTTGATTATCTTTGCCCGCGTTGATCACGCGGCGGGCGCCGCTAAGGTAGGCAAGACATTGCGGCCCACAGAAGTGCTCATCTTCGGCCACCCTCAGGGCGGAACACCGCTAATGGAGTGCGCGCAGTCGGCGGGCATTGATCTTCCGCTCAAAGCGCTGGTGTGGCAGGACGCCCAGGGTCAAGTCTGGCTGGGCTATAACGATCCGGCATACCTTGCGCAACGCCACGGCGCTGCATCATGCCCGGCTGTCGCTGGCCTGAGTAAGGCGCTCTCCGGGCTTAGCGAGGCGACGGTGGCGCGCTGAGTTAGCAAGCATAGGGCATGTGCACATCAGACCTGAATCCTCCAGGGATTAATAATATCAATCCCTCGATTTGAAGAAAATCTTTGGTGTTGCGTGTCACAAGAGGCAGGTCATGCTGGATTGCAATGGCGGTGGGTTACGCACCTTTCCGCGCTTGGGAATCGGAAGCGCATTCACCGCCAATGCAGCAAAGCGCTGATTAATCCGCTGCGCAAAACCGGTTTCACTTGCTGCGGGCATCACCGATTGGTGCAAAATCTCGCGTACTTCTTGCTCCATAGACCAGCCATGTTGCGCGGCTTGCATGCGTAACATGGCTTTAAGACTATCGTCCAAGTTGCGAATCGTAATACTAGTCATAAATCTACCCTATGTTGATTTCAATGCAATCATTGTAATCAATTGTCCTCATCCGCACAATAATGAGCCTTGTCCAAAGACAAATGAGCCTGGAGAGGCTGGCGTGTTTCCAAAGAGAAATGAGCCTGAGCAGTTAGCAATCAGGTCATCCTTAAGGGATGA
>JAYWAM010000294.1:0-9949 GCA_043782425.1 Betaproteobacteria bacterium
AATGCGCGAATCGTATATTTCCCGCTGCGCTTCGAGCGATGTGCAGTTGAACAAATCCTCGACGTACTCAAGCAGCTTGGGCCGCAAACGCAGATAGACGCGCAGCAACCACGCCACCTTTCCCGACAGACCACGATAGTAGAAACTTTCGCCGGCGCTAAACCAGCCGCTGTTGCTATCCCAATAGAGTTGTGCGAAAGGCGACAAATCGTTGCGCAGCAAGGTGCGATAGAGGTCGTGAAAATGCGCGTGACGGCCTAGTCCGAACAACGCGAAGAAGTCGGTGTAGTCAAGATTTCTCACCGCCGCAAGCTTAAGTTCAAGCAGCGCCGTCTGGCGCGGGTTGGTGTCCACCGCGTGGATGCGCTTCGGTCCCGTCAGCGCATAGTCGAGCACGTTGCAGCCGGCGCTGGTGATAACCAGCATGGTGTCGTCGGGGGCAAGCTGCAATGCGCGCCGATCAACTGCAGGATCCTCCCAGCAAGTGTTGTAAACCAGGGAGCGCGAATAGATCGCGTTGAAAATTTTCTGATCAACGCGATCTCGCAGCGTCGGGTGCTGGGCAAGGGTAAGTCGTGTAGGTTGTGCTTGCATATCCCCGAAGGCTACGTGACCTAGGTTGCAGTTTCGTGACAGGCGTGACGCACAAAATTACCTACGCGCCATCGCTGTGCGCCTTTGCCCACGACTGAGATGATCTGCTTCCAAAAAAAGCGTTGACAACGTTTCTATGATTCGATATATTTCGATATATGAAACCTAAAAACGTTATTTCCGCTTTAGCTGCGCTGGCCCAGGAATCGCGCCTCGCCATCTTTCGTTTGCTGGTACAGGCCGGCCCGCAAGGCTTATCGGTGGGTCGCATCGGCGAACAACTCGCGCGCTTGGACACAACGGCTGCCCCGGCAACGCTGTCGTTCCACTTAAAAGAGTTGAGCCACGCCGGTTTGATCGAGTCGCGCCAGGAAGGGCGATTCATTTTTTACTCCGCCAATTATCTGGCGATGAACGCACTGATGGCGTTTCTCACCGAAAACTGCTGCGCAGGTCAGTCGTGTTGTGAACCTGCACCCCACCCGGCTAAAAGTACATCGGCCAAATCGAAACCCAAACTGAAATTCAGGAGAAAACCATGAATCGTTTTCATGTCCATGTCGCCGTCGAGGATCTGCAACAAAACGTGCGCTTCTATTCCACCGTATTCGGCCAGCCGCCCAGCGTGCTTAAAGACGATTATGCCAAATGGATGCTCGAAGACCCGCGTATCAATTTCGCAATCTCACAACGCTCGGGCAACTTCGGCGTCAATCACCTCGGTTTGCAAGTCGATAGCGATGCGGAACTCAAGACAATGCGTGAGCGCGTCGCGCAGGCCGGTGTTGAAGCGCGCGAGGAGATGGGCGCCCACTGCTGTTACGCCAAGAGCGACAAATACTGGCTTACCGATCCGCAAGGTCTGGCCTGGGAAACCTATCACTCTCTCGACAGCATTCCCGTCTATGGCGAGGACAATAGCAAAGCACAGGAAGCCTCCGCTGCCTGTTGTGTGCCCGCCAGCGAAGCAGAGAAATGCGCCGATGCAGACTGCGGCACGCCTAAATGCTGCGTGTGAGTAGTGCATTAATTAATGGCCTCAAATACGAAAGCATGATGAGTAATGAGGGAACCCGTCGTCCCAGCCGCAGCCTGCCCTCGAATGCTTTAATCGGGGGCTGGGACGACGAATATTTGCGATTTCCAGCAGTCATTATTAATGAACTAATGGTTGAGAAATGGAATCACTCAACGCGCACAATGCGCCCCGTCGGCTGCGCATTGAGCGGCGAATTGGCGCGCAGAAACGCCTCTAACGCATCGACATCGAGCATGCCGCCTTCTCGATTCCGGCCCTGGCTGAACAGCGTGAAACCATCACCGCCGTCTGCCATGAAACTGTTTACCGTGACGCGATAATCCTGATCCGCACGCAACGCTTCCCCATTCAAAAAAATGCTGCTCGCTACCACCCTGCTTCCGGCAGGCCGCAAAGCATTCCAGGTGTATGTGAACCCCTGGGAAACTTGCAGCACGCGCACGCGCTCTCCGGCAGCGGGTGCGAACTGCTGTTCGAGAAGGCGGCGGATCTGCTCGCCAGTCAGCGTCATGGTGACCAGGGTATTACCGAATGGCTGAACTGTGAAAAGATCGCCGAAGCTGATGCCGCCATCGGGGGATTTGAAAAGCAGCGGCGCGCGTATGCCGCCGGGGTTCATGAACGCGAGTTGCGCGCCTGCCGCGCGGGTGGCGGCAAGCTGCGCGTCGGCAATCACATTCCCCAGGGCGCTTTCACCCGCCGCATTGGCCGACGCCGCTAACTCTGATTTGATATGACCGACCACGCGCTCGGCACGCGGCGCGGCAAGTCGGGCGTAGCCACTCACCAGCGCCGCAACTTTTGCATCGGCGGGGAATTTTTCCGTGTCAACTAGCACGTTATCGGCACGGCTGTTCACTACGTCATGGGTGTTGCGGTCGATATCAAGATCAATTTCGCTCAGGAAACGTCCATACGATCCCGCACTGGTTACCGCAATGCCGTTAACGCGGCACAAATAAGCCTGGTGCGTATGGCCGCTCACCACCAGATCCACCGCCCTGTCGAAGCGTTCCACGATGTTGATGATGTCGCCTTGCATGCCGGGACACATCTGATCGTTATACGCCCCGCTCGTCGTTGCGCCCTGATGAATCAGCACCACTATGGCCTTCACGCCGCGCGTGCGCAACTCAGGCACGAGCGCATTGACCGTGTCGGCTTCATCGTCGAAACGCAAGCCCGCGATGCCGGATTTCGACACGATGCCCGGCGTTTCCTTCAACACCAGGCCTATGAACGCCACAGGAATGCCGTCGAATTCACGCACCGTGTAGGCCGGCATAAAGGTTTTTTCAGTCGCAATAACACGCACGTTGGCGGCGAGGTAGGTAAATTTGGCCCCCTCATAAGGCTGCCCCGTCACACAGCCTTGCGCGTGGCATCCGCCTTTATACAAACGCAGCAATTCGTCTTTGCCACGGTCAAATTCGTGATTTCCCACCGAGCTGATGTCAAGCCCAAGCGCGTTGAGGGTTTCAATGGCGGGCTCATCGAGAAACAGCGACGAAATCAGCGGACTGGCGCTGACCAGATCTCCAGCGGCCACCACAATGGAATGCTTTTGACCTGCGCGCGCCGCCTGAATGGCGCTGGCAAGATGCGCTGCGCCACCGGCATTCACCGTCAGCGTGCGTGCCGCCGCAGTGGGATCGGGCATGCGCAGCGGAGCGGGGGTTTGCAAATGACCGTGAAAGTCATTGAACGCAATAACGCGCAAATGTAGCAAATCCGGCGTCGGCGCCACACTCGTGCAGGCGCCAAGGAAACCACTAACGAAAACGCTGAGCAAAACGCCAAAGAAAATACCCGGTGAAACGCTACCGTTCTGCTCCATGATTATTGAGAACTCCTTAATTGATCGCACTCTCTCCTCTGCCCCTTTCCATGAACCTCATGTATTTAAAGCCTCAAAATCAACCACCCCTCCCTTGCAGGGCGCGCAGTCCGCTGCATCGGACTGCCGCTTCGCAGGCAGTCGGCATGCCGATTGAAACCCCTGCTACGCCCCTAACCCTCTCTCCAAAAAACGGGGAGAGGGGATGTGCTATTTTTGATTTTTGATTTTTGCCTTTTGCCTTTTGCCTTTTGCCTTTTGCCTTTTGAATTGAAATTCAGCGTGTCTAGCGCATTGCGTTCATCTTCATTTTGCCGTTACGCCGAAACGGCAATGGCGGGCTGATGGGGGCGGTGCGCGGCTTCGCGCGAGGCATCGCGGGGTGCGGCGCCCGCAGCGCCTGCCTTCAAGATAATAGCCTTGAGATTGTTGCTGATTTCTTCCACTTTGTCCTGGAACAGATTGTTGAATACCAGCCCGAACAGCGCGATGGCGATACCGAGCGCGGTGGCGAACAACGCCGTGCCGATGCCACGGCTCACTGCGGCAGGATCGGAAATACCCGACTGCGCCAGCGCCGAAAAAGTTTCGATGATACCGAGAATAGTGCCCAGCAGTCCGAGCAGCGGCGCCGCCGTCACGATGGTATCGAGCAGCCACAGGCGGCGCAGCAGGACGGGGCGTGTGGTGAGATAGATCGCTTCGCTACGATCACACAGTTCCTCGCGGCTTGCGACGCTACGCCGCTCGCGCACCATGGCGTCGTGGATCTCGCCTACCACGCCCTGCAGCCCAGAGCTGCCGTGCGCGCCCGCGCCAGCGACCGCCTGGCGTGAATGGTGCAGGGTGAAGTGGAAGAAAATCAGCCGTTCAACAATGACATACACGCCTAGCGCCGCCGTGGCGTACATGGCGTAGAAGGTAAGGTCGTGCAGCAGGGTGTAATTCATGGTTAACCTCTAAAATTCCGTTGCGAACGATATGCTGGCAAAACGCGGCGCGCCGACATAAAAATTTGGCGATGATGCGCCCGAGCCGGTGGCGTTGACGGTGAACAGGCTGCCGCTGCCCGCATTGAGCGCCAGGTAGTCCTTATTAAACAAGTTGCTCACACTCATACGGATGATGGAATTCCTTAAAAAGAACGAGGCGGGAAGGCGATAGCCCAAGTTAAGATCGGTGGTGGTGTAGCCGCCCACCTGGTCGTCGTTGGTGAGGGTGGAGTAACGCTTGCCAGTGTACTTAGCCTGCAATGTGGCATAGAAAGCGCCGCTGGCGTACTGGAGCGAGGCGCCAGCCAGCCAGTTCGGCACATCGGGGAATTCCTTGCCGGCAGTGGGGCGGATGTCGCTGGCGCCAAGTTGCAGATCGCTGTTGATCTTGCTCTTGGTATAGGCGAGCGAAGCGTAGGCGCTGAAGCCGCGCAACGGCTTGCTGCCGATCTCCAGTTCCACACCGCGCGTGGTGGCGTCACCCACGTTGGTATCGATGGTGAGCGCCGTTTCAGGATTGTACGAACGCGCCAACCGATCCTTGAATGCCACGTTGAACACTGAGCCGGAAAAAGTGATTGCTTCTCCCTGGTAACGATAGCCGATGTCGAGATTAATCGAGGTTTCGGCTTTATTACGCGCCTTAATGTCCTCGCTACGCAGCACGCCATTGACGTAGGCGCCGCCGTAGATAAAATTACCCGGCACTTTATAGTTTTTCGCCAGATTAGCGAACACATGGCTGCGCTCGCTTATCTGGTAACGCACGCCTGCCGAAGGCAGCGTCTCGTTGAATTTTTGTGCTATCTGATAATCGATACCCTGATTGCTCCCCTCGTTAGCAAAGTTGGTAAAGTCGCGCATGATCGAGGCAGCCTTGATACCCAGTTGCACGTTGAGGCGCTCATTCAACAGCGCGATCGAGTCCTGTAAAAAGACATTGTTCACTTCGGTAATCGTCACCTGGTCGCGCAGGTTATAGGGCGTGCCGTCCGCGCGCAGAATGTACTGGCCCTGTAGCCATAGATCAGCGGGGGCGCCGTTGGAATTTAGGCGGGTTGACGGGCCTGTCTGGATGTGGCGCGCGCGTTCGTACCAGTAACCAACGATCAACTTGTGATCATCAAAATTCCAGTTGAACTTGGTTGTTACGCCGGGACGGTGGGTTTTGGTCACACTGGAACGAAACACCAGCACTTGATCGAGCCGGTCACCATCGCCGTTGATGTCCTGCACCCCGCCGCGGAACGTGCCGCCTTCGTTGAGGCTGAATTGCTGCGTGCCGCCGGAACCGTAGCCATACCAGAAGTAGGGCTCGACATCCACGCGCATGGCAGGGTTCAACTGGATATTGGCCTTGGATGTGAACAGCGCGTTGCGGAACTGGTTGAGGGAGAGCCCGTAGTAAGTGTCCTGCACCGGCACGCTCTGGCGTCCCGGCCCACCCGCCGGATTGGGTATAAAGTGATCGCTAAAATCGAAGCGGTCACCATTGGCCTGAATCTGCGCCTTGGTCAGTGTGCGGTAATTGTTGTTGACCGCCTCATTGAGAAGAGCGCTGGCTACCAGGCGGCTGCCACCGCCCAGGTCCAGCATAGTTTTAGCATCAACGTGATCGCGGTCCGCTTCGCCCGGGCCTTTGAACTTGCGCGCGTGTGCGCGCGATACCGAGACAAAAGAACGCCAGCCCTTGACCACCGGCAGCGAGCCGCTATCGAAACGCGCGAAAGTCTTTTCCAGACTCAACGAGCCCCATGTTTGCTGTAGCTTGAATTGCGCCTGTTCCAGCGGATCGCAGGTGACGATGCCGACATTGCCGCCGGTCGCGCCGACATGCGGCGCATCGGTATCGGAGGAGCCTTGCGTGAGAAAGATTTCACAGGTGTTTTCCTGGTCGGTGTATTCCTGCGGGAAAACCGAGAAGCTGCCCGAATCGTTCACCGGTGCGCCATCTACCGTGTAACCCATCTGGTCGGAGTTAAAGCCGCGCACGCGCAGCCCGCCGCCGAACAAGCCGGTGGCGTCGTGGTTATAGGTGTTCACACCGGGCAGCAGTTGCAGGGCCTGAAAGGCGTTCGAGGTGCTGCGCTGCTTTTCTATCGCCGCTTTGGTCACGGTACTGCGCGCCTTGGCCGAATCCTCCTGGATGATCTGACCGGCGCCAAGGCGGTCGCCTTCGCCGGTAATGTTGATGGCGCCGATGTCGCTTTTTTCGGCCTCCTGCGCGCTAGCCACGCTGGAAAAAATTGCGGCGACGAGCAGAGCGAGAGCTTTTATATTAGTGTTCATACGAGGGGTCCTTGAAGGGAAAGAAATAAGATTGCGAAAACTGCATCAGCCTGAGCCGTCGAGCTGATACACGAGGTTGGCGCTGAAGCGCCTGCTGGCGCTGCCTTCGAACGCTTGCGGCGGGAACGGCGGAAATGATCCCTGGCGGCAGGTGGACATGGCGGCGCTGTCGAGGATCATGGAGTCGGACGATTTGTCGATATCGCATTTGAGCAACGAACCGTCACGTTTTAGTTCGATCGACACAACCACGATGCCGGTGGGACGCTGTAAACGTGCTTCGCGGCTGGTGGGGTAACGCTTGATCCGGTCCAGATACGCGCGCAATGTCGCTAGATAGCTTTGTTCCACAGCGGGTTCGGCACGCACAGCAGGCGTGGGTGTAACGGGGGCGGGATTGCTGGCGGTGGCAGCAGTTGGTGCTGTGACAGGTGCGGGCGGCGGCGCGCGATTAAGCGGCACGGCGGGCGCCATGGCCTCGACAAGACGCGTGTCGGCAAGTTGCACACGTTCGAGCGGTTGAACTGTCGGCGTCGGCGGCTGTAGCAGCGTCGGCCTGGGCGGCGAAGGTTGGGGCGCTGCATCGACCGGCATATCCTCGATCAACATGACTGCCAAGGGCGGCTCTTCATAGTGCGTCACGTCGATCAGCTTCTTCACCGACAGCATTAGCAGCAGCGCCAACAGCAGCGCGGTCGGAACGAAGGCGATCCAGCCGCGCGCACGATAGAGGTTAAGATAAAGGTCACGATAAAAGCCGCCATAAATTATGTGAGCGTGTGTCATACGCTTTTCTTCTTGGTGGCGATGGAGACGGACTCGAAGCCGCTGGCTTTCAAGGCATCCATCACATCGATCAGCAACTGCAACTCGGTCGATTGATCGCCATTGATGATGACGAAAAATTTTTCCTCAGGCTTTTGCAAAGTGCGCAGGCGCTGTGGCAGATCCACAATGGTCACCGCCTTGCCGTCGAGCTGTAGTTCTCCGCTGCTGGCGAGCGTGATGATGGCGTTTTTGCGCGACTTGTTTTCCTGCGCTTGCGAAGACTTGGGCAACGCCGTCTTCAGCCCCAGCGCAGGGATAACGTTGACGCTGATGAGCACAAAAAACACCAGCAGGAACATCATCACATCTATCATGGGAATAATTTCAATGCGCGAGCGGCGGCGCGGCGCATCTGTCCATTGGCGCATAGTCAGACCGTTCTGGTTCAGCAAAAAACGAGATGCTATGCCGCCAATATGACAATAGCGTGATGAACTTGTGACGTCAGGGGTCGCAGACACGATTCATATTGCCGTCATGAAACGAGGGCAAGATGGTCAGCGCTTTACCTTTAGGTGGATTAGGCCGCGCGGGGGAAAAAGCGCGCGGCCATTTTTTTAGCGATAGACTGCAGCCATGCTGCAATACTCATGCTCCAATTCGCCAACTCAGCTTCAATCATACGGTGCGGATCTGCATCGCCCTGCCCAATCCGCGACTAAAAAACACCGCATTCCCGCTCGTCATTGACGTCAAGCATTCGCTGCAAAAATCAGAGTGGGCCGCCAAGTGCAGCACGACGGCTACCACTATTTCGCGCGCACCAGCGTGCGCATGGAGTGGCTTGAGCCTGCGCATAAGACCGAGTCCGATCTAGCCTGCCCGCACGGCGTACTTTTTTACGATGTGGTGATCGACGGCGTATGCCATGAGCGAGTGGCCTGGTCGTACGAGTCCCCGCGCGCGCCGCTGCGTCACATCACGGCGCGCATGGGCTTCTGGAAGGGTGTCGATGTTCGCTGAGGGATGCTTGGGTGCTCTATGTGCGAAAGGGATTGTTAGCAATCTCTATGCACCTCATCTGTCGGTGACAAACATGCGAGGTAAATAATTTCTCGGCGAATCTGGAGAAATCTGTGGATAATCTATTTTTCCGGGAAAATTTCCAACATAAACATGCCATCCGTGCTACGCGTATTGCTTACTGTTCTCCTTGGGCTTGCCCTGGTCTTGCCGTTCCGGCCTGGAGAAGCATCCGAACCGCTTATCTTCGGGGTTTTAAATCAGCAACCGGCAGCGGAAACTGCCGCGCTGTGGAATCCGATCCTACAATATATAAACGCCAAAACCGGGCTGGTGCTTAAACTCAAGATGGGGGCGACGGTACAGGAAACCGATGCGATGACGGCGCGTGGCGATTTCGATTTTTTATACAGCAATCATAATTTCGATCCCGAATACGCTCGAGCGAATTACCGCCCGCTGGTGCAGTGGGGTGGACATCCGCTGGTTGGCCAGATTGTGGTGCTGGCCGATTCACCGATAACCAGCCTAAAACAGCTCGAAGGTAAGACCGTCGCCTTTCCGTCGAAAGACGCTTTTATCGCCTACCAGGTCACGCGTCATGCCTTGAAGCAGGCTAGCATCCAAATTCAGCCGGTATTCGGCGCCAGCCAACAGGGCGCTTCAGTGCAATTGCAAACCGGTCGTGCCGACGCTGCCAGTCTTAACAAATTGTTCGCAGATCGTTTTCAGTCGGAAGGCAAGGGGAAATTTCGCGTGCTTTTCGAATCGGATGCGTGGCCCAACATTCCAGTGCAAGCGCATCCTCGTATTGCCAAGGCAGATGCGGAATCTGTCAGACAGGCTTTGGTCAAAATGAACGACGATCCTGAAGGCAAGGCGCTGCTGGCTAAACTCAAAATACCCGGATTTTTGCCAGTAGCCGATTCCGATTACAGCCAGACCCGCCTTCTTTATAAAGAAAGTTTCTGATCCCCACGTTTCACAATAACTTTTCACAGACTGAACCATCATGAGCTTGCGTTTGCGCCTGCTGCTTGCGGTGACGCTTGTCATCGTTGTACATACTGGAGTACGGATCGTGCTGCTGGCCCAGGACGCCCGCGACAGCGCTCGCGTAGCGCAACAGGTGCAGGGCGAATGGGTAGGCAAAAGCTTGGCGAACTCCCTGACCAACCCATTAATCGCCAACGACCTGGCCACCGTGCAGAGCACGGTCGAGCTCCTGTTCTCGGAGAAGGCTTTTCTGAAGCTCGCTGTACTGGATGATCGTGGTCGAACCATCATCGATATGCGTCCCGTCGCGGGGAAAATCGAAACGAAATCGCCAGCCTGGTTTACAGCGTTTCTTGATATTGTTGCGGAACCTAGCGTCCAGACCATCGACATTGGCGGAGTTGCGTACGG
>JAYWAM010000295.1:0-3760 GCA_043782425.1 Betaproteobacteria bacterium
CGACGGGCTCACTCACCATTTTTCGGTCTTCCAGTTTTTGGCCGTTCCAAATTCGCTTCCGGACTGCAATAGCAGCCGAATTCGAATCAGAAAAGCTATTTCGTTAGTCGCCGACTGAGCGCCTCGTTCAGTGCGGCGTTGATGGCGTCGCCGATGACGTTGGCGATGTCCTGGCGCATGTCGGCAATAACGTGTTCGAGTACCGGGCCGACCTGGGCGGCGAGGCTTTCGATCAGCCGCGTTTCGACGCGCAACGCCAGCTCCCCTTCGACCTTACGGAACACGCGCTCGAAAACATCGTTCGCCAGTTTGCGTTGCTCATCATCGGAAAGCGTCGCCGGCAGGGAAGGGTTGCCAGGCTCGGGTTTCCATTCCGGGGCATGCACGATTTCCGACAGCAGCGGAATGTTTCTGTCATCGACAGACAGAGCCGCAGGGGCATGACGTTTGAGCAACGCATCGACTTTGTCGGAGAGCTCAAGATCTTCGTCTGTGCTCATGGCGCTTTCGACATATCCAAAGTGGTGACTGCAAAGCCGCGCGATTTATAAAACTTGGCGCGTTCGCGCGCCAGACGCTTGTCCTTTTCATCGCGGCTGACGATTTCGCGCAGTTGTTCAAAGCGGCTGAAAAATGACGGCGGCTCATCACCTAGATTGAGCAGCGCTTCGTGGTGCATCAGACCGATTTCATCCTCTGTGATGACAATAGCAGTCTGACTCGCGAGCGCATTGCCTGCGCGTACGTGCGGCACGAAAGACAAGGGCGAGAAAGTCCACAGCATACGATCCATTTCTTGCGCCAGCGCGGCGCTGGGGGCAAATACCATCAGCTTGCGGTTTTCATCGTGCGCGCGCTTGGCGAGCTTGCAGGCGAAGAGAAGCTTGTCGGCTACGTTGTAAAAAAACTTCACTTCAGTCATGGTGTTGCTATTTCAATCCCGCGCGCTTCATCAGGAAGTGCGCCAGCAGTGGCACCGGTCGCCCGGTTGCGCCTTTGTCCTTGCCCGAGCGCCAGGCCGTACCAGCAATATCCAGGTGCGCCCATTGGTAGGCTTTGGTGAAGCGCGACAGAAAACACGCCGCCGTGATGCTGCCCCCGGCGCGCCCGCCGCCGATGTTGGGCAGATCGGCGAAATTGCTTTTCAAGACATCCTGATATTCGTCCGACATCGGCAGATGCCAGGCAAGATCGTGCACCGCATCGCCTGCCGCGACCAGCTCGGCGGCCAGCGCATCGTTGTTGGCAAACACGCCGGTGGTCACGTGGCCCAGCGCGATGACCATCGCGCCGGTGAGGGTGGCGGCATCGACCACCACGCTTGGCTTGAAACGTTCAGCGTAGGTGAGCGCGTCGCACAGGATGAGACGGCCTTCGGCGTCGGTGTTGAGTATTTCCACCGTCAGGCCCGACATACTTTTAACAATGTCACCGGGACGCGAGGCGTTGCCACCGGGCATGTTTTCGCAAGTGGGAACGAGCATCACGACATTGAGCGGCAGTTTTAGCATGCCTATGGCTTTCATCGTGCCGAGCATGGCGGCGGCGCCGCCCATGTCGTATTTCATTTCGTCCATTTCGGCTGCGGGCTTGAGCGAGATGCCGCCGGTGTCAAAGGTGATGCCCTTGCCTACCAGCACCACTGGCGCTGCGCCTTTTTTACCGCCGTTATGCTTGAGGATGATAAATTTTGGCGGCTGATAACTGGAGCGCGAAACCGACAGCAGAGAGTGCATGCCGAGTTTTTCCATGTCCTTTTTTTCCAGGATTTCGACCTGGAATTTGTAGGTCTTGGCCAGATCCTTGGCGGTCTGCGCCAGGTAGGCCGGGGTGCAGATGTTGGGCGGCATGTCGCCCAGGGTTTTGGTGAGATTCATGCCCGCGCCGATCGCCGTGCCGCGCGCAATGGCGGACTTGAGTTTGCTTTGGTCCTTACCCTCAAGGTGAAAAATCACCGATTTACCCACGTGTTTGCTCTCGGCTTTGCTCTTGAGCTGATCGAAGCGATACGCCGCATTGATGGCGCAAATGGCCGTTTGCTCGGCCTTCCAGGCGATATCCGCGCCTTTGTAATTGGCACTCAATTGAATTGCCACCTCGGTGACCGCCGTGCCTTTAAGCGCCTTGAAGGCGGTGCACAGCGCTTTGACAAAGGCTTTATCGCCGTACTCCTTTTCCGCCCCCAGGCCGACGAGCAACACGCGCTTGGCATTGATGCCCGGCAGATGATGCAGCATGAGGCTGCTGCCGATCTTGCCGCTCAGGTCACCACTGGCTAAGGCACTTGAAATGGCTTGTTTCGAGGCGGCATCCAGCACCTTGGCGGCGCCTGTGAGTTTTCTGGATTCAAAAACCCCGGCCAGGAAGCATTCAGTCTTGAGCTTGGCTGCGTCGTCGCCTTTTATGTTAAATTCCATGCAATTCTCCCCGTTGATGCGCCTTGAAGTTGTTTAACGAACAAGCAAACCCATACCATGCAATTACAGTGGTGTAAGACTACCAAGACCGCTGATTATCCTCGTTTCCGCCACTTCAAGTCAAAAACCACCCGCATAGAGGCTTTACTGTGATCATTTTCAACCGCAGCCTCACCAAGGAATTTTCTGCTATCGGCGGCGCGGTGTTCGGCGTGCTGGTTGCCATATTGGTGACGCGCTTGCTGGTGCAGTTTGTCGGCCAGGCGGCGCGCGGCGCTATCGAGCCCGATGCGGTGCTGGCCTTGCTCGGTTTTCTGCTGCTCTCCTATCTTCCCTTAGTGCTCACGGTGGCGCTGTTTGTTGCGATATTGCTGGCCTTGGGAAGAAGTCATCGCGACAGCGAAATGCAGGTGTGGTTTGCCTCCGGCTTGTCGCTCGCGGCGTGGACCGCGCCGGTGCTGCGCTTTGCCGTACCGATTGCCCTTGTGACTGCGGCGCTGAGCCTTGTGCTGACGCCGTGGTCGCTGGCGCAAAGCCAGGAATATCAGCGACGCCTACAGAGCAAGGACGAAGTTTCGCGCTTGACCCCTGGCACATTCTTCGAGTCGCGTTCTTCGCAACAGGTGGCTTTTGTCGATACCACATCGGACAGCAAGGAAGTGGTCAACAATGTTTTTGTGGAAAAACGTCGTGCCGATCACACCAACGTCGTTGTGGCAGAAAAAGGCATGCAACAGACCGCCGCCAACGGTGATCGGTTTCTGGTGCTGCAAAAAGGACGCCAGTATGATGGAATACCTGGGACGCTTGAGTATCGCATCATGGATTTTGATAGATACTCGATGCGTATCGAAGCAAAAGAAGCCAAAGCCCAGGCGCTTTCCTCGAAAGCGCTTTCCACCCTTGCTCTCCTGGCGCAGCCCACGCCGGCCAACATTGCCGAATTGCATTGGCGCATTGCATTGCCGATCTGCGCCATCGTGCTCTCGTTGTTCGCCATACCGCTATCGTTCGTCAATCCGCGCTCAGGGCGCTCGTGGAATCTGATCCTGGCGATTCTGGTTTTCTTTCTCTACTACCAGATACTGGGAATTTTTCAGGGCCATACCGCCCAGGGCCGCATCCCCCTGTGGATCGGCTTATGGCCGGCGCATTTTGGCATGCTGGTGATTTTGTTGATCCTGTTTTTCCGCCAGTTGTTCTCGTTTCAGTGGCTGATGTTTGCGCGGCGCTGAGAGCGGATTTAATAGACGCTTAAATGCGGCCGGGTGCGATTCAAACTGATGTGGCGTATTTCCAATTTTTGATAGAAGCGTGAATACATTCACCTGATTTGTCATTCC
>JAYWAM010000296.1:0-3756 GCA_043782425.1 Betaproteobacteria bacterium
CCTCTGCATTATGCCTTTGTCTACCTCCCCAGTCAGCTTTTCTCCGCAAATGCTGCTTGCTGCACTGAATAAAGAAACGCGCTTTGAGCCACATGGCGCTGCTGCGGGAAATCTCACACTGGGGCGCGGCGCGCTGGACGGCAAGCCGCTGCGCCTGGCACTGGTGGAAAATCGCAGCGCCAGCGGTTCGCTGGGCGTGAAAGAATGCACCATGCTGGCGCAGCTTTTTCGTATCATCGCTCTCGAAAAATCGCCGCTCATCTTGTTTCTCGATTCGGCGGGCGCAAGGGTGTCGGAAGGCCTGCCTGCGCTGGGCGCGTTTCGCCGCATGTACGGCGCCGCGCTGACCGCTGCAACTTCCGGCGCCCCGATAATTTGTATTCTCGGCAATAACTGCTTTGGCGGCGCGAGCATGCTGGCGCATTTAGCGCGTGTGAGAATATTTTCACCCAACTCATTGCTTGCGATGTCCGGGCCATCTATCCTGGCGCAAGCGGCGGGCAGCAATGCGCTCGATGAAATGTTTCGCGCCATGGCCAGCGCCGCCATTGGCGCCGAGGCACGCGCCAAGACGAACGAGCGTAATCGTCTGTGCGGCAACGTGAACGCTCTGGGACAACTATTACGTAGCGCCATAGCAGCGACGCCGGAGTCGGCCGAGTTGCGCCACAGCAGATTGAAGGAACGTCTCGGTAAAGCGCTGGAGGGCTTTCAGGGCGCGCCGTTGCAGCGCCGCGATCTCGATAAGCTGTTCGCGCCTGACTACCGCATGCTTGAGCAGCACGGCGTGATAATGGGCGAGGCGCAATACAATGGAGTTGTGTGCGACGTGCTGGGATTTATCGGCGGCAAACCTCTTGGCGCGCAGCAAGCCTGGCAATTGGCCGATCTGGCGTGGCAACTGACGCACGCACCAGCATCGCGTCCACTCATGCTGCTGCTCGACTGTGATAGCCATGCCGCGCGGCTCGACGATGAAAAATTGATCCTGTCGGAATATTTGGCCGATCTCAGTCTCGCCTTCACAGCCTTACGTGCGCGTGGGCTGACGACCACGGTGTTGAGCAAAGCCGGAGGCGGCGTGTATGTCGCCTTTGCCGGCCCGGCAAAATTGGTTGCCATACTGCACGGCGCTGAGATTCAGGTGCTGCCGGGAAGCGCCATCGCCAGCATATTGGGTGACAAAGTCAAGACTCTGGAAGACCCAAGCGAATACCAGAAGGCCGGGGTGGCTGAAGAAGAACTACGCATCGGCTTGGCGCCATGAATAAAGTTCGTAACTAGTCAGCATTCAAAAATAGAACGCTGATGACGCTGATAGTTATGATTAAAAAAAGATTTTTCTTGTTTGATTTCTGAGTATTTATCATTACCTGCGTTCATCATATTCATCCGCGTCATCTGCGTTCCATTGTATTTGATGACTGAGTAGCTACAAGAACCTCATCTATGAACGCCAATCTTTACGCATTGTTCGAGTCGCGTTTTCCCCATGATCGCAGCAAGCTTTTTCTGGTAACGGAAAATGGCGAGCGCTTTAGTTACGCCGATCTGGAGCAACAAACAGCGCGCCTGGCTGCATTTTTGAGCGGCGCGGGCGTGGCGCGCGGTGAGCGTGTAGCCGTGCAGGTGGAAAAATCTCCCCAGGTGCTGTTTTTTTATCTCGCTTGTCTGCGCGCCGGGCTGGTTTACCTGCCGCTCAATAGCGCCTACCAGGAAGGCGAGGTCGGCTATTTTCTGCAAAATGCCGAACCCAAAGTAGTGGTGGCGCAGCCCGCATCCATTCCCTGGCTGGCGCCTATGGTTGCGCGTCTCAATATTCCCCACTTGTTTTCACTCGATGAAAACGGGCAGGGCACGCTGATGGAAGCGTGCGCTAAAGCGTCAGGCGATTTCATCACAGTGGAAAGTGGCGGCGATGATCTTGCGTCAATTCTTTACACCTCGGGAACCACGGGGCGCTCCAAAGGCGCCATGCTGACGCACAAAAATCTGTCGTCTAATGCGCTGACACTGCATCGTTACTGGGGCTTTAGCGCACGCGACGTGTTGCTGCATGCGTTGCCGTTGTTTCACGTGCACGGCCTGTTCGTGGCGTGTCACTGCACGCTGCTCAATGGATCGGCGATGATTTTCCATCGTAAGTTTGACGCCAGGGCGGTGATGCGCGATCTGGCGCGCGCCACGGTATTCATGGGCGTGCCAACTTTTTACACACGACTGCTGCGCGAAGCGGATTTTGGCGCGGACACTTGCCGCAATATGCGGCTTTTTATTTCAGGCTCTGCGCCTTTGCTGCCCGAAACTTTCAGCGCATTTCGGCAGCGCACCGGTATGACACTTCTCGAACGCTATGGCATGACTGAAACCGGCATGTTGACCTCCAATCCGCTCGATGGCGAGCGTGTCGTCGGTAGTGCGGGACGCGCGCTGCCGGGTGTGGCGTTGCGTATTGTGGACGCGGCTGGCCAGACTTTACCGCCAGGGGAAATCGGAGAAATTCAAGTCAAAAGCGATAATGTACTGCCGGGCTATTGGCGCATGCCGGAGAAGAACCTGCAAGAGTTCACCCCTGACGGTTTTTTTAGCACCGGCGATTTGGGCAGGCTCGATGAACGCGGCTATCTATTCATTGTCGGTCGCTGCAAAGACCTGGTGATTAGCGGCGGTTATAACGTCTATCCGAAAGAAATCGAGTTGTTGATTGACGCGCTGCAGGGTGTGGCGGAATCTGCCGTGTTTGGCGTGCCACATGCCGATTTTGGCGAGGCGGTGGTAGCGGTGATCGTGCCGCAAAAAGGCGCACATGGACTGACTGAGCAAGCCGTTATTGCGGCGTTAAAGCAGCAGCTCGCAAACTTCAAGGCGCCTAAGCGCGTGTACTTTGCAGATGACCTGCCACGCAACGCCATGGGCAAGGTGCAGAAGAATGAGCTTCGTAAACGTTTCAGCGCATGACGCGTTTTGACTGTTGCCATGTCTGTGCAATGGCATTCAACTTGCTTGTATATAGGTAACTACTCTACTGTAAAAAAACAAAAAAATAGAACGCTGATGACGGTGATAATTATGATTAAAATATGATTTTTCTTGTTTGATTTCTGAGTTTTTATAATTCTCTGCGTTCATCATATTCATCCGCGTCATCTGCGTCATCTGCGTCATCTGCGTTCTATTGTATTTGATGGCACTGAGTAGTTACGTTTATAAATAGTTGACCTGGAAACTGAAAATGATCGTATTTAATCTCGCGTGTTCGCTGGGCCACCCGTTTGAAGGCTGGTTCGCTTCCGCCGATGACTTTGAAAAGCAGCAGGCACATGGCCTGGTGGCGTGCCCGATATGTAATGACTCACAGGTCGAAAAAGGTCTATCTGCACCGCGCTTGAATATGGGCCGTGTCGCGCCAAAACCAGACACCAGCGAAGCCAAGGAACAGCAAGCCTACTTGGGCACAGAGGCAATGGTTTTGCGTCAGTTCAAACAATTCATTTTGGCCAATACCGAAAATGTCGGCGCCGCGTTTGCCGAAACCGCGCGTCGCATACACTACGGCGAAGAGGCGCATCGCAACATTCGCGGGCGTATCAGCCATGAAGCAGCGCAGGAACTGCGTGACGAAGGCATCGACACCCTTGCCCTACCACCGGGTGTCATGCTCGATGATGGCGTCCAATAGAAATTTATAAACGCGAATAAATTTGATTGCCTGTGGAGCGGGCTTGCCCGCGATATCAGCCATTTCGCGGGCAAGCC
>JAYWAM010000297.1:0-3737 GCA_043782425.1 Betaproteobacteria bacterium
AGCATAGGCGTGTTGACGCAAGCGCCGCGTTTTTCCGCCTATGTGGCATCCAAGGCGGCGCTCGATGCCTTTGCCGGTTGCGCGGCGAGCGAATTCGCGGGCGACCATGTGCACTTCACCACCATCAACATGCCGCTGGTGAGAACGCCCATGATCGCGCCGACCAAGATGTACAACAATGTTCCCACCCTCTCCCCGGAGCAGGCCGCCGACATGGTGGTCGACGCCATCCTTAACAAGCCGGTGCGCATCGCCACGCGCATGGGGATTTTCGGCGCCATCCTGCACGCCGCCGCGCCTAAGCTGACGCAAATCATCCTCAACTCCGCCTTCACCATGTTCCCCGATTCAAGCGCGGCGCAAAGCAGGAAAGGCGAGGCGCCCAAAGAAGTGGAACTCACGCCGGAACAAATTGCGTTTTCGCAGATTACGCAGGGGATTCATTGGTAGCCGGTGGCGCAGAATGCTTTAACGCATCCCATAAACCTTGCGGCCAGGTTTGCATGAAGAGCGAGCTTTTTTTGCGCAGTCCCAACAAAGCGTAGTGGATGGCATTGAACCAGACGAAGGCGCGCCTCAGGGAAAAAAGTCTCAGGTGTGCATGCGCGCATGGTGTGTCGGTGTGACGCCGAAGCGCGCGCGAAAAGCGAGACGAAACGCAGACTCTGATTGGTAGCCAACGCGAGCGGCCACAGATTTCACCGGCTCGTTCGCCTCCAGGTAGCGTTTCGCCCGTTCCAGGCGCAGGCCTTCCATGAATCTGGACGGCGTTACGCCTGTGGCGGTGGTAAATTTTCGATGGAATGTGCGCTCAGACATCCCGGCTTGTTTGGCTATGTCTGCTACTTTGATCGATTCCCCAACCTTGCTTTCGAGCCAGATGGCCATATCAGAAAATGAGCCATCGGCGGCGCTCTGGGCGGCGAGAACTGCGCTGAACTGGGATTGATGGCCGGGCCGGTGCGCGTAGACGACAAGCTGCTGCGCCACCTTGCCCATCAAACGTTTTCCATGATCGCGTTCAAGCATGGCGAGCGCCATGTCGATGCCTGTCGTGACACCGGCTGATGTCCATAACCTCTTGTCAACGACATAAAGCGCGTTTGGTTCGACGATGGCTTCCTTAAAGGCAGCGCCGAGGTGCGCGCAAACTGCCCAGTGCGTTGCGACGCGCTTGCCAGCGAGCAGCCCTGTAGTCGCGAGCAGGAAGGCGCCGGTGCATATCGAGCCGTAGCGTTCGGCGCGCTTGGAAGCGTCCCTCAGGATTTTGGCGATGGCCCGGTTAGCCGTCGCCGCAATGAGGCTGTGCTCATAGGCGCCCGTCGCCAGCACTGTGTCTGACGCGCCGATTGATAAATTTCTGCAACGCGAGGTGCTGACAGCCAAACCACAACTACTGGCGACGGCGCCGCCCGGCGGAGAGGCGACGACGACGTGGTACAAGCTTTTCCCCTCTAGCGCGTTGGCCGTCGAGAACACAGCCGCAGGACCTGACAGGTCTAGCAACTCGAACCCTTCGTAGGCGATAAAAACGGCGCGTCGTGTCTGAGGCATTGGCAGAATATAGACGAATATTGTCATTGCTGCCAGATTTGTATTGAAGGGATAATTCGCGCATCACCTAACGGAGACCGCAATGACGCAACTGGGCACATTGAGTTGGCTGGAACGAAGCGGCGGAAAGCTTGCCTGGCGCGATAGGCTTGTGATGCTTGCACAGGGCGTCAAGGCGCGCGTGGTTACAAAGAGGCGGATGAAGGCAGGCTTCAAACTGCGCAATATCGAGGTGGATGCCATCTTGCCGCCGGACAGCGTGATCACGCGCGAAGCCACCGCCATTTGCCAGGATGCCAGCGCGCCCTATCTTTTCAACCATTGCCTGCGCGCCTACTTCTGGGCGCGCCTGCTCGACGACGACCGCCAGCCATTTGATGACGAGGCGCTGTTCACGGCAGTCATGTTGCATGATCTGGGTTTGACTGAGGACCATCACCTGAAGGGCGACAAGGAGCAGTGTTTCACCATCGTCGGCGCGCGCAAAGTATGCGAATTGGCGGTGAAACATTTATGGACCGACAAACGCGCGAACGTCGCCGCCGAAGCGATCACGCTACACCTCAATGTGATCGTCGGCTCTCGCCACGGAAAAGAAGCGCAAATGGTGCGCGCTGGTTCTGGAGGCGATGTGGCGGGCCTCGGCCTGGATGTGTTGCAGGCTGACCAGATTGAATCAGTCGTTGTGCGCTATCCGCGCTTAGACATGAAAAGACAAATTCTCAAAACTCTTTCGATCGAAGCTGACCAACGGGCCTGCTGCCGCATAGCTTTCTTGCAAGCCAAGCTGGGCTTCGCCGATCTCATATGCCGTGCGCCGATGTTCAATGAGTGAAAGCCGGGCTTTGATAGACGAACCTGCCTCACCCTTTCTTCGGTCTCTGCACCTTTTCATAAGCCATCAATAAGCGACTATGCATCCCACTCCCTTCCATATTCGCCCCCAGCGTATTCAATCCAAAAAATTGCTCCTGCCGGTTCACCAATGCATAAGCCTGTTGCAGCGTCTTCGCTCCAAATAGCAATAACAAATTCGCGTCGTAATGTTCGGCATTTTCAAGCAGCAATATATTTTCAATACACCGATAAACCCGGCTGCGTTCCTCACTCAACTGCTCGAACTGATTTATCCAGGCGCAGCCATCCAACGCCGCATCTTTATTACCAGCAGCCAGCCCCAGCAGCGTTTTGAGTTCGCCCACGCGCAAATCCACCCACGCCGTGCCCGCGTCCGCAGCCAGGCCGATGAGCGTGGTGATGGGCAGGTTCTCGGCGAGGTCGAGTTCATCAAAAATATCGAGTAAGGCGCGGCTCTCGTCCTGGTTCAGCTCGGGCAAACGCAGTATCGCCGGGCGCACCAGATTGCCTACGCTGTTGTTCTCCCATTGCAGCTCTTCAATCGGGTAGATCTCTGACATGCCCGGCACAAAAATGCGGCAGGAGTAGACGCCGAGATGGGTGAAGTCGGCGACATAAATTTCGTGGCCGCTGGCGTGTATGCATGCGACTGACCAGTTGTAATCTTCCTCGGTGGTAGCGGCGAAATTCCAATCGACGAATGGGTAGTCTGGCGTGTCTCGCAGGAACTCCCAACTGATGACACCGCTGGAATCGACGAAATGAATTTCCAGATTCTGCGCGTCGGCAATTTCGACCATGTCAAAACCGGGCGCGGGGAAGCCGCCGAGCGAATCGAGCGCGCGGCCTTGCAATAGTTCGGTCAACGCACGTTCCAGTGCGACCTCAAAGCGCGGATGTGCGCCGAAGCTGGCGAAAATGCCCTGGTCTTTGGGGTGCAGCATGGTCACGCTCATAACTGGATATTTGCCCCCCAATGATGCGTCCTTGACGACAATGCCGAAACCTGCCGCGCGCAGGCCGCGAATGCCGGCCGCGATGCGCGGGAATCGGTTGATGACTTCTTGCGGCACATCGGGCAGGCAAATGCCTTCCTTGATGATTTTGAATTTAATATCGCGTTCAAAGATTTCGGAGAGCGCCTGGGTGCGCGCTTCCCTCATGGTGTTGCCCGCCGACATGCCGTTGCTCACGTAGAGGTTGCCGATGACGTTCACCGGGAACAGCACTGTCGCTCCATCGCGCAGCCGCGTGTAAGGAATGGTGCAAATGCCGCGTGCGGCATTGCCTGAATTGAGATCGATCAGTTGGTCGGCGCGTACTGC
>JAYWAM010000298.1:0-26078 GCA_043782425.1 Betaproteobacteria bacterium
AGCGCGCCGAAAAGATGGGCATGAAACTCATCGTCGCAGAACAACCCGCTTGAAACCAGTATTACAAATCAATCACTTGGGAGGTGTTTCTTAAGAGGCGGCGGTGGCTCGGAGAGACGATTCACTCGCGATCTCTTCTTGGTATGCCTTCCAGATTCTGTGTCCATGCTAGCGCTGAGCTACACCATTTTTGCTTGCGCGGCACAAGCTGGTTCCTTTCGGCGATGCATCCCACCCTCAGGCCGTAGCTCTTTGGATCTCCCACAGCATGCGTGTATAGCGGCGAGCCACAGTTGGGGCAAAAGGCTTGTGCACGCTTGGCACCGCTCTCTGCTACTTTGACGTAGATATTGGGAATTCCGGAAAGCAAGGAAAAGTCTTGCACAGCTACGGGTACGGATACCCGAAATGCCGAGCCAGTGAGTGCCTGGCAATCGGTGCAATGGCATATCGTGACACGATCGAGATCAACTTCCGCCTCGTATGTGATCGCTTTGCAGTGACAACTGCCGTGGACCTTCATGAGTGACTCCCAAAAGTACGTGAGCGCTGCGGTTCCGACGCCAAACGTGCGAGGTGAGGGGCGATTGCGAACGATGCGCAGCGCTGCTTGCAAGCGTCCCTCTCGACCGACCTGTTAGAGCGCATGGTGTGCAATTGGCTACAGCTCTTCAATGTAACGTACAGCCGACTGCTTTAAAAAAATGCGCTTACCATTTGCCTGTTTTAAAACCAGCATACCCTCCCAACCCGCGAACGAAAATTGACCGTCATAAACTGTAGAGCTGCCAACGAGCTCAACACTCATAAATTTGCGACCATCATTGAGGAATATATTGTATTGAACCCCTGGGCGGACATTATCTTCAACGAAAGGTAGCGATTTGTCTCGGGCCTTTTTTCTTTTTCGGTCTTTGATCTTCGATGCGATGTACGCATAGACGATCATGACCAAGATCACGGTGACGATTACAGCCCACACTTCTGGCATGTCATTTCCTTTGGCGCAGTTGGTTGCGTTGCTCATGGGTTTTGCGCTCTAACGTTGAGGTAAGGGGCTGCGCGAGGGTGTATTAGCGCAATCCCTCTTGACCGTAAGGTTAGGCATTTAATGTGGCCTCTTTATTTTCAATGTCCAAAATGACATTGCCGATGTGATTGCCGCGCTCGACAGCATCATGCGATTCAGCAATCTCGCTCAACGACAATTGGCGAGCGATGGTATGAATCAAACGGCCCTGTTTCAACAGATCATTCAGCTCTTCGATCTCGGCGACTCGATCCTCATCGGACATCTCATAGACGAACAGAAAGCGGATGGTCACACTGTTTTGTAGCAGCCAGAGGGTTGGCAGGGTGGCCTCGGCGGATGACATACCGTAGACGGCCACTATGGCATGTGGTCGAAGAATTGCTGGATAGTATTTGGCGTTGCCGGACAAGTCCATTTCAATGATAGCGTCCACGCCTCGATTATTAGTCAGGGCTTTTACCCGCGCCCCTACATCCTCGGTACGGTAATTTATTACCTCGTCCGCACCGGCAGCTTGGGCATGCCGCGCCTTTTCTTCACCGCTGACTGTGGTGAGAACTCGCGCCCCACGCGCTTTCGCGAATTGGATTGCGTAATGGCCGACAGCGCCAGCGCCACCAGCAATGAGAACCGTCACTCCGGGGCCTGCTTGCACAACACGCACCGCGTGCATAGCGGTGAACGCTGGGATCCCAAGGCATGCACCTTCGGCGTAGCTAATGTTGGCAGGAAGGTGTATGGCCTGAGCGCTTGGGAGTGCAATATATTCCGCAGCTGTGCCGAACGCCCGTTTCCACTGTCCGTTCCAAATCCACACGCGTTCACCAATTCGACTCGAAGGCACACCCAGGCCAACGGCATCGATCTCTCCAGCTCCGTCACTATGAGGGATCACAAGAGGCGCGGCGAGTCCACGCCCGAAGCCCCCTTTGCGAGCCTTCCAATCGGAAGGATTTACGCCAGAGGTATACAGCTTCACTCGCACTTCGCCGGGGCCGGGCCGAGGCGTTGGCTGATCACCGACCTGAAGGACATTACGAGCCGAACCTTGTTCTGTATAGAATGCTGCGCGCATCTGATATCTCTCCTCACCCTCTGGTTTTTCGTGTTCAGCGTTCATTTGTTCTCTTTGATGATTGATGCCTAAGGTAGTCCACGGCATCCAAAGCCTTGTAGCGACCCTCCCAAAGCGTGTCACTGCGCTTGTAGGTGGCGTTCACATCGCAATCATCGTCAGCGAAGAAGCACGCGCTGCGGTTGTTGCCGCGCTGAATGACATGCTGCGGCAGTCCGGGTTGGTCAAGGCGAGCGCGACGTGGCATAGGCGCCAGTCTAAGTCATCGGCCACGCAAAAGGAATGGTTACACTGACCCCGAAGGCCCGCAGTACCCCCCATGCGATGACGCGCAATAACCCCGCCACACGCAGCTAGGCGAACAAGCCAGCGATGCGTGGATGGTTTATAAGCGCGCCATGAGTAGGAATCTGCGCCACCATGACACGCTGCTCGGCAGTGGACTCATCCGACGACCAACGCAACGGCACATGCTGTCAGCGAGAGCGGGCTCAGTCCTGTGTGGCCGGCTCCAGCACGATCGGATTCAGTTGCTGCGGGCGTCCGGGAACCACCGTATAGCGCGACGTGTGCGACCGATAACGTTCCGCCAGGATGGTAAGCTCGTAGTCTCCCGCCGGCAGATCGACGAAAAAGAAATATGCCCCTACGACGTTGTCCTCGCTGGCGAGATACCTCTCGTAGATGTCGTCATGTCCCGCTTGGCGCGGCACCAGCATACGACGTGTGCCGACACCGGTCAGTGTGATTGAGAAGATCTTCACCGTCTGGTGCGGAGGGCGATAGCTGCCAGCGGGGTAATCAGCGATATCTCCATCGGCGCCGATGTAGCCACTCAGCACGCCCTGTGGCACGAGTTGGAAGCTCAGCGTCGGCGTGCTATTCGTTTCGATCTGCACGCGAACCTTGCGTGGTTCGGTCTTGTAGGAGTGAGCGATCAAGCTGGCGTCATACGTGCCGGTGGGAATCGGGCCAAGGCGGCCGCCGGTGTCCTCCGCCCGCAATGCGACGGTTAGCTTGGCGCGCTGTTGCAGCGCTGTCTCGTCGGCAGGGGTCAGCAGCAGGATAGGCAATCCCTTGGGGCCGTCGTCGTGCCCGGCGAAAGCGAATTTCACACGTACGTGACCCGGCTGCGGCCCACTACCGGCTTTCTGCTCGAAGTTCGCCAATATCGCCTGGTACTGGGCAAGCACCTGCGGCGAGGACAGGATGCTGACGTGGTCCTCATCGAAGCCGTACACCATCCGCGCCTCGGCCTGGGCCGAATTTCTAAGTTGGCTCGCGAGCGTTACAGTTCCGTCGTTGTTCGGCCGCAGCATGCTGTAGCCGCCCTTGTGGCCGAACAGCAGGTAGTAGTCGAGCGTCGGCGGCAGTCGCCGCGCGAATAGCGTTTGCATAAAGCGGCCTTGCGGCTGCATGTCGATCCAGGACGGCACAACCGCAGGGGAATGTTTGACGCCCAGTTCGGCGGTCGCCTCACCCGCCCAAGGCGTGGACAGCGATACGAAGAGCTTCGCCTGCGGAAACTGATCACCGTGGTTCAGCAGGAACGTGCGCGCCACGAGCCCGCCCATGCTGTGGGCCGTTATGTAGAGCGTCTCGAAGCGGTACTTCAGTTGCAGGTTGAAGAGCTTCCAGTACAGCAGGTAGGCCATAGAATCGAGCGCGGCGCCAGAGGGATAGTAGTAGAACCAGAGTTGGTAGCGGCTGCGGTCGATGTGATTAAAGAAGTAACGCCAGTCCTGCGGCGAACCCCCGGCGCCGTGCACAAAAAGGATCGGGATCCGGTTCGGATCGAATGGCTCGAGAAAGTAAACATTGCCGCCAACCGCCTTGTAGAATTCCATCGGCGCCCAATAACCCCGGGCGCCGTTTTCGGCGGAGAATATCGGTGCATCGAGATCGGCGAGCGCGCCCGCTTGCGTGCTGTGAGGGGGTGCGGTTGACGCTTTGAATGACGTGCCGACCGGAATCGAAATTCTGGCGGCCGAGACGTCCTTCAGCACCAAATCGAGCGTCGCAATCACGCCGGTTCCGGTCGCGATAATCGGGGCTGTGCCGGTGTACTCTCCGGTAGGCTCGTCGGCATCGTAAACACCGTTGCCATTGGTATCGCCAAAGGCGAACAGCGCGTATTCGCCCTTCGGCACGATCAATTCATAGCCGCCGGGTTCATGCAGCAGCGTGTGATGGGTGATGCTGATGCGGCCAGAATTGCGTTGATACGCAGCTACGATTACCGGCCCACGCCAGCCAAACGGGCTGTCGACGCGGCCGACCAGCACGGTCGACGCATAGAACGCCTTCGACTCCTCGCTGAGTTTGACAAGAGAACAACCACCGGCGGCAACACACAAGGTTACCAACAACAAGCGCCCGATGATTTTCGTCACGACTGGATGATCCAAATCGAGGCGACTACCAACCATCTCTTCATCTTGATGCCCTAACGTTGAAGTTGAGGGGCGCGCGCCCCGATGCTTAAAGGAAATGAGAAGGCGCTTGTTCGCGCGTCCCTCTCGAACGCCCGGTTCGGGGTTAGGGCGATGATGCCAGAACAAAGGAGCCGGTGCAAAGCGAAGCGGCGAAATGCTCAGAATGCTCAGGAATGCTCAGGGTCAGAGTTAGCATTCTTACAGCCGCATGAGTATTTCAGCAAAGAAGAATGGTTAATCTGACCCCTGCCGGCTCGAGGTCTATCCAGCCAGTGCGGGAATTACGAAGAAGTAAGCATTAAGCATATACAGGCCGACCAGAATCAAGACCAACCCGCCTGTCACTTCAAATATTTTTTGATAGCGCTTGAGGAATTGCATGCTATCCAGCCAGCCGATCGCCACGGCGCCGATTAAAATCGGCACGGCGCGGCCCAGCGCAAAAGCCAGCAGCAACAACATGCCATAGAGCGGTGATGCGAGCGTCGCCGCGACCCCCAGTAATATCAGCAGCGCCGGCGTACAGAACGGGCAGATCGCCACCGAGAATGGAATGCCAAGCAAGAAGGCGCCGAGCGGGCCGGAAACCGGCTTGACCCGCATTCCCCATGTTGGCAGTTTGACTTTGATCCACCCTGGCCACATAGCGCCGAGGATGATGAGTAGCGGACCGAGCAACAGGCCCCAGTAACGTCCCAGCAGCGACTTGACCCAGCCGCCACCCAGGCCGGCAATCAGACCCAACATGATATGAATGACGACCATGCCGAGAATGAACATGCCCCCATATAGCACCGCGCGCCTCGGTTCATGCGCCTGGGTCACGTAAGCCAGTGACACGGGAATCGCGGCAAACGCTACAGGATTAAAGCTAAATAAAAATCCGGTTAAAAAGCTGATGCCTAGCGCTGCTGCATTTGCCTGTTCAACGCCTGTTTGTAGCGCCTGCAAATCCATCACAGCCCCATGTGCCGCGTGAGCTCTGCCCGCAACTGCGATGGGCTTGGCAAGGATGTGAAAGCAAGTTTACCGTCGAGCGCGATGGCCGGTGTCGATAAGATGCCCAGCCTGACGGCATAGTCGATGTTTTCCAAAAGATTGTGCTCTTCCCATACGAAAGTGCCGGGGCCGAACGATTCGGCAATTTCTTTTAACGCATCGAGCCCCGTGCTACAGCGCGAACAGCCAGGCAATGCAAACACCTCGATTTTAGTCATGTTGTACGCCTTCCAGCGCAGTCAGGATGGTGCATTGATCCACGGGTTGCGCATCCACATTGCAGCCGGTGATTAATGCGTCCAGTGCTGACGACATGGCTTTCATATCGCGTATTCTGGTTTCCAACTGTAGCTTCTTTTCAACGGCAAGCTGGCGTACGTCGTTGCAACAGGACGAGTCAGAGTGCTGCAATGTTAGCAAGCGCAGAATCTCGGCCAGGCTGAATCCACATTGTTGCGCTTGCTTGATGAAATGAAGACGGCGTAGTGCATCGTCGTTATAAAGACGGTAGCCGGCATCCGACTTCTGTAGCGGCGCAATCAGTCCTTCCTTTTCATAATAGCGAATGGCGTCGGTCGTGAGGCCCGCTTGTTCAGCGATTTTGCCGATGGTCAGCATGGCGAACTCCTTGTATTACCCAAGATGACAGAATAAACCCTGGAGTGTACTCCAGGGTCAAGGCTATCCTGTTATGCTTTCGCCTGCCCCAGGCCAGCCGCTTTCAAGGTGGCTTCGCTGACTTTGCCGCCGACGCAGCAGTCGGCCAGTTTGCCGTCGATGATTACAGCGGGCACTCTGGAAATACCCAGGGCCTTGGCGCGCTGCGCAACTTGGACTTTATTGGTGTCGAGAACCGTCACATCACAGGACGGGCATGCGCTTGCTTTGACCATGCGAACCACGTCTTCGCAGACGGCGCAGCCTGCGCTGAATACTTCTACCTTTCGTTGGGTGCTCATATATGATCTCCATAGTATTGGCGCCCGGCAAAATCGCCAGGACACGAATCACTGTAAAGTTTAGGGCAACTCCAATGTCAAGCATTTTTTTGCCAATAATGCAGATGTAGCACGCTTGAGCCATCGGCCTTAACCACCCATCCTGGCAAATTTCCGCGCGGCGCGGGGTGCGCGTAAAATAGCCGCACTATGAACGCTCGCGACGTGCATTTCTCCCAAAAACAGCAGCTTGAAGCCAACAAGCTGCAAAAGCGCCTGCGCCGCCTGGCCGGTCAAGCCATCGCCGATTTCAACATGATAGAGGCGGGCGACAAGGTGATGGTGTGCCTGTCGGGTGGTAAGGATAGCTACGCGCTGCTCGATGTGTTGCTGCAATTGCAGGACAGCGCACCGGTAAAGTTTGAAGTGTTCGCCTTCAATCTTGACCAGAAGCACCCCGGCTATCCGGAACACGTCCTGCCCGATTATCTGCGCTCGCGCGGCATCGAATTTCGTATCGAACAGCAGGACACCTATAGCACGGTGAAGCGCGTGATTGCCGAGGGCAAAACCATGTGCTCGCTGTGTTCGCGTCTGCGGCGCGGTGTGATCTATCGTGTGGCAAGCGAAATGGGCGCCACCAAGATCGCGCTGGGTCATCATCGCGACGACATTTTGCAGACGCTGTTTCTCAATCTATTCTTTGGCGGTAAATTGAAAGCCATGCCGCCCAAGCTGGTCTCGGACGACGGCAAGCACGTGGTGATACGCCCGCTGGCTTACGTCGATGAGCGCGACCTCGAGGATTTCGCGGCGCTGCGTCAGTTCCCCCTCATCCCCTGCGACCTGTGCGGATCGCAGGACAATCTGCAACGCCAGCAGGTGAAACACATGTTGCGTGAATGGCAGAAAAATTTCCCCGGACGCATCGAGTCGATTTTCCGCAGCCTGCAAAATGTGGCGCCGACGCACCTCATGGATCACTCCCTGTTCGATTTCAAAGGCGCCAGGCCGGGCGGCGCACCCGATGCGGCGGGCGACATAGTGTTCGATGAGGAGGCGTTTTGCGCACCGAGCGCCGTGTCGGACAGCATCACTTTCAGGTAACTACTCAGCGGCCAAAAAATAGAACGCAGATGACGCTGATAATTATGATTAAATATGATTTTTCTTGTTTGATTTATGCATATTTTCTATATCTGCGTTCCATTATTTTTGTTGGCACTGAATAGTTACACTTTCAAATGATATAATTTTCCCCCTGCCGTAACTCCTATTTCCTCTCAGGACTCCAGCCATGAAGCAAGATGCTCTCGCCCGCAAAATCACTTCGTTCCATGCCCCGCAGCGCGCCTTGATGGGCCCCGGCCCGTCGGAAATCCACCCGCGCGCACTGGCGGCGATGAGCATGCCGACCATCGGCTATCTCGATCCAATTTTTGTCGGGATGATGGAAGAGTTAAAGACTTTGCTGCGCTATGCTTTCCAGACCGATAACGCCCTGACCTTTCCGGTTTCCGGCCCCGGGTCGGTCGGCATGGAAACTTGTTTTGTCAACGCGGTGCGCCCCGGCGACAAGGTCATCGTGGCGCGCAACGGCGTATTTGGCGGACGCATGATCGAGAACGTTGAGCGCGCCGGCGGCACAGCAGTTGTAGTTGAAGATGCGTGGGGCGAGCCGGTCGATCCCAACAAGGTCGAGGACGCTTTCAAGAAAAACACGGACGCCAAAGTGCTGGCCTTCGTGCACGCCGAAACCTCCACCGGCTGCCAGTCCGACGCCGCCACGCTTGCCGCGATTGCGCGTAAACACGATGCGTTTTCCATTGTCGACGCCGTGACCTCGCTGGGCGGCACGCCGATTATGGTGGATGCCTGGGGCATAGACGCCGTCTATTCGGCCAGCCAAAAATGTCTTTCGTGCGCGCCGGGTCTGTCGCCGGTTTCGTTTTCTGAGCGCTTTGTCGAGCACGTCAAAGCGCGCAGCGACAAGGTGCATAGCTGGTTCATGGATCTCAACCTGGTGCTCAACTATTGGGGCAACACAAACCGCACCTATCACCACACCGCGCCGATCAACGGATTGTTCGGGCTGCACGAAGCGCTGCTGCTGCTCAAGGAGGAAGGCCTGGAGAACACCTGGGCGCGCCACACGCGCCATCACCTGGCGCTCAAGGCCGGACTGGAAACAATGGGCATAAAATATCTGGTGAAAGCAGAGCAGCGCCTGCCGCAGATGAACGCGGTTTATGTTCCAGACGGCATCAATGAGGCCGAGGTGCGCAAGACCTTGCTGAATAAATTCAATCTCGAAATCGGCGCAGGGCTGGGCCCGCTGGCGGGAAAAATCTGGCGCTTTGGATTGATGGGTTATTCGTGCAAGCAGGAGAACGTGATGCTGTGCCTCTCATCGCTCACCTCGGTTCTGGCGGGCATGGGCGTTGCCGTAGAAATAGGCGCAGCCGAAGCAGCGGCGCATGCAAGCTATGCGGCGCAGGATGCCAGCGCGGCGCAGGCGGTCAGGAAGGTTGCCAATTTGCAGTAAACAGTGCGCTCGCCATCTGATTTTTTACCAGCGACAACGACAAGAAGCCCAACGGCTGATTATGTGTTATTTTCTTCCAGCCAAGGTCGGCAGCCGTAGTGCCTAACCAATAGGAGCAAGAGCGATGAGCGCAACCGAACAGGTGTTAATTGAGAAGATCAGGCAGCTGCCGCCGCAACGCATGGCGGAGGTCGAGGACTTCGTCGATTTTCTACGTACACGCGAGCATGAGCAACGTCTCACGCTGGCCGCGACCAAGGCTAGCGAGGCGAGTTTCTCGGCAGTGTGGAACAACGACGAAGACGCTGCTTACGATCGCATGTGAAGATGGCGCATTCCTTTGGCGACGTAGTGTTGGTGCCGTTTCCTTTCACCGATCAGTCGGGAGCGAAAAGGCGGCCCGCCAGTATCGTTTCCAGTAACGCCTACAACGCCAGTCGGCGCGATCTCGTCATCATGGCCATCACGAGCCAGGCGCGCACGCCGCTCGGCTTCGGTGAAGCAATCCTCGCCGACTGGCAGGCCGCTGGACTTATCAAGCCTTCCGTGCTTAAACCGGTTTTTACGACCATCGAACAAGGTCTCGTTGTGCGCACTATGGGAGCGCTCTCGACCGCCGATTTGCGCACCCTGCGAGAAGTCATCGCGCAGGTCATCGGCTGAATCGGACGAGCGAAGGTCCGCGGCCCATCTCTTAGCCGCTACCCAAGTAGCAGGTGTGGGGTTTTCTCCCTTCTCCATACAACCCCAGCGAAAATTAGTTCGAGCCTGGAGCCTTTAATTCTGCTATGAAACTCAAATACCTCGATGATCCGATTTTCAAGCAGGATGCATACGAGGCTCTCGCCGATCAATTCGCGTCGCGCGCCGAATTCGACTCGTTCTACGCCACCATTGCGAAGGACGAGGACAAAGATCGGTCTCTTCGAATCGCCTCAAACTACCTTTTTCTCTGCAAACGAGGCGACTGGGTTGTTAATGTTCCACATCGATCAAATCCGATCATCAGTTATTTCACGAACTCGTTCAAGCTTACTGTGCTGTGCGCTCTGATCGAGTCCGTCTATGATGATAATCCGAAGTGGAAAAATCTCGTGGAGTATCTGCTGAGACCGGAAAACAAAGGAAGCTTCCCAATTCCAGGCTCCGCACGTCTGAAAAAGCTGTCTGACTCTTACAATAAAAATTACGGGGCAACAAAACGGCTACGCAAGTTCCTGTCCTCTTTGCCCGATAATCCGCGCCACGCTTTACTTGCGAAATTCACGATAAACGGCAAGCCTGCGACTGAGAGCGGGCTCGCAAGCCTCTTATACCAGGCGCGTTCGAGCTTCGTTCACAACGCAGAGTTAGTGCTGGTTCTGGACGCCAAAATCTTTGATCTCGTTGGCGAGAAGCGCGTTTATAGCGAGGCCGGGATTCATGACCTAATGAATGCCTTTGAGATTGGACTTGTGGCCCACTTTTCGGCCAAGGTAGCGTAATTGCAAGGTGCGCAAGCGCACCCTACTATTGAGATCGCCAAGCCGCCTGGCCGCCGCCCCCCGCTTTGCGTAGCAGCAATCCCTTCAGGTAATCGCCTTCCGGAAAGTTGAGCGCCACCGCATGGTCCTCGCCGGGGCCCAGGCGCTGCAAAATGCGTGCGTTGACATCGGCATCGAGCGCCGCACCGGCGACAATTTTCTGAAACAGTTCGGCGCTCACGCCGCCGGAACACGAAAAGGTCGCCAGCAAGCCGCCGGGACGCAGCAATTTGAACGCCAGCAAGTTGATGTCTTTGTAGGCGCGCGCAGCCTTCTCGACAAACTGCACGGTGGGCGCAAACTTGGGCGGATCTAGAATAATAAAATCGAAGCTGCGCGCCTGGTCGCGTAGTAGCCGCAGTGCGGTGAACACATCGGCCTCCATCCATTGCGCCTTGCTGCTATCCAATCCATTGAGACGCAAATTTTCAGCGCCTATCTGCAACGCCGGCCCCGAGCTGTCGATGGAAAGCACCTGCTTGGCGCCGCCCGCCAGCGCGGCGACGCTGATGGCGCCGGTGTAGCAAAAACAGTTGAGCACTTCGCGGCCCGCAGCCCATTGCCTGATTAAAGCGCGGCTGTCGCGCTGATCGAGATAAAAACCGGTTTTGTGCCCGCTGCGCACATCAACGCTAAACTTGAGCTGGTTTTCCTCTATCTGCAAAGGTGTATCGGGCACGCTGCCGCGCAATATTCCGCTACGCGCCGCCAGCCCTTCGAGCACACGCACATCGGCATCGGAGCGCTCGAAAACATTCGCAATGCCGGTGGCGGCAAGCAGCGCATCGATAATGCTTTCGCGCCACCATTCCGCGCCCGTTGTCAGACATTGCATGACCAGCACGTCGTCATAACGATCGACGATAAAGCCCGGCAGGCCATCGGACTCGGCGTGAATCAGGCGTAGCGCATTAGTATTTTGGATGGCGGCGCGCGCTACTATTGCGCTGCGCACGCGTGCTGCAACAAAGGCCGCGTCAATCACGTCGCTTTCTTTGAAACTCCAAACACGCCCGACTATTTGCGATTGCGGACTGTAGGCGGCGTAGGCGAGAAACCTGCCGTCTGCCGCGCGCACAGTTACGGTTTCACCCGCCTGTACGTCGGCGCTGATGTTGTGCATGGCGCCGGAGAAAATCCACGGATGGCGGCGCAACAAGGATTTTTCGCGCCCTGGTTTGACGATGAGTTGTTTCATCGCGCCATTTTACCGGCATACATGGCCAGTAAAGGATTTATCGCCGCGTATAATTGCGCACCGTGGAAGATTCCAATAAATCAGCTCACCCCGAAAACCTGCGTAGGCCGATCCGCAGCTTCGTGCTGCGTCAGGGGCGCATGTCGCCAGGACAACAACGCGCCTGCGAGGCGCTGATGCCGCGCTTCGGCGTGGCCTTTGCCCCGGCCATACTGGATTTCACCCAGCTTTTCGGGCGTAGCGCGCCCACCATAGTCGAAATCGGCTCTGGCATGGGCGAGACCAGCGCCGCCATCGCTGCGGCGCAGCCACAGCACAATTTTCTGTGTATCGAGGTGCATGCGCCCGGCGTAGGCAGTTTGCTCAAGCAAATCGAAGAACAGCAACTGGGCAATGTGCGTATCATCCAGCACGACGCGGTCGAAGTGCTGCGCCACATGATCGCGCCGCACTCGCTCGCTGGCGTGCATCTTTTCTTTCCCGATCCCTGGCCCAAAAAGCGCCATCACAAGCGCCGCCTGCTGCAGCCTGAATTTGCGGCGCTGGTTGCCGCCCGCCTCAACAGCGGCGCTTACTTTCACTGCGCCACCGATTGGCAGGAGTATGCTGAACAGATGTTGGCGGTACTTTCAGGCGAACCCTTACTAAAAAACAGCGTCAGCGGCTTTGCGCCGCGACCCGGCTATCGTCCGCTTACCAAGTTTGAAAAGCGTGGCCTGAAGCTCGGGCATGGCGTGTGGGATATTGTTTTTTTACGGCGCAGCGCATCCGAAACCGGGCCTGCGGAGTATCGATCCTCAACAGGGAGGGAGCAACCATGAATAAAATATCAAATCTTTCACCTTCGATGTTGCGTCGTCGGCTGCTGTTGCAATGGAGCGCGCTCGGCCTGCTCGGCCCGGCGGGTATTTCGGGTGTCATCCGCGAGGCGCTGGCCAAAGGCGATATTCCCCCTGTTTCTGCGCTGCATTCTCTGCAAGGCAGCGTCACCGTAAACGGCATTTCCGTTAAGCCAGGCGCCCCGGTCAAGCGCGGTGATCGCGTCGTTACCGGCAAGGCGAGCAAGGGCATAGTGGTGATCGAAGGCGATGCGTTTTTGCTGCGCGAGAACACTAATGTCGAGTTCCAGCCAAGATCAGCCACGCTGGACGCCATACAAATCGTTACAGGAAAGATACTTTCCGTGTTCTCCAAAAAACGCGATTCCCGGCGTTTACAGGTACGCGTCCCGGTGGGCACCATAGGCATACGCGGCACCGGGATGTACATCGAGGCGGTGGAGAAAAGAACTTACTTTTGTCTTTGCTATGGCGAGGCGGAGATTGACGGAAAGAATATGCAAACAAGAACCGTTAAAACCACGCACCATGAATCGCCGCTGTGGCTTTCCGATGATGGCGACAGTATGAAAGTTGAAGACGGGCCTTTCCTCAATCACACCGATGACGAACTCATCATGCTCGAAGCCTTGTGCGGGCGCGAGCCGCCTTTCAAGGGCCTGCCCTATCCGCTGAAAAAATATTGAGGGCACCCTTGAGCTATAACACCTTGCCAGGATTCATGATGTTGTAGGGATCGAGCGTGCGCTTGATAGAGCGCATCAGTTCCATCTCGACGATGCTTTTGTGCCGCGTGATTTCTTCGCGTTTCATTTGCCCCAGGCCGTGCTCGGCGCTGATGCTACCGCCCATCTCGTCGAGCAATGAATAGACGATGCCGTTGGCCGCGCTCGTCTGGGCAGCGGTCGGTGCGCTGCCGGGGAAGGCGAGGTTGTAATGCAGGTTGCCATCACCCACATGGCCGAAGCAGATAAGGGTTGCACCCGGCAGGGCGGCGTGCAGAGCCGCATCGCTACGCGCGTTGAATGCGGCGATGCTTGAGATCGGTAGCGAAATATCGTGCTTCACGCTCTTGCCTTCGAGCTTTTCAGCTAAGGGAATGTGCTCGCGTATGCTCCACATGGCTTGCGCCTGCGTCTGGCTTGTGGCGATAACTGCGTCGCGCGCGCGATCATTTTCGAGGGTTTTTTCCAGCACTTGCGCGAGGCGCTCTTCTAGCCCGGCAGCACTGAGTGTGTCGCTCAATTCAAGCAGCACCTGCCAGGGGTGGCGCGCGGCAAACGGCTCTAGCGTCGCCGGGAAATGTTTGACCACCAGATCCAGGCAAATGCGCGACATCATCTCGAAACCAGTCAGGCGCTCACCCAGCGCTGCGCGAACTTCAGCAAGCAGCGCTACCACCGCAGCGGGATCGGGCAGCGCCACCAGTGCGGTGCAAGTTGAGCGCGGCTGGGGAAACAGTTTCAGCACCACGGCGGTGATAATGCCCAGCGTGCCTTCGGCGCCGATGAAAAGCTGCTTGAGATCATAACCGGTGTTGTCCTTGCGCAAGCCGCGCAAGCCATCCCAGATTTCGCCGTTAGGCAGCACCGCTTCCAGCCCCAACACCAGGTCGCGTGTATTGCCGTAGCGCAGCACGGCGGTGCCGCCGGCGTTGGTGGAAAGATTGCCGCCAATTGTGCAACTGCCTTCGGCGGCGAGGCTGAGCGGAAACAATCTGTCTTGCGCTGCGGCGGCCTGCTGAATGGCTTGTAGGACGCAACCGGCATCGGCGGTCAGCGTGTTGTTAACGGTATCGAGCGCGCGGATGCGTTGCATGCGCGTGAGCGCAAGCACGATGGCGTTGCCGCTGTTATCGGGTGTTGCTGCGCCCACCAGCCCGGTGTTGCCGCCTTGTGGCACGATGGCGATGCGCTCCTCAAGACAGAGTTTGACGACCTGCGCCACTTCGGCGCTGCTGGCGGGGCGCACCACACAGCGCGCTGCGCCGCTATAGTTGCCGCGCCAATCGCGCAAGTAAGGCGCCATATCCGCCGCAGCGCGAATTAGCCCGGCGTCGCCGACTATGCCATGTAGGCGAGCGATGAAAGCTTGTGCTGTTAACGACATATGGGCACCTCGAAAAATCTAGATTTCATCCCAACTGCGGCGTTGCGGGAAAAAATTTCTTGCTTACATATCATGTATATGCGGCGCTGCGAAATTTTTTCCGCGCCTTGTATTTGGGCGAACTCTGAATTTTTAGAGGCGCCCATATGACCCCGGTCTATCACCTGGCGTTGCGGATTTTTGCCAGCGTGGCGGTGGTGGAGCGCTCGAACTGAAACGCGATGGCGTGCACGCTGCCGCCCCAGCCGCGCACTTCAGCGCTGCCGACGATTTTGTCCAGCGGCCAGTCGCCGCCTTTCACCAGTCTATCGGGATGCGCTTCGCGGATACGTTGCAGCGGCGTGTCCTCTTCAAACCAGGTTACCAGATCGACACATTGCAGCGCGGCGATGACTGCCATGCGGTCTTCCAGATTATTGATGGGCCGGTCCGCTCCCTTATCGAGGCTTCTCACTGAGGCATCGGAGTTAAGCGCCACCACGAGCGCTGCGCCGAGCGCGCGCGCTTGCGCCAGATAGGTGACATGGCCGCGATGCAGAATATCGAACACGCCGTTGGTGAATACCAAAGGACGCGGCAAAGTTTGCACGCGCGCAACCAAATCTTGCGGCGCGCACAGCTTGGCTTCAAAGGTAGGATGATTCACGGACTAGCAACCTCGCGGTGCGGTCACCCCCTCACCCCAACCCTCTCCCCGTTTCCGGGGAGAGGGAGTAAGCCCCCTCTCCCGCCTGGGCGGGAGAGGGCTGGGGTGAGGGTGGGAAAAGCGTCACAAAATTATGTAATGCTCGATAGGTCCGGCACGAGTCAAACGGGTTCGTACATTGGTGCAAATTAATTCCGCAGGGCCTCTTGGCGTGCAGCGTTCAGGCTCGCGCTATGACCGGTGGCAGCGCAGCGAGGCGGGCGATGAGTTCTTTGCGAAAGCGGTTGAGGTCAGTGGCGCTATGAAACGTGCGCTCAAACAGGGTGGACATCTGCTTGAGTATGCCGTTGATGACGCGATGCTCCCACACCTTGTCGAAACGGATTTGCAAATCGAGCCAGCGTTCCAGCCAATCGGGATCGGGCAGTTTGCTTTGCACGGTATCGCGCGGATAAAGCGCCTTGTTGACGTGCAAGTTGGTGGGATGCAAAGGCTTGCCGCTACGCCCGGCGCTGGCCATCAGCACGCCAATTTTGGAGAATGCCGCCATGGCTTCAAGGCCGTATTTTTCCACCGCGCGACGCATGTAGCGCAGGTAAGCGCCGGCATGGCGCGCCTCGTCCCGCGAAATGGTTTCGTAGATTTTTTTGATGACTGGTTCGGTATGCCACTGAGCGGCGCGCCGGTACCATTGCGTGAGGCGGATTTCTCCGCAGAAATGCAGCATCAGCGTTTCCAGCGGCGGGGCAGGGTCAAACGGGAAGCGCACCGCGTGTAATTCGGCTTCGCTGGGCACCAAATCGGGGCGGAAGCGCTTCAGGTATTCGATCAACACCAGCGAGTGCTTCTGTTCCTCGTAAAACCAGATCGACATGAAGGCCGAAAAATCGCTGTCGTCCTGGTTATCGCGCAGAAACATTTCGGTGGCAGGCAAGGCAGACCACTCGGTGATGGCGTTCATCTTGATGGTGATGGCCTGTTCATCGCTCAGGCGCACGCCGTCGAATTGTTGCCAGGGAATGTCGTCCGCCATATTCCAGCGGGCGCGCTCAAGGTCATGAAAGAGTTCGGGATAGATCATGGTGGTATCTGTAGTTGTCCAGCAGCTAGCATAACAAAAAAACAGGCCGTTTCCGGACTTTGCTCACCAACGTCAACTGCCAGCATATAACAGACTTATGATATTTTCATTACGCGTAACACTATTCGCCACACGAAACGTCGTCAAGCTACAGAACCAGCCAACCCAACAGAGAGAGTGCAATGATCAAGAACGTCGGCGGAACCGAGGTAAAGTCTAAACATCGCGCTACGTGCCACTGCGGCGCCGTAGTCCTCGAACTTGATCTGCCGGATGGGATCGTTAACCCACGCCATTGTGATTGTTCGATATGCAGGCGAAAGGGTGCAGTCGTTGCTTCGGTGCTGCTTTCAGGCTTGAGGGTGGTCAAAGGCGAAGACGTACTGAAGCTCTATCAGTTCAACACCAAGACCGCCAAGCATTACTTCTGTTCGCGCTGCGGAATCTATACGCATCATCAACGGCGCTCCAATGCGCAAGAGTATGGCTACAATGTCGGTTGCCTTGAAGGGGTGAATCCTTTCGACTTAGGTTTGGTTCCAACTCACGACGGCGTAAACCACCCGGCGGACCGCAAGAAATAAATTGCTGTTGTCGCCCGTTATCTTTCCCCGCACAAGGAGTGATGTTGTAATGTCTGAATTTCCGCATCTCTTAAGTCCGCGTTTCCTGGCTCCATTGCTGCGCGCCATATGGGGCGTTTCGCTTGCAATGGCTGCGATGCATGCGTCGGCGCAGGCGCCGCAGCACCCCAGCGAATATGGGAAGAAAATGGTTGCGGAGTATGACCTTTCGTCACAGCAGATCGCCAAATTTGCGGCGTTCAAGCCATCCGCGCCCAATCCCCAGGAATCGACGCTGATCAACGCTTTGCTGGCGGATACCGAAGACTGGGTAGGCGATGCCTTAAAGACGGATGCCGCCTCCAGCCCCTATACCCTAGTCGTGACCCTCACCGGCAAAGCTCGTGCAGATGGCGATGTGACCACCTTGTGGCAGTCAGGCTGGCAAATGGAAGACGGTGTCAAAAAGTTGCAGGCTTTTCCCGGGCTTTCAAAATCTGGCATGAAAGCAGGTGAGCGATTAATCATCACTAAAGCGTCCTCGCCCAGCCACTTTACCGAAAGCAAGGAGGTAAGCCCGGTATTGGGGCTGATGAACGCCAGGAACTTTGAATTTGAGTCGGTGAAAGCACAGCTCTGGTCTGGCATAGGTGTGCCGACCAAAACCGAAAAATTTTTTTCTTACTACTGGTTGCTGGCGGGGCTGGTCATGTTAGTGCTGTTTTGGTGGTTTCGTCGTGCGTAAATGCACTGGAAGGCGTGGCTAAGGAAGCTCTGGACAGCTTCTGATTTGTCATTTCCACGATCCGTCGCCTCGCCATTCACCGCGGGGGGCGATGCAAACCGATGTGGCGTATTTCCAAAAATTTGATAGAAGCGTGAATAAATTCGCCTAATTTGTCATCCCCGCGAAAGCGGGGAACTATTTTTTGCTAGCAGAACATGGATTCCCGCTTTCGCGGGAATGGCAGTTGTTTGGAGGTTCTTGAATTTGTTTCACATCAGTTTGGATCGCACCCTTCGCCGCGAGAAGCTTTGGCGCACCAGGGGCGGGTGCGCTATAATTGCAATTTCCAGCTTGGGGTTGTCATCATGACCAAGTACGTTTTTGTCACAGGCGGTGTGGTCTCTTCCCTCGGCAAGGGGATTGCAGCCGCCTCACTCGCAGCAATCCTCGAATCGCGCGGCATTAAGGTCTCCCTCGTTAAGCTCGATCCCTACATCAACGTCGATCCGGGGACCATGAGCCCGTTTCAGCACGGTGAGGTGTTCGTCACGGAAGACGGCGCGGAAACCGATCTGGATCTGGGCCATTACGAGCGCTTCATCACCGCCAAGATGCGGAAGACCAATAATTTCACTACCGGCCAGATTTACGAGCGCGTCATCAATAAAGAGCGGCGCGGCGATTATCTCGGCGGCACGGTGCAGGTGATTCCGCATATCACCGACGAGATCAAACTTTCCATCAAGACCGCCACCGCCGAGGCCGAGGTCGGCATCATTGAAATCGGCGGTACAGTGGGCGATATTGAATCGCTGCCGTTCCTTGAAGCCATCCGCCAGATGGGCATTGAAGAGGGGCGCGAAAACACCTGCTATATCCATCTGACGCTGGTGCCTTATCTGTCTTCGGTGGGCGAGATCAAGACCAAGCCGACGCAGCATAGCGTGAAAGAGTTGCGCGAAATCGGTATTCAGCCCGATGTGGTGATGTGCCGCAGCGACCGTCCGCTGCCCGAGGAAGAGCGCAGCAAAATTGCGCTGTTCACCAATGTGCAAAAAGGCGCGGTGATTTCCTGCTACGACGTGGATAGCATCTACAAAATTCCCTCGATTCTGCACAAGCAGGGGCTCGACGAAATCGTCTGCCGCAAGCTCGATCTCACGCCGCGTCCCGCCGATCTTTCCATGTGGGATGGTGTCGTCAATGCGCTTGAGAATCCCGAGCACGAAATCAACCTTGCCATGGTGGGCAAGTATGTCGATCTGGCTGATTCTTACAAATCGCTGACCGAAGCGCTGATCCACGCCGGCATACACACGCGCACGCGCGTAAAAATTCATTACATCGATTCTGAAGTCATTGAAAAAGACGGCGTCGCTTGTCTCGCAGGAATGGACGCCATTCTGGTGCCGGGCGGATTCGGCAAGCGCGGCACCGAGGGCAAGATCGCTGCGGTGAAACTGGCGCGCGAGAACAAGGTGCCTTATCTTGGCATTTGCCTGGGCTTGCAGATCGCCACCATCGAATATGCACGCAACGTGGTGGGCTTGAAAGGCGCCAATTCGACCGAGTTCGATCCCGACACGCCGCACCCGGTCATCGCGCTCATCACCGAGTGGCAAGCGCACGATGGCCGCATCGAGCGCCGCGACGCCAACTCAAATCTCGGCGGCACCATGCGCCTGGGCGCGCAGCCGTGCACGCTAAAGCCCAATACTTTGGCGCGGCGCATATACAACAGCGATACCGTGAGCGAGCGTCATCGCCACCGCTATGAAGTCAACAATCACTACGTGTCTCGCCTCGAAGCGGCGGGCCTGGTGGTGAGCGCGCGCACCAACGCCGAAGCGCTTACCGAAATGATCGAGCTGAGCGACCATCCGTGGTTTTACGGCTGCCAGTTTCACCCTGAATTCACCTCCACGCCGCATAAAGGGCATCCGCTGTTTATCTCTTTTATCAACGCTGCGCTGGAGCAACATAAGCGCGTACACGGTGAGGCGGCGTTGCGCGTGGTGGGCGGCAGCACCGTGCCTAAAGTGCATGCGGGTTCTCTTACTTGATGGGAATGTCTTGGCTGGCATGGTAAAAAACTTGAACCACAAAGAACACAAAGGCCATCAAGAAATCTTCAATTCTGCATCGAGCGCAGATCAGCAAATAAGCGTATCCCCTCTCCCGTCTTTGGGGGGAGGGAGTCTTTCTAAGTTGGAGTGGTGAAATGAAGTTGTGCAGTTTTGAAGTCGGGCTGGACAAACCTTTTTTTCTAATAGCCGGCCCCTGCGTCGTTGAGTCGCAACAACTGCAAATGGACAGCGCCGGTAAGCTCAAGGAAATCTGCGCCGAGCTGGGCATTCCCTTTATTTTCAAGTCGTCCTACGACAAGGCCAACCGCAGCTCAGGCCAATCGTTCCGCGGGCCGGGCATGCAGGAGGGGCTGCGCATACTTGCCGAAGTACGCAAGCAGCTTGGCGTGCCGATTCTCACCGATGTGCATACCGAGCAGGAAGTGGCGGAAGTAGCGTCTGTGGTGGATGTGCTGCAAACGCCGGCCTTCCTGTGCCGCCAGACCAATTTCATCCACGCCGTTGCGTCCGCAGGCAAGCCGGTCAACATCAAGAAGGGCCAGTTCCTTGCGCCGCACGACATGAAGCATGTTGTCGATAAAGCCAGGCAAGCCAGCGGCAGCGACAACATCATGGTGTGCGAACGCGGCGCATCGTTTGGTTATAACAATCTGGTTTCCGACATGCGCTCGCTCGCCATCATGCGCGAGACGCAGTGCCCGGTGGTGTTCGATGCGACGCACTCGGTGCAGTTGCCCGGCGGGCAGGGCAGCACCAGCGGCGGGCAGCGCGAGCATGTGCCAGTGCTGGCGCGCGCCGCAGTCGCCAGCGGTATTTCCGGCTTGTTCATGGAAACCCACCCCGACCCCGACAAGGCATTATCCGATGGCCCCAACGCCTGGCCGCTGCAACGCATGAAAGAACTACTCGCCACGCTGAAAGAAATCGATGTGCTGGTAAAGAAACACGGCTTTGTTGAGCAGCGGCTGTAGCGATGCAAATCATATTGTAACTATTCAGATTCCATGGATGCTTTTTGACTGATGAGCCTAGCCCGATGAGAAAAGAGATCCACCGAGAACACAGATGAACACAGACGAAACAGAACCCGTAGGATGGGTTGAGCGCAGCGATACCCATCAATACAACAACCAACCATCCGCCCTCCCGCTCGGCGTAATCCAGAGACGGTGATGGGTATCGCTGCGCTCAACCCATCCTACGGCGCTGATTTTCTTAGTGTGCTTAGTGGTTAAAGATTTTCGTTTTAATTATTTGAGAAAACTAAATGACTGCCATTGTTGACGTAGTAGCAAGAGAAATTCTCGATTCACGCGGTAACCCTACGGTGGAGGCCGACGTGTTGCTCGAATCGGGCGTGATCGGGCGTGCCGCCGTGCCCTCGGGCGCCTCGACCGGTTCGCGCGAAGCCATTGAGCTGCGCGACAAGGATACGCAGCGCTATCTGGGCCGAGGCGTGTTGCACGCGGTGGAGAACGTCAACACCGAAATCTGCGAGGCCATCATTGGTCTTGACGCCGCAGAGCAATCCTTCATCGACCGCACGCTGATTGAACTAGATGGCACGGAGAACAAGGCGCGGCTCGGCGCCAATTCAATCCTCGCCGTTTCAATGGCGGTGGCGAAAGCCGCTGCCGAAGAATCCGGCCTGTCGCTGTATCGTTACCTCGGCGGCGCGGCGCCGATGCAAATGCCGGTGCCGATGATGAACGTCATCAACGGCGGCGCGCACGCCAACAACTCGCTCGATATGCAGGAATTCATGATTATTCCCGCCGGGCTGCCGAGCTTCCGCGAAGCGTTGCGCTGCGGCGTGGAAATCTTCCATGCCCTGAAAGAAATTCTCCACAAGGAAGGCAAGTCCACCACCGTGGGCGACGAGGGCGGCTTTGCTCCCAGCTTGCCCAACAACGAAGCGGCGTTGCAATACATCATGAAGGCCATCGATGCAGCCGGCTATCTTGCGGGCAGCGATGTGCTCATCGGCATCGATTGCGCCGCGAGCGAATTTCGCAAGGAAGGCAAGTATCGCTTCGAAGCAGAGAAGCTCTCTTATACCTCAGCGCAGTTTGTCGATGTGCTTTCCACCTGGGTGGACAAATACCCCATCGTCAGCATTGAAGACGGCATGGCCGAGGACGACTGGGACGGCTGGGAAGTGCTCACCGAACGCCTAGGCAAGAATGTGCAGTTGGTAGGCGACGATCTGTTTGTCACCAACACCAAGATCCTGCGCGAGGGCATCGCGCGCGGCGTCGCCAACTCCATCCTCATCAAGGTAAACCAGATCGGCACGCTATCCGAAACTTTCGCCGCCATCGAGATGGCCAAGCGCGCCGGCTACACTGCCGTGATCTCACATCGCTCGGGTGAAACCGAGGACACCATCATTGCCGATATCGCGGTCGCCACCAATGCGCTACAGATCAAAACCGGCTCGGCGTCGCGCTCTGATCGCATGGCCAAATACAACCAGCTTTTGCGCATTGAAGAAGAGCTGGGCGAGGCGGCGAGCTTTGCCGGACGCGCGGCGTTTTATCAATTGCGCTGAACGATGCAGGCGCGCGTCAGCGCGACAGATAGTTCTTCCTCCGGGAGAATAGAGGAGTAAGGAATCAGCATTGAAGTATCTTAGTTACATCTTGCTCGGTCTCATTGTCCTGATCCAGTATCCGCAGTGGATCGGCAAAGGCGGCTGGCTGCGGGCGTGGGATATGAGCCGCCAGGTCGAAGCGCAGAAAGACAGCAATCGCCAGTTGGCCGCACGCAATGACGGCCTTGATGCCGAAGTCAAAGATCTCAAGCAAGGACTGGAAGCGGTGGAAGAGCGCGCCCGCGTTGAGTTGGGCATGATTAAGCACAACGAAGTGTTCTACCAGATCATTGACAAGAGCAAGGCTGGCGACGGTAATTCCATCAAGTCGCGCTAACTACCGACCCGTCGTCCCAGCGGGGGCTGGGACGACGAAGATTTGTAATGTGAATCACACTCGCGGTGACATGTCTCCGCACTCCAAAATAAACAAACCTAGAGCGTGGCTGCGAATATCGCGTGACGCACAAATGCGCCTGGCACGAGAGTTGCTGTAAGAAGTGTTGAGGTAGCGACATATTCTTATGAACAGGGTGCAGCCGGTGTTGAAAATCATGTTGGTCGATGACCAGATCGAGCGTGCAGCGTGCGTGCGAGAGGCGCTGGCAGATGACGGCTATGAAGTCATTTGCGTACTCAATTCTGCGCTTGAGCTGTATGAGCAGGTCAGGCTGTGCGCGCCCGATGTGATTATCATCGACACCGAATCGCCGTCACGCGATGTCATTGAACACATCGCGCTCATCTCGCGTGACCAGCCGCGCCCCATCGTGATGTTTGCCGCTGATCGTGAGGGGGAAACCATACGCTGCGCCATTCGTGCCGGTGTCACCGCCTATGTCGTTGATGGGCTTTCTGCCGAGCGTATCCAGCCTATTCTCAATGTTGCGATTGAGCGTTTCGGGACAGAGCAATCGCTTAAACGTGAGCTTGCCGACGCCAGGGGCGCGCTCTTGGAACGCAAACTGACTGAGCGCGCCAAAGGCATCATTATGAGTCAGGCCGATGTGACCGAGGATGAAGCTTTCCGCAGGCTGCGCAAGTTCGCCATGGATCGCGGCATCAAGATGGCTGAAGCGGCGCAGCAAGTTATTGGCAGCGCCAAAGTGCTCGGCTAATGGCGAATAGCAAATGGTCGAAAATGGTGCATCGCAGCATGCGCGTGCATGGTTTTGGACTTATTCCGATTTCTCTTCAACTTCGTCATCAGCAGTATCGCCAGTTTGTTTTAGATTGAAAACAATGCGCTAGGCTGAAGTTTCGTGTTGGCATCGGTTTTGCATACCAGGATGTGAGTGCCTCGCCAACGACGGCGAAGCAATACGGACAACGACGTCCAAGCAAGAAGACGAATCTGCCTTCTGCTTGGGCGTTTTTTTTGCACCACGAATTTCTCACTTGATCGGAGAAACATGATGGAAGATGGAATGAAAAGCCCCACAGTAGAAACCGCGCCGCAGGTTAAAGAAATTGCTGCCGAAGTCGCGCCTCAGGGTCGGCGCGACTTTATCAAGCAGGCTGGCGGTGTACTGGGCGCCGCTGCCCTCATGTCTTTGCTCCCTGCCGGTGTGCGCAGCGCCGCCTGGGCTGCGGGCTCGGATGCGCCGGAAAAGAAGGAAGTAAAAATCGGCTTCATTCCGCTTACCGATTGCGCGTCGCTGGTGATCGCTTCGGTGATGAAGTTCGACGAAAAGTACGGCATCAAAATCATCCCCTCCAAAGAAGCCTCGTGGGCGTCGGTGCGCGACAAGCTGGTCAACGGCGAGATCGATGCGGCGCATGCTCTGTATGGATTGATCTATGGCGTGCACATGGGCGCGGGCGGGCCGAAAAAAGACATGGCTGTGCTGATGAGCCTGAACCATAACGGCCAGGCCGTGACGCTGTCGAACAAATTGTTTGAGAAGGGCGTCAAGGATGGCCCATCGCTCAAGGCGCTGATCGACAAGGAAAAACGCGAATACACTTTCGCGCAGACCTTCCCTACCGGCACTCATGCCATGTGGCTGTATTACTGGCTGGCGACTTACGGTGTCGATCCTTTCAAGGATGTTAAAAATATTGTGGTGCCGCCACCGCAAATGGTCGCCAACATGCGTGTCGGCAACATGGATGGTTACTGCGTCGGCGAGCCGTGGAACAACCGCGCCATCTACGACAAAATCGGCTTTACTGCTGAGACCACTCAAGGCATCTGGAAGGATCATCCGGAAAAAACTTTGGGCGCCACCGCCGAGTTCGTGCAGAAAAATCCCAACACCGCGCGCGCCATGATTGCGGCGATTATCGACGCCAGCCAGTTCATCGACATCATGTCCAACCGCAAAAAAGTCGCCGAAATTATCGCCGACAAGTCGTATGTCAATTGTCCTGTCGATGTGATTGATCAGCGCCTGGCCGGGGAATACGACAACGGCATCGGCAGGAAATGGAAAGACCCGGATTACATGAAGTTCTATAACGAAGGCTTGGTCACCTTCCCCTACCTTTCCGACGGCATGTGGTTCCTCACCCAGCACAAACGCTGGGGCTTGCTCAAGGAAGATCCGGATTATCTCAAGGTGGCGCAGTCGGTGAACCAGATCAAGCTCTACAAAGAGGCCGCAGCAATGGCCAAAGCCGCCGTGCCCAAGGATGCCATGCGCACCGCAAGGCTCATCGATGGCGTGGTGTGGGATGGCAAGGATCCGAAGAAGTACGCAGCGTCATTCAAAATCAAAGCTTAGGAAAACCTATGAACTCGGTCGCCATCAAGGGAAGCGGTGCGATTAACGTGCCTGCGCCCGCTTCACAACCCGCGCCACGTGAGGCGCTGAAACTGGCCGTCGCCAAGCCGCCCAGTCCCCTGGGTGGCTTATGGTCCTTCGCCATCCGTATCATGGCGCTGCTTATTCCGCCCCTGATCGGCATCGCTGCTTTCATCGGACTATGGGCGATGGTGGCGCAATTCAGCCCCAATCTACCCGGACCTGCCAAAACCTGGGCGTCGGCGCTGCAAGTGTTCAGCAATCCGTTCTACCAAAAAGGCCCGAACGATCAGGGCATAGGCTGGAATATTCTGAATTCGCTAGGGCGTGTCGGCATCGGCTTTGGCATGGCCGCCTTGGTGGGCATCCCGCTGGGCTTCATGATAGGCCGCTTCAAGTTTCTTAACGCTATGACTTCACCCATCATCAGCCTGCTGCGCCCGGTTTCGCCGCTCGCCTGGCTGCCCATCGGGCTGCTGGTTTTCAAGGCTGCCAATCCTGCGGCGATCTGGGTGATTTTCATTTCCAGCATCTGGCCGATCATCATCAACACGGCGGTCGGTGTGGCGCGCGTACCGCAGGATTATCTGAATGTCGCCAAGGTGCTCAACCTGTCGGAGTGGAAAGTGGCGACGAGTATTTTGTTGCCCGCAGCCTTGCCTTACATTCTCACCGGCATCCGCCTTTCAATCGGCGTGGCGTGGCTGGTGATTGTAGCCGCCGAGATGCTCACCGGCGGCGTGGGTATCGGCTTCTGGGTATGGGATGAATGGAACAACCTCAATGTTGAGCACATCATTATCGCCATTTTCGTCGTCGGCATAGTTGGTCTGTTGCTTGAGCAACTGCTGCTATTTATCGCCCAACGTTTCAGTTACGAATACAAAAATTAACGCTTCCTCGTAGGAGCGGGCTTGCCCGCGATAACAACTATTCGCGG
>JAYWAM010000299.1:0-3723 GCA_043782425.1 Betaproteobacteria bacterium
CAAGCCCGCTCCTACATTCCCCTCAATCAACGCGCACCCACTTGGCGAGCATGCGGTTATCGGCGCGGTGTACTGCAGTCACATTTTTCTTCATCGCCCACGGAATCACCTGGTGGTGGATGGGGATGTGGCCGACATCGGCAATGTCTATCATGAAAGCTTCCTTGGCGATGGCTGCGCGCTTGGTGAAATCGCTTTCGGTTTTGAGCTGGTCTACCAGCGCATCAAGTTTTGCATTCGAGTAGGAGCTGTAGTTCCACGAGCCATCACCGCCTGCGCCCTTGGTATGCATGATGCTTTGCAGCGTGTACAGCGCATCGAAGGTCGGCACACCCCAGCCGAGAAGATACATGCTGGTGTCGGCTTTTTGAATCTTGGGGAAGAACAAGGCGCGCGGCATGGAATTGAGTTTGATTTTGATGTCGATTTTGGCGAGCATCGCAGCCAGCGCCTGGCAGATTTTTTCGTCGTTAATATAGCGGTTGTTGGGGCAGTCTAGCGTGACTTCAAAGCCGTTGGGATAACCCGCTTCCTTCATCAGCGCTTTGGCTTTGACCAGATCCAGCGACCAGCGCTTCTCAAAATCCTTGGAATAGCCGCGCACCTGCGGCGCTATCATCGAGCCGGTCGGCGTGGAAATGCCGCGCATGATCTGCGTTTTGATGGCGTTAACATCTATGGCATACGCCATCGCCAGGCGTACGCGCTGCTCCTTGAAAGGATTCTTGCCCTTGACATTGGAATACAACAGCTCGTCGCGGCCTTGATCGAAGTTGAGGAAAATGGTGCGATTTTCATTGCCCTCGATAATTTTAATGGCGCCGCTTTTTTTCAGATTGGGCAGGTCTTGCACTGGCGGATCGAGCACCAGATCAAGCTCGCCCGACAGCAGCGCGGCGACGCGCGTCGAGTCAGATTTTATCGGGGTATAGATCACTTCATCGACGTTGCCTTCAATCTTGCCCCACCAGTTGGAATTTTTCACCAACACGGTTTTGACATCCGCTTCGCGCGTCTTGAGCACATAGGGCCCGGTGCCGTTGGCGTTGCGCGCGGTGAAGGTTTCTTCCTTGTTCTTGAAATCCTGCGGGCGCTGGGCGTTGTATTTTTCCGCCCAGGCTTTATTCATGATGCGTACTTCAGTGAGCTGGTCGATGAGCGTTGGATTGGGGCCGTTGCTGATGATGTCCACCGTCAGGTTATCGACTTTCTTGGCGCCCACTACGCCTTGCATGTATGCCGAAAAATCCGAGGTTTTTTCCAGCGCACGGGTAATGGAGAACACCACGTCGTCGGCGCTGAAGGCGGCGCCATTGTGAAACGTCACCTTGTCGCGCAGTTTGAAGCGCATCGTGGTCGGATCAGTTTGTTGCCAGGAAAGCGCCAGCGCCGGTTCGATGGCAAGCGTTTTGCCTCGCGTCACCAGCGGCTCGTACACGTATTCCGAAATGGTGTTGTTCAAACCTTCGTTCTGCGAGTGCGGATCCATGGTGAGTACATCGCCCTGGCTGGCCCAGCGCAAGGTCTTGGCTTGGATAACAGGCGCGACCAGCAGCATAGCCGCGAGTGTGGCGCAACTTAGCCATGCTTGGAGGGAAAGGATTTTTTTCATTTTGATCTCCTAAGGGGGTGTAGTAACCGGTGGACTGTGGAGGGCGACTATTTCAAAGCGGCGTTATTGGGATCAAGCGGTGCGCCGCTTCGCGCTACGCCCGCTTGAACGGCCAGTCAGGCAGGTATCGATAGTCTTACGCACGCTATTGTCTAGCATCTCAGCCAAGGTGATTCCCTGCGCGAACTGCTTCAAAGCATCATTCATGAGAGTCTGATAGCTTCCGCCTGACAGTTCGGCGCGCGCCCGGAAAACAGCCAAAACATCGCTATCCACCCGCATTGTGATGCGCGACTTTAAACCGGAAACCGTTTGGAGCCGATGCAGGTGTGCGGTCTTAGCCACTGGCTTGGCATTGGCAAAGTCGAGATTTTTGAAGCGTTCAAATTCTTTGTCAGAACTGGCTTTCATAGCGCCTCCGTTGAGGTAAATTTGCTTTCCATGCGGAAATTATTCTAATCGTCTCACCGCGAAATGTGTGCACGACGACCAAAAGCCTTGCTTTGCCACCCATGCCCAACGTAACAAATCGGTGTTCGCTGCGAGCGTCGCGATCTTCGTGGGTGAGCGCGTAGGGATCAAAAAAAACCGGAGTAGCCTCTTCAAATGTCACGCCCGCATGAGTTTTCGGGTTGTCCGAGGCTTTGTCAGGGTCCCATACGATTTCCATTGTGTCATTATATGCACAATCGTATGTCGTTGGAGAATACCCGTTTCACTTTTTCCATGAGAGCAGATTGATGGGTATCGCTACGCTCAACCCATCCTACGCGCTACGCGCTGCATTCCAAGAATGCCAATAGAAACACGCAGGGCGCACACTTTTTGTTATAATCCTGCCTTCACAAGGCGCCCGTAGCTCAGTTGGATAGAGTACTTGGCTACGAACCAAGGGGTCGTGGGTTCGAATCCTGCCGGGCGCACCAGTATCTCAAAGGCTTACAGCGATGTAGGCCTTTTTACTTTGCAGCGTTACATTGCAGTGCGCTACTTTTGGGAGTTCCAGGTTTGGCGTAGTACGCTTACCAGCCCCATGAATACCGGATCGCTTTCCGAGCGGTCGCTGTAAATGAATGCGAGCTGGGTGTCTAAGCGCGCGTGTTCCCAGATCAGCAGCTCCTCCATCTCAGCGCGCTTGAGTGCGAGGTCTTCGCGCATCAGGGTGAGGCCGACACCGGCGCGCACCAGATTGTGCAACTCGGAAATCTCGTCGGTTTCGACCACGATATTGGGTGCCAGGCTCTGGCGGTTGAGCATTTCGCGCAGCAGACGGTTTAAGTGGCTTTCGTGTGGCGCGCCTATCCAGGGCAGCGCGGCAACGTCACTCCACGCCGCTTTGGAAAGTTGCTCGCGCAACGCAAGCGGCGCGACAACGCGGTATTGCACCGAGCGCAGCACGATATACGAAACACGCGCATCGCTAAGATTGCCGATATAAAATCCTGCGTCGAAGTCACCGCGTTCAACTGCTTGCAGAATTTGTTCTGCGTGCCCGTGCTGCGTTTTGAGCTCGACCAGGGGCATGTGCGACAGCAGCCCGGAAAGCAGGCTGCCAAGTCTGAGAAAATCCGGGTCGGCGACCGTGCCGACCACCAGGCGGCCTGTCAGTTGTCCTTTGATCTGCTTGGAGCGCCCGGAAAGCAGATTGATAGCGGCAAGGACTTTTTCCGCTTCCGGCAGCAGCAGCTCACCGGCTCGGGTCAATGTAATGCCCGAGGGTTTGCGGTCAAACAACGCTACGCCCAGGTCTTGCTCCAGCGCCTTGATCTGCGCTGTGACCGCAGGCTGGGTCACATGCAAAGCATCGGCGGCGCGCGTCAGGTGCCCCAGTCTCGCGACCGTGACGTATGCGCGGATCTGGTAAATCTCCATGTTGGGCGGTGTGTAGGTCGCTTATCAACTAGCCAGAAAACGCACCTGCGAAGGCTGTACTCCCAGCACCACGCGGCTGCCGACACCGAAGGGCAGCATGCCCGCCATGTGCGGGCGGTCTGCTGTGACACGGTGCTCGCCGACGCGCACCCGGTAGCGCATGAATTCACCGAGGAATTCGCTTTGCTCGACGCTTCCGTCAAGCCAGATGTTAGCCGGATCGCGCACCGTATCAGAGA
>JAYWAM010000300.1:0-9741 GCA_043782425.1 Betaproteobacteria bacterium
TGCAAGGCTAGATACTTGGCCCGTGGCTAGCGGTTACCAAGGCGGGACTCACACCCGCTCGATTGTGCGACATTGCCAAGCCGCAACCAAGCCTGACCCTGTCATGTGACCCTGTCATGATGACCCTGTCACTGTCATTGATGGGTATCGCTGCGCTCAACCCATCCTACGTTTGTTGCGCTCAACCCATCCTTGCTTCCCAGTAGCCGAACGGTACGCGAAGTTTATACAGTAGGCGCCATCGACGTTACGCTTGTCGCGCGTCAGCGTATCGAGTTTGTATTCCATCACCTAAAAAAGACCGTACTGTGATCTTGGAAACGCAAGCCCGCCTAATGGCTCACCATCTGCCATATTGACGAACAACACCGTGCCAAAACGCATTAGCTTCACGGCCTAATGACGTTTCGCTCGACTTGGCGGTAGAATTTGCCGCAGTCTGCACCATCACGAGTTTGAGTTGGGGATCGACAAAAATCATTTGCCCGTAAACGCCGATTAACGCAAAGCGCCTTTGCTCGCCGGGAAACAGCCAGAACAAGTAGCCGTAACCATAGTATGGCGTGGCGCGATTCGGGCGGAATGCAATCGGAACGCGATGCCAGTCTGTTGCTTCCAGAAGATAGTCGCGCGAGATGATTTGTTTCCGTTGCGGATCGCCAGGTAGCGCGCCGTCGTTGGCGAGAACCATGCCTAATCGGGCGTAGTCTCTGAGTGTGGCGTTAAATCTGCCCCCCGCAAGTTCAAGGCCGGTTTTGTCGGCGCGCCACAAGGCCGAAGTTTCGGCGCCAATTGCTTGCCATAAGCGCGGGGTGAGATATTCGCTCATGCTCATTCCCGTTGCGCCACGCAGGACAGCAGCCAATACGTCAGCCTGCGCGCTTGCATATGAGAAGCGGGAGCCTTGCAGTGACTCACGCGCGGTGATGACTTTCGCGGCTGCCTCTATGCCGTCGCGCGCAACTGCGGCGCCAAAGCGTGCCGCGTCATCCTTTCCGTTGTATTCCTCTGTATATCGAGCGCCAGAGGCCATGCGCAACAGGTTGCGGATGGTCGTTTCACCGAGTAGTGTGCCCGTGAGATTGGCGGCGTAGCGGTCGGCGCGATCATCCAGCGATTTGATTTTGCCCTCCTGTAGGGCGATGCCGATCGCCAGCGAGGTGATCGACTTCGCCATTGAGTTTGACAAGAAACGTTGCGCTGCTTGACGCTCATACTGATAGCGCTCGACTTGAATGACGCCATCTTTTACGATCATCAAGCCCATGATGCGCTGGCGCGACAAGTAGTCGTCGAGTGTCAGGTTTCCGAGATCATCGATGGCCCATCGAATCGGCGGCTCTTGCTTTGCGCGCGCTAAGTGCAGGGGGGACTTGCTGGGTTCGAGTACGTTGGACCGCCCGCCAAAAATACCGCTGATTTCTCCTTGCGCCGTGAATGAGCCTACGCGCACAGATTCGTCAAAAAACCATGTTTTTGCCGTACCGATTGGATAGCCTTGCCTCTTGCCGAGTTTGTCCTCATCGGGTGCGGCATAGATGGCGTGATGCAAGCTGAAAAGGGTCATTGCCGTGAGCAGCGCTTTCGCAAATGTATCCGCGCGCTGAAAAAATTGAACGAGAACTTGCATCACCTGACGTCCATCATGCGTTTCACCAAATCCGCCAGCGACGCAACTTGCAGCTTGCCCATCACTATTTTGCGGTGACGCTCCACGGTTTTAATGCTGATGCCAAGATCCATGGCGATAACCTTGTTGAGTTTGCCGGTGACGACCAGGTCTAGTATCTCGCGTTCGCGCGGGCCGAGTTGTGTGAGGCGTTCCTTGAATGCGGCATCCGCCGTGCGCGGCGCGTGTTCGCGGCCATGCGCGGCGCGGCGGATGGCGCACAGCAACTGTTCCTCGTCGAAGGGTTTTTCGAGGAAGTCGAGCGCGCCTTTTCTGATGGCTTCGACGGCCATCGGCACGTCGCCATGCGCGGTGATGAACACCGTCGGCACGTCTATGCCTTTTTGCAGCAGCCGGTCCTGAAGTTCGAGTCCCGTCATGCCGGGCATGCGCACATCGAGCAGCAGGCAGGCGCGCGCGTGCGGCTGGAAGACGCGCAGGAACTCGTCCGCCGTGCGGTATTCGGCGACGCTCATGCCGTGGCTCTCGAGCAACCATGCGAGCGAGTCACGCAGCGCATCGTCATCATCGACGATATGCACCAGGATTGCAGCCTCTAGGGTCATTGCACCGCCGGAAGAGTAAAACGGAAGGTGCTGCCGCAGCCGGGGTTGCGTGTGAACCACAACTGCCCATCGTGCAGCTCGATAATCGAGCGGCAGATGTTGAGCCCGATTCCCATGCCGTTGGGCTTGGTGGTATAGAACGGCGAGAACAGTTGCGCTTCGAGGTCTTGATCGATGCCTTGACCCTGGTCGGCAATGGCGATTTCGGTGGTATGCGCGTCGCTATGCTCGCTGCTGATGGTGAGATAGCGCTGCGCGGCGGCGCTTTCATCCATCGACTCGATGGCGTTTTTAACCAGATTGAGGATCACTTGTTCAACCAGTATGCGGTCGGCAAGCACTTGCGGCAGATCATCGGCGAGCAACAGTGTGATAGCGACATTGGCTTTTTCCGCCTCGACTTCGATCAGTTTTGCAACATCCTGGATGATGGCGTTGACATCGTTAGGCGTGCGTGTCGGCTCACGGTTGCGCAGAAACTCGCGCACGCGACGCACCACTCCGCCTGCGCGCTCGGCCTGGATGCTGGCTTTTTCCAGCGCGTCCGTCAGCCCGGCGGCATCCCAGTTGCCCGAGCGCAGACGTTGCAGACAGCCGCGATTGTAGTTGGCGATGGCGGCAAGAGGCTGATTGATTTCGTGCGCCAGCGCCGAAGCCATTTCGCCCACCGTGAGCAGACGCGCCGTCTGAAGCAGTTTTTCGTGCTGCTGGCGGCTGACTTCCTCGGCGTGTTTACGGTCAGTGATGTCAGACACCATGTGCATGCGCACGGTGCGCCCATCAACCCAGCGTATCGCCTTGGCGCGCACCACGTACCAGCGCCCGGTGGCGAGATTTTCCAGCTCGGCCTTGAGCACCCCGGTCGGCTCCTCACCGCGTGCGTCGAGCAGGTCTGCGCGTAGGAAATGTGCACTGGGAGCAATATCGAACATACGCTCCAGTGCGGCGACGTCATGGCAACCGGGAAAAGTTTGGCGGCACGTCTGGTTGGCGAATAGCAACTCGTTATCCTCCAGACTGGCCACATAAACGCCGGCGTCAAGCGCATCAAGCACGGTGACAAAACGTTCACGCGAAGCCTGCAACGCCTGGTCGGCCTGGACACGTTTATCGATGTGCTTACGCAGCGACCACATGCTCCACACGATGATGACAGACAACAGCACGGTCATAGCACCGAGCATGCGTTGCGTGACCAGTGAATCGGTGCGGTACGAGGTGGCGCGCAGCTTGAGATCGCGCCACGGTAGGGTCATCGCCACCGATTGGGTGAGAAAATCGTCTGCCACGTTTTTGCTGTCGAAGCCCGACAGCAATTCACCTTCGCTATCTATAAAAGCCACGCGGTACTTGTCCGAAAAGTCGCGCGGCACCAGGTGCTGCACCAGGCCGGAAAGTGAATACGTGGCGCTAAGGGTGCCTAAAAACCGCCCGTCGCTCATTACCGGGCTGTGGTATTCGATATAGGAGCGGCCTTGATAGTCGTGGTAAGCGTGAGTGTAGGTTGAGCGGTTCATGGCTTCGGTGAGGCGCAGCATGCGCTCGATTTCCTCGGCTGTGGGACGCTCGCTGATGATTTCCGCCTGTATCCGGCGCGTCGGCGAGGCCCAGTTCATGGTGCCATTGGGCGCATTCCAGGCGATGCTGGTAATCGCCGGGCGGCGACGCAGATAATCCTCGGCTTGCGTGCGTAGCGACGTTTCACTTTCAGCGTTGAGGGCGAAAGCGCGCGCCAGTTGATCCATGAATTCCTGGTCGGCGATCAGCTCGCGACTCAGGTCTACCTCAACACGCTGGATGTCGCGCATCAGGTTGTTACGCTGCACCTCAACCTCATGGCGCTGCAAGACCCACAACAGCGACACTATCACCAGAACGAACAGCACCAAGCCCATGCCGGGCGCCAGCCACAGCCAGGAACGGCTGGTTTTGGAGTCGGCGCGCGGCGCGTGAGCGGTATGGATGCTAGTGGCTGGCGTCATGGTGTTTTGTTAACAGAGTTTTTCTTCTACGTCAATGCTCGTAAACCCTAATTGATAAGTGTCGGGGCGAGGCATATTATGGCTGAGCTTTCACAGCGCGCGGAGGTTTTGGCTGGTTTGGCACTCAGTGCAGCCCGATTTTCCGCTACATCAGAGATCAGGGAATCGCCTTTGCGAATAGACCCCGATCCTAACCTACAGGAGAACTCTATGAGCGATAACAATAGTGTCAAACCCGAAGTTTCCTCGCGCCGCAAATTTCTCGCCGGGGCTGCAGCAGCGGGCGGCACTGCCGCCCTCGGCTTTCCGGCCATCGTCAAAGCGCAAGGCCCGGTGACCATGCGTTGGCAGTCAACCTGGCCGACCAAGGATATTTTCCATGAATACGCCGGAGATTTTGTAAAAAAAGTCAACGACATGTCGGGCGGCGACCTGAAAATCGAGCTGCTCCCTGCCGGCGCAGTGGTGAAACCATTCGATCTGATCGACGCCGTGAGCAAAGGCACCCTCGACGGCGGCCACGGTGTGGTGGCCTACTGGTACGGCAAGAATTCGGCAATGGCTTTGTGGGGATCAGGCCCGGCGTTCGGCATGGACGCCAACATGCTGCTTTCATGGCACTACTATGGCGGCGGCAAGGTGATGCTGGAGGAAATTTACAAAGGGTTAAACCTCGATGTGGTGTCCTTTCTTTATGGCCCCATGCCTACCCAGCCGCTGGGCTGGTTTAAGAAACCCATCACCAAGCTGGCTGACTTCAAAGGGCTGAAGTACCGCACCGTGGGTCTTTCCATCGATATTTTCACCGGCATGGGCGCGGCAGTGAACGCGTTACCAGGCGGCGAAATTGTTCCCGCCATGGATCGCGGCCTGCTGGATGCGGCGGAATTTAACAACGCCTCTTCCGACAAGCTGTTGGGTTTTCCCGATGTATCCAAGGTGTGCATGCTGCAAAGCTATCACCAGTCCGCCGAACAATTCGAGATTTTGTTCAACAAGAAAAAATATGATGCATTGCCGGGCAAGCTCAAATCCGTTATTGCCAACGCGGTCGAAGCTTCGTCGGCCGATATGTCATGGAAAGCGGTGGATCGCTACTCCAAAGACTATATCGAATTACAGACCAAAAACGGTGTTAAGTTTTATAAGACCCCGGATGCGCTGTTGCAAGAGCAACTAAGTGTTTGGGAGAAGGTGGCAGACAAGAAGTCGCAAGAGAACCCCCTGTTCAAGAAAGTCTACGAGTCGCAGCGTGAGTTTGCGGAACGTGCGGTGCGCTGGCAGCAGGACACGGTGGTTTCTTCGCGTATGGCTTACAACCATTACTTCGCGAAAAAATCCCCGGCGCCTGCCAAGAAGAGCTGATCCCAATGCTGTTCACTTAACCGTCCGTGGTGAGCTTGTCGAACCGCCTGTTCTCAACCAGAGCTCTTAGACAAGCTCAGGGCGAACGGGGATTTTTCAAATGTGAACAGCAGGTGTAGGGTGGATAAAGCACAGCGTATCCGCCACTCGCCACCCGTACGATATTTAAGCGTTGCGGTGGATCCGGCCTGCGGCCTTGATCCACCCTACCCTTGAGTCCCACGCTGTATTCCGGTTCAAGGGAGTATCAATTCGGGCGGACAACTGAAGGCTGCGGCCTTTCCCCAAAAGATCGGGAGAGGGGGTGAGGTGGTGTTGCCGTAGAAAGAATCAACAGGAGTTTCAGAATGCAAAAATATCTGCTCTTCATGGACAAAGTCAGCACCCGGCTGGGTCAGGCGTTTTCCTGGGCCATTGTGCTGCTCACCGCGTTGATTTCCTGGGAAGTCTTTTCGCGCTACGTGCTGAGCGCGCCGCACGCCTGGGTGTTCGATACGATGCTCATGCTTTACGGCGTGCTGTTCATGATGGCTGGCGCTTACACGCTTTCCAAGAACGGCCATGTGCGCGGCGATGTGCTCTATAGTTTTTTCCCGCCGCGGGTACAGGCGGGGTTCGATCTGGTGCTGTACGTGGTTTTCTTTATTCCTGGCGTCGTGGCGCTCGCCTGGGCGGGCTACACCTTTGCCGCTGAATCGTGGGCCATCAGAGAGCATTCTTCCATCATGGCCGATGGCCCTCCTATCTATCAATTCAAGACTTTCATTCCCATAGCCGGGTCGCTATTGTTGCTACAGGGCTTGGTGGAAATCGTGCGTTGCGTCATCTGCCTTAAACAGGGGAAATGGCCATCGCGCGAGGAGGATGTCGAAGAAGTCGATGTCGATAAACTCAAAGAAATGGTGCACGTTAAAGACGAGGATATTGCCAAGCTCGATGCGCTGGTATTGGCCCGGGAAGGGGCGCGCAAATGAGAAAGGAAATCTGGTTCGGCCTTATTATCATGGCGCTGATTTTCGTCGGCACTCTGGTCGCGCTTCCGCCAGCAGCGCAGTTGACGCAGGGCCATCTGGGTTTGCTCATGCTGTCGCTGGTGGTGGTGGCCATCATGCTCGGCTTTCCCACCGCTTTTACCTTGATGGGCATGGGCATGTTGTTCGCTTTTGCGTCCTACACCATGCAGGGCGGCGCGCCGCAAAGAGCGCTACAGCAGACACTCGATCTCATGGTGCAGCGCGCCTACTCGGTGATGACCAATGATGTGTTGATTTCTATCCCGCTGTTCGTATTCATGGGTTATCTGGTTGAGCGCGCCAATCTGATCGAGAAGCTGTTCAAAAGCCTGCATCTTGCCCTGGCGCGTATTCCCGGCTCGCTGGCGGTAGCCACGCTGGTGACCTGCGCAATTTTTGCCACAGCCACAGGCATAGTCGGTGCGGTGGTGACATTGATGGGACTGCTGGCCTTGCCCGCCATGCTCAGGGCAGGCTATAGCGTCAGATTGTCCGCAGGAACCATCACCGCGGGCGGTTGCCTGGGGATTTTGATTCCTCCTTCCGTCATGCTGATTGTGTACGGCGCCACCGCCGGAGTATCGGTGGTGCAGCTTTATGCGGGCGCATTTTTCCCTGGCATCATGCTGGCGCTGCTGTACATCGGCTACGTCATCGTTGTGGCGAAGTTAAAGCCCGAGCTCGCCCCGCCGCTTGCTGAGAGTGAACGTCGCGTAACGCTACCCGAGTTCGCACAGGCGATCTCCACTTCCATCAGCAACAAGGTAATACCTGGCCTCCTGGGAGCTCTCAAGGGCAAGCGTAACGCTGACATTGCCGCCCCGCTGCTGGTAAAGCAGCTCCTGCTAGCCTTGTCTCCGGCAATAGTATTTGCCGTCATCATGGGCTTGTCGTGGAACGCCATTACTAAAGCCGATGTGGTGACCGATATTTCCGGCTTGCAGGAAATGGGTGCAGCGTACCAGTCATCGTCAACGCAGGCGGTAACACCGGGTGAGCCGCAAGGCTTGCAGGAACCTGAGGTGGCGAATGAATTGCCCGCGATGGGCATGCAAGAAGCGCCGCAAGCGCCAGCCGCACAGGACAGTAAATCTACTGAGACGCTTCCTCAGGGAAAACCCATTGCCGCCGACGCTGATCGTCTGAGTACGCCGCTGACCTTCTGGATTGTGCTCGGCGTGGGCGCTTTATGCCTATTGGTGTTCTACGTTATGTTTACCTTTGCGCGGCTGGAAATATTCAAGATGCTGCTGGCTTCGTTCTTTCCGCTTGCGGTGATGATACTTGCGGTATTGGGGAGTATCGTCTTTGGCTTGGCCACGCCGACCGAAGCTGCCGCCATCGGTTCGCTGGGCGGCTTTGTTCTCGCTGCTGTATATCTGGCGCTCGCCCGGCCGCCGCAAGAAATGCGCCGCATTATGCGCACCTGGGTTCCGCTGTGGCTGCTGTTTGGCGTCGCCGTGGTGTGGTTCGCGCTGCTCAAGTTTGAGGTGCTGAGTGCTGGGCCGCCGCCGTGGGTCGGCTGGATGTCGATCGGCGCAATTTCACTCTGGTGCGTGCTGGCGGTTTTTCAGGTGAAACTGGGGAAGACGCTTTCCGAGTCGGTGTTCCTCACCGCCAAGACTTCGGCGATGGTGTGCTGGCTGTTTGTCGGATCGAGTATTTTTTCCGCCGCATTCGCTTTGCTGGGCGGTCAGGAGTTGATTGAACGCTGGGTGCTTTCCATGGGCCTGACGCCGGTGCAATTCATGATACTCGCGCAAGCCATCATTTTCCTGCTCGGCTGGCCGCTGGAGTGGACTGAAATCATCGTGATTTTCATGCCGATTTTTATTCCGCTGCTCGCTAAGTTCAATATCGACCCGTTGTTCTTTGGCTTGCTGGTGGCGCTCAATCTGCAAACGGCTTTCCTCTCGCCACCGGTGGCGATGGCGGCGTTCTACTTGAAGGGCGTGGCGCCGCCACACGTTACGCTTAATCAAATTTTTATGGGTATGATGCCGTTCATGGCAATTCAGATTTTTGCCCTGGTGCTGCTATATTTGTTCCCCGCCATCGGTTTATGGTTGCCTTCGGTGCTTTATAAGTGACCCGGCCCTACGGTCAGCGCCCAGCAGACGGGGGTTTGAGGCTGCGGCGCCGGGCGTCCCGGCCCTTGATAGGCTTGTTTCCGATGGTCAACACTGCGTCGCGCAACGCTGCCGAGATTTCTTCGGCTACCGCTTCGTCATGCACGGCCCGTGAAAGGATTACGCCGCCAGCGAGCATGGCTAGGATCGTCCATGCACGACGCCTGCGCTCGTCTCCATCAGCAACTGCCAGACCGGCTTCAACCTTGTCAGCGATTCGCTCGATCCCCTTCTGATAGTCGCGGCGCACTTTTTCGGTTGATCGAGCCACTTCCCCCGATAGCCCCGTCACCACGCACCCCCCGCCAATGTCTTCGCGATGGCCGCGGCCGAGATAGTAGTCTGTCAATGCAATCAACCAAGCATCGCCGGACTCTGACTGGAAGTTCTCGATGTTGCGCTCGTAAAGTTGCATACCCGCCACGACCGCTGCATCGAAGGCCGCGACCTTCGATGGAAAGTGTTTGTAAAAGGCGCCGGACGTTACGCCGGCTTCTTGTGCCAGGCCGTCAACCCCAACGCCACCATAACCACCCAAGCGGAACCCGCGCTCGGCGGCGGCAAGTATGTTGGTGGCGGTTTGTTTCTTTTGCTCCGGTTTGTAACGCACGCGACGAATCCTCTTTAGTTAAGCCCAATGAGACATTATAGTTGACAGGATAACGACCGTAATCTATGATTAGATCACGGTCGTTATCTTATGGCCGTTGAACACCCAAACCAACCTGCTTTCTTCATAAAGTAAAGGAACACAAATGCCATTCTTAATTCAAGTCACCAAAAATCTGCTCACGCCGCAAGGTGAGCGCGAAGTTTTCCCCCGTATGGCTGCCGCACTGCTCAAAGTGCACGGTCTGACCGGCAACGCCTTCATGACTCCGATCGTTATCGGGCACGTCGAGGTCTACCCTGAAGAGCACAGCTTCGTTGACGGCAAACCTCAGTCACTCGCCGTCGTGGAGCTGAAAGTGCCGCCGATCACCTTCCCGACCCAGGAAGTCAAGGACGCATTCGTCA
>JAYWAM010000301.1:0-3663 GCA_043782425.1 Betaproteobacteria bacterium
TCATGCTAAAGTGTGGAAAATCCCTTTCGGGGTGAGGATGAATTATGCAATTTAATCAATTGCCGAGGGGGCTTCTCCGCGTAGCGGCTTCGTTCAACACGGCGTTCAAGCGGACGCGCCGTAAAGCGGCGCTCCGCTTAACTCCGCCCCGTTAGGCGTCATGGGCCAGAGTCAAGCGTGCCAGCTCGCGTGCGTTGCCGACGCGGTCAAGGGTGGCGTAAAGCCACAATGCAAACTATGCTCCGGTGCAATGGCGCTGCGTCCGGCCCCGCCTTGCCGTGCTTTGATGGTGTCGTACAGACCCTCGAGGTTTTGCTGTTCTACGTAACTCCAAACCAGACGTGCATGATGTCCTTCGGGCAGTAAGGATTCAAGGTTGCTGGGGTGAAGCTCAATTTGTGATCGGTTGGGCGTCAACACGCGCGCCGCCCCGGCGTAGTCGCGCTCCACCCATTGTCGTTGCTCAGGGTGCAGGAAAACCGTCCATTTTTTCCAGGGAAAATCGCGAGAGCGCTATAACTCCTCCACATTGGTCATCACAAGGAAGCGGCGTTGTGCATCGGGATGATCGAATGGATTCGCCGTTGCCACCGTGGGCTGGGGCGAGCGGGGCTTGTCACCCGTCGCCAGTTCCAGCAACGCCTTCGCCGGTGAGTTTGGCGAGGCTGTCGGTGAGGATGTCGGATTGACCCATCGAAATCGAATTGGCGGGAAAGCAGCCAGATATCGAAGAAATCCTTCACTTTGCTGTTGAGGATGCCCAGCTTGACCATCGCCTCGAATTTTTAGGCGATGGCGCTCTCGCGGCTGTAACCTCTCAAAGCCGGTGCAGGCAAATCCAGGATCACCGGATAGTCCACCGTTTCAGGTTTGGGGACAACGGTATCGCCGAAACCAATATCCAGTTCGACAGGCGATAAAGAAACCGCTCCATGGCAAAGTATTGCAGCAGCTCATTGAAAGGTCGGCCCGACCCACGCGCCTTGTCGAGCAAACGCTGGCGCACGGAAGCGGCGACATTGGCCCCGCGTTGCCGGGTCACAGCAGCGCCTCCAGATAAGGCCGCATCACCTTTTCCACGCGGCAGATGCGCGCATACGCCATGAGTTTGTCCACCTGAACCCGTCGGCTGCCGACATAACGTTTCAACGCCTCGACCACCGTGTCGAGTCCGACCTTGTTGCGGTACTTGAAGCAATCGGCCAGTGTTTTTTCCACGTCGTAGACGCGCACCGGCACGCCATCCACTTTGTAAGTGACGATTCCCTCGGTGAACGCCTGACCCGTAAACCAGAGTACCCGGACAGGGGGATGATCCAGGCGCGGCGGCTCCGCACCCCGTAGCAGCGCCAAGTAAACCTCATGTGGGATCTGCGTGGTGAGCTCGTGATAGGCCAGCGCCGAGATCAGGCAGATCACGCCATTTGGCGCCTTCAGCGCAACCACCACCAGATCGGGATTCCCCAGCGGCGGCAGATCGGCGAGCCGGTACAGCCCGCGACTCAGTTGCTCCAACTCCCCCGCGTCCCGCATCGCATAGAGCGTACGGGGATGAATGCCGAGACGGATGGCCTCGCTTGCGCGCAGCACACCACCATGGCGGCGAAACACCTGTTTCGTCGCAGTGAAGGCATTATCTTTCTGGATTCTTTCTGACACCATGGCAATGGATAATCCAACCTGCACTTTTTCAAATATGCTGGTAATTCTATCCATACTGCATTCATTGGGCAACTCAAAATACTATTTCTGGATTAACTGTTCAGCCGCTGGCAGGCTGAAGGATTTGCCCGGAGAATACCGAACGTAAAATATCATGCATACGGTGGCCTTGTTTGCGCATGGTATCAAGGTAAGAGCGGATGACGGCGAAATTTTCCGCTCCCTCTCGCCTGCACGTAGTATGCGTGTTGCCATAAACACGCTTCCACATCAGTTTGAATCGCATCCGCTTGTTCAGGTTCATTAGGCAAGCTCAATTATTTATGATAATCCGCTGCTCGATAGGTAGTTGTCCAACACCTCCGGCGGGTTCCGGGTTAGGCGTGATGGCAAGTAATTGAACGCGCGTTTCACCGGTTGATCGGATGGCTCGCATACTCAGCGAAACTGCCGTGCCACCCCCTTCGCTGGTTGATCTCCCTGGCGCACCGTGGTGACGAAAACTCGCCCTGCGGGTGCGTCGATCTGCGGCTTGAACTCGGTGGGCGCGCCACCCTGGCTCATGAAGTCGCCTTCAATCACACCGACTACCTGCAAGTACTGCGGATCAAAATTTATCAATAGAGGTAATTCCGACACCCCCTGTGGCGATTGCACGCGCAGCGACACCGTGAACTGTTCGCCACTGCGTACCGTATAGATTCCTCAAGCCCGCTTTGCAAAACCAGTGCTCCAGGATTATCGACAGTGGCGGTGAAAGGACGGTGCCCACCAGCAATCTGAAATTCGCCCTGACCATTGGAAAACAAGGTGAGTTCTTCTGGAACCAGTTTCAAAGGTGCGTCTGCCGGACCAGTTCCTGTTCCGCTTTCGCTACCACCCGTACAGCCCACGAGCAAAAAAATGATCGATAAAACTGATGCGATAAGAAGACGATTCACGGCGAGCACTTCTTTCTTTTGATTGAATAACCACTGATTTTAGCCGATTGCGCCAGCCCTTTGAGAGTAGCGCCCGGTAGGTGCCCTGTAGGCGAATAGCCATCCCATCCGTCTTGGGTATATTCGCGAAGATCAATAATGGCGCACTCACCACAGGTGCGGTTCAGGTAGCTAAGTCAACACCTTCACTCATGCACAGTTGCCGAAGTCACGCGCTGAGATGAGGGACTTGGTCGCCTTAGGCGCTTTTGGATGATAGAGACAAAAAGTTCCGTGACTTTGTATGCTATCACGAGTCGGCAAACTGACCGTTCGACGAAACGCCAGTTTTACACCCGCTTCAAGGTGGCGGACTCTCTCTGTAGAGCTATCAGGATGTGCGAGGCTATGTTTTCAGCGGGCGCGATGCAATCCGCATACCCGGCCTCGATCGCCGCTTTGGGCATGCCAAACACCACACAAGATTCGCCGGCCTGGGCAATGGTAAAGGCGCCGCTGCGTTTCATCGCGCCCAAACCGTCGGCGCCGTCACGACCCATCCCAGTCAGAATCACGCCGACAGCGCGCGCGCCGACACTTTCAGCCACTGAGCGGAACAGCACGTCTACCGAGGGACGATGGCGATTCACCGCGTCTGTCTGGGCAAGACGCGCTTCCAGACGCGCCCCAGCCTTAACAATGCTCAAGTGCCAGCTGCCTGGGGCAACGTAAGCATGGCCGGCTTGCAGGCTTTCGCCGTTGGCCGCCTCAGTCACCTTGAGCGCACACAGATCATCGAGGCGCTTGGCGAATAAGCGCGTAAACATTTCCGGCATGTGCTGCACGATGACCACCGGCGGAGCATTAGGCGGAAGGCGCACCAGTATTTCCTTGATGGCTTCGGTGCCGCCGGTCGATGCACCCAGAGCGATGACCGCCGCAGGATCATAGCTTGCCGTCGAAGACACGGCGGGGGGGGCGCCCATGGCGTGCACCGCCTTGAGTTCGGCGCGCGCCGCAATGCGCAATTTGTCATTCAGCTCGGCGCCAAATTCGGCAAGCTCGCGCACGCCGTCACCTT
>JAYWAM010000302.1:0-3663 GCA_043782425.1 Betaproteobacteria bacterium
CAACAATTCTAGCGCCCCCGGTGAATGCGCGAGCACACAGGTAACATCTGCCGCGTCCCAACCCAGGACGATGGCGGCCATCTTGCCGATGATATCGAAGAAGCCATCGTTTTCCGTGCCCGCGCGGAAGCGCCGGTACACCACCGGCGCGCCTAATACCGGCTGCTCGCCGTGGACGATGCCGAGGATTGAGTCTTCCATGTCGGGGAGTTGGGCGCAGCGGCGCGTGACCAGCCCGCCCATGGAGTGGCTGACCAGAATCACTCGGCCTTCGGGCACGAAGTAGCCGTTCTGCTGGTACCAGATAACAATGTCGGTGATACGCTGTTTTAGCCGCTCGGCGGCCTTCTCGTTGCTCTCCATCCAGTTGTAGCCGCAAGCGTGCACCGGGTAATAATAATCGTCCAGGCGTTCGAACTCGTCCTTGGTGATGTTGCGGGCATCGCCTTTTGGCCCCCAGTGTTCGCGTGTTTTATCCTTGATGTCCTGTGCCATTTTCCATACTGGCATTGCTTGGGCATGCTTGGTACCGCAGGATTCATATTGGTCATTTAAAGCTTCTTCCAGAAGCTTCAGCATTTTGCCGTAGCCGCCCCAGTGGATCTCGCCCCAGCCACGGCGACGGGCCTCTTTTGCGGTGAGGGTGTAAAGAGTGGATGGGATTTCCACCGTACCGGCGTCATCAACTTCAACGCTATTGGGGTTGAGTTGTTCTTGGCGTGCGCTCGCATCCTGGTTACCGCGTTTCTTGACTTCTTTTATTCCTTCCCATGCACCATTGGGCGGTCGCCAAGCCGCGCCTTTTGGTTTCCCGGAATCAACCTTTGTCTTCAGATTACTCCCCATAATCCCCGGCACAAAGATCACGGGAATCACATGCCGTGGCGGCGTAACACACAAAGCGCGCATCTTGATGCTGTCAGGACTGCATACCGAGCTAAACATCGGTGTGCCGTCGTCGTCAAATTCCAGCGGTACGCGGCGGATAGCGTTGGGATCACATTCGGCCATGATTCAGTCTTCCTTCAATTTCAGGTTGAGGTTCTTGATGCGGGTGTCTTGGGTAATGTCGGTGCCGCCGTCCGCCGCCGTCTTACCGCTGGCTAACAGGCTACGCTTGCCTGCTTCTGCAAGCTGATACGGCAGTTCTTGTCGCGCCTGTCCACCACGCCCGGATGTCACGAATTTTTCATCGGTTTTCATTTCTGATTGCGGCATATTCGGCAGGGTGAGATTAGGTGCTGCCGGGCCAGTCACGGTATGTTGTCCCGCATGCGCGGTATGCACCCCGGTGGTTTTGCTGGTGATGGCGTTGTTGCCGTATACCACCCCCGCGCCTTGCGCGTTGATCTGGACTACCTGCCCATTCAGGATGATGCCTTTTAACCCGTTGAGTTTTAAAAACCCCGAGGCGGTAACTTCCACATCGCCGTTCTGTGCCTGCATGTCAATGTTGCCGCTGGCGGCGATTAGCTTCATGCCTAGCTTGTGCGTAAACAGCGAGATCATGTCTGCCGCACGTACCTTGAAGCTGCGCCCGGTGCTGATACTGGTGTCTTGCACGCTCACCATGTCGAGGTTGGTGCCTGCGGAGAGCGCTGCGTTCTGCGGGGTGCTGATGGCTACACCTGCCTGTCCAGAGATGGCGACGATGGGTTTACCGCCTTTGCTCTTGTCGCCATTTTTATCGGTGTTGCTGCCGGCTTCCCAGTTTTTGATATGGCCGAGCAGTTGTTCTTGCGGTTCAAAGTCGGTGGTTTCGGCGTGATGCGTGTTGGAGAGTTCGGACAGGTGTTTGAGGATGTTCAGCGTGAGTTCGATCTGGCCTTGGAATTCCTGCCGGTCAAGCTGATTGCCGCTGGCGCGGCTGCGGCCATCGCTGGAAATCAGAATACCCAAAGCGGCACGTAACGCACCGCTCAGGTCGGAGCGCAGTTCAAAGCCTTCGCCTCTGGGTGTAGCTTCGCCGTCGTGGCGCGGGTGCACCAGGTAGCCTTGGTTGAGTTCGGTCTTGCCGTGATCTGTCGCGAGCCGGGTGCGCAGTTGGTTGGTGCTGTCGTCAAACAGGAGTTCGTTCGCCCCTGCGCCTTTGTACATTTTGCTTTTGATGCCGGATAGAGTTTTATTGCCGGGGAGTTTGCTGCTGTGGCTGAAGCTGGCCGGGCGCTGTGCGCTGTTGTAGGCATTGCCCAGGACGATGGGGCGGTCGATGTCGCCGCCGACGAAGGCCACTAAGACTTCGTCGCCGATGCGTGGGACAAACAGCGTGCCGTATTCGCCGCCGCTCCAGAGTTGCATGACGCGCAGCCATACCGAATCGCTTTCGTTGCGGCTGGCGCCGCCTTGGGGATGGTCTTGCGGCCTGGGGTAATGCAGGTTGACGCAGATGCGGCCTAGATCGTCGGTGTGAATTTCTTCCCCGGACGGGCCAACCACGGTGGCGTACAGCAGTTGCGGTGCGCTGGGTTTGGCGTGTTCGGTGTGGCGGTATTCGGGCACGATGCGCACCTGGTCGCGGCTGACGTTGAAGCTATTCTTAAAGACGGTTTGCGGGTCTTGGGTTTCGCTCAATTCGCCGGGCAGGTTGTTCACTGCTTCGATGTGCAATTGAGTCAGGATGAATAGCCGGTCGAGTTCGTCGTGGGCGTCAATCTCAGGGTGTTGGCTGAGGCCGAAGCGGCTGCCGACGGCGACATTGCGAAACGAGCCTTCGCCGTTAAATCCTTTGGCGGCGTAGTCGTAGGACTGCATGCGCAAGTCGGCATAGCGTTCGTAGTCTTTGAAGTCGTTGCCGTAGTGGCTGCTGTCGTGGCGATAGTCTTCGAGGGTGGAAGCCAAGCCGTTGCCGGCTTCGCCTTGGTCTAGACGCGAAGTTTCTTCGGGGCGGCTGACGGCGACGGTTTTGTAGTCGTAGCTGGCGGCGCTGAGTTGGCTCGGGGCGAGTGTACGTTCGGCGCGCCACGCGGTAATGCTGTCGGATTCTTCTGTGCCATCGGCGCGGTGAAAGCGCACGGTGTCGGCAGGGCTATCGGCGAGTTGGGTATTGTCGTCGAACAAGACTAAACGCACGCTGGGATGCTCGGTGCTGGCGTCGTGTTCGAAGTAAAAATTGATGCCATCCTCAAACAGGCGGCGCAAGCCGAAGGCGGCATCGGATTCGTTGTATTGGGTGATCCAGGATTGGATCGGGTAGTCGCGTGTAGTGCGGTCGTCGATGTCGAGGGAGGCGGCGAGGATCGGGTTGTCGCGCTGGTGTTCGCGCACGATGGTCAGAAAGGCGTCTTTGGCGCTGATGGATTGGAATACGCGGTTATTGATGCGGAGTTTGAGGAAGGAGATGAGGTCTTCAATCTCCAGCACATAGCGCCCCATGCCGCCGTCCGATTGGTCTTGCACGACGCGCCGTACCCAGCCGGTGATGGGGCGATAGTCGCCGCTGTCGGTAAGGATGGAGACTTCGACGGGTTGCCCGATCAGGTCTTTTAATTCGAGGTGGGCGCTGGCGCAGAGGCAAGTCAACTCGTAATGGTAGCCCTCGTTGACGGCTTCGTTGCCGGTGAGTTTCCAAGGGAGCAGGGTGTTGTCTGGGATGCCTGCTGTGGGGGAGAAGCGCAGTTTGAGCATGCGTTCGTTTTGCAGGAAGGCGGAGGCGAACGCCGATAG
>JAYWAM010000303.1:0-3646 GCA_043782425.1 Betaproteobacteria bacterium
GCGTCCGTTCGAGTTGCAATAAATGGATGCCCCCCTGATCGACAGCTTCGCCGACAGCCTGTGGCTATCCGAAGGGCTGGCGCGCAATACGCTGGAAAGTTATCGGCGCGATGTGCGCCAATTTGCGCTGTGGCTGGATAAGCGCGGCAAGGCGCTCTGCGCCACAGACCCAGACGATTTGCGTGAGTATTTGGTGCATCAGATAACACAAAAAAAAGCCGCAGCGCGCAGCACTGCGCGCCTCGTTTCCGCACTCAAACGCCTGTTTGCCTGGCTGCTGCGCGAAAAACTTATCGTGCGCGATCCCAGTACGGAAATCGAATCGCCCAAGCTGGCGCGCTCATTGCCGCAATCGTTATCGCAGCACGATGTGGAAAAGCTGCTCGCCGCACCCGACATTGAAACGGCGCTCGGTCTGCGCGATAGGGCGATGCTCGAAACGCTGTACGCCAGCGGCCTGCGTGTCACCGAGCTGGTGACCCTCAAAATCGCGCAGGTGAGCCTCGACATGGGTGTGGTGCGCATTCTCGGCAAAGGCTCAAAGGAGCGCCTCACGCCGCTCGGCGAGCAAGCCATAGACTGGATTACGCGTTACCAAAAAGACGCGCGCCCTGCCCTGCTTAACCAAAAAAAATCCGACGTGCTGTTTGTCACCGCGCGCGGTCGCGCCATGACGCGCCAGAGCTTCTGGCATCTGATTAAACGCCACGCGTTTCACGCCGGTATCAAGCACCACCTTTCGCCACACACGCTGCGCCACGCGTTTGCCACGCATCTCATCAACCACGGCGCAGATTTACGTGTGGTGCAATTACTGCTGGGGCATGCGGATATCACCACCACGCAGATCTACACCCACGTCGCGCAGGAAAGATTGAAGCAGCTTCACGCCAAACATCATCCGCGCGGGTAAGGGGCGATCCCACGAACCTCCTGGTTCGTGGATAGGAGGAACACTGATTTTTACCACCAAGTACACAAAGCACACAAAGGGTTTCTTTGTGTTCTTTGTGCGCTTAGTGGTAATCGCTTTTTTCGCATGCCTATTCTCCGCCACATTTGGCCCTGTTTTCGCGCTCAAGTGCACAGGAATTCGCCCTGATTGAGGCACATCCTACGCAAAGCATTTCGCGCAAAACAGGAAAAATAGCCATGTCAGATCCGCAAGCACCCGCTACCGCCTTACCTGCACCCGCCAGGCCGCCCAACGTGCCGGGCCTGATGATACTTTTATTCGGCGTATTGCTGCCGTTGATTACTCTGGGCGTGGAACTGACGACGGGCATGAACGGCGCAGCGTTTTTTGATCCGCTGCCGAGTATTTTTCATATTTTTCTGGTGGGGCTGGTGCCGCTCGCCAACTTTGCGGTTTGGCTTGCGCTGCGACGCGGCACAACGGCGCGCCTGGGAAAATTGGCGCTGGTTAATGGTTGCGCTATCGGCGTGGCTTTGTTCTACAGCATTCTGTTCCTGCCTTTGCTGCCCATCGGCGCCGTGGCTGTAGTTTATTTCGGCATCGGGCTACTGCCGCTGACGCCGCTGATTACTCTGATCGCGGCGCTTCGTTGCCGCGTGCATTTAGCGCGTTTTGCCGACGCCTCGCAACTCCGCACACGCTTATGGCCCGGCCTTGTGTTTGGCGTGGTCGCGCTAATCGCGCTCGACCTGCCTGCCAGCGCGACACGCCTGGGCATGCAAATGGCGACTGCCGAATCGCCGCAGACGCGCGCACAAGGCGTGCGCTGGTTGCAAGTTGCAAGCAAGAAAGATTTAATGCTGCGCCTGTGTTACATGCGCTCCGGCGTTTCCACCGACATGCTCGGCTTTGTATTCAACATGGCGCATCCGATTGCGGCTGAGGAAGCGCGAAAAATCTATTTTCGTGTGACCGGCAACGCGTTTAATTCTGTGCCCGCTCCAGCAATGCGCGCGGCGCGCGGCTTTTTTTCTGGCGCAAGCGATTTCGATTTCGCACAAGGCGGCGACAGCGTGGAGGGCAAGCTAAGCGGGCTGTCGCTAGGCGCTTCGCGCATGGATGCCTCACTCGACGCCAACGCCGCAGTGGGCTATATCGAATGGACTATGGTGTTCAAGAACGACGCGCAGGTGGCGCGCGAGGCGCGCGCGCAAATCGCGCTGCCGCCGGGCGCTGCCGTTTCGCGCTTGACCTTGTGGATAAACGGAGAAGAGCGCGAAGCGGCTTTCGCCGGGCGCGGCAAGGTGCGCGAAGCCTACCAGAATATCGTGCGTCAAAACCGCGACCCGGTGTTGGTCACCAGCGCAGGCAAAGATCGCGTGGCTATGCAATTGTTTCCTGTGCCAACCCACGGCGAAATGAAAGTGCGGCTCGGCATCACTGTTCCTTTGATGCTGAAGGGTAAGCGCGAGACGCTGCTCAGCCTGCCGTATTTTCATGAACGAAACTTTGACGTGTCGCAGGCCTTGCGCCACGCACTGTGGGTTGAAGCGAAAACACCTTTGCGCAGCGAACTGGCCGCTGCATCGCCCACTGTGTCATCCGGCGCGAATGCATTTTCTCTGCGCGCCAACGTGGAGGATGCACGCCTTGGGACGACAGACGTAGCGATTACTGCCGAGCGCGGTGAGCAACAGAGCGCCTGGGCTTTGGATAGCAAGGCCGAGGGCTACGTGGTGCGCCAGAAGTTGAGCGAGGCGGCAGGGCAGGCGCCAAAACGCCTGATCGTGGTCATCGATGGCTCGCACGCCATGCGCGCGATGGCTGCGCAAATTGCTAAAGCCTTGGCGAGCCTGCCGCAAAGCATCGAGCTTGATCTGGTTATCGCGGCAGATCCGCTAATTGAGTTTTCTGCAAGCGACCATCTGACGGCAACGGCTGCCGCAGCGCAGATTGAGAAATTCGACTATGCCGGTGGCAACGACAATGTCACGGCGCTGGCGCGTGGACTGGACCTGGCTTTGACGCATAAGGATAGCGCCCTGCTATGGATACACGGCCCGCAACCGGTGTTGCTGGAAACGGCGGAAGCGTTGCTGCAACGCCTGGAGCGGCGCGCGCTGCAACCGCCGTGGTATGAGTGGCAGGTGCAACCGGGCGCGAATTTGATCGCGGAGAAGTTGGATGGCGTGGTGAGAACACTCTCGCTAAATGGCGAAGACTTGAAAAGATTGATCGCCTCCTGGCAACCTGGCGCACAACAGCTCGTGGTAAAACGCGAACGCATCAAGCTTGCCGAGGCCGGTGCATTGTCGGCAGCGGAGAAAACCTCCGATCATCTGGTGCGATTGTGGGCAAACGAATGGGTAAACGATGAAATCCTCAAACTATTGCATGCGCCCAAGGCGCAGTCGCGCGAAAACATCATTAAGCTGGCGCAACAATATCAACTGGTCACCCCGGTCAGCGGCGCAGTGGTGCTTGAAACGCAGCAGCAATACGACGCAGCCGGTCTGGAGCCGGTAGCGCCCGGCAGCGTGCCAACCATTCCCGAGCCAGAAACCTGGGCGCTGATTGCCGTGGTGTTGTTTGTTCTGGCCTATGCCTACCAACGTCGCCGCCGCACACCGCGCAATGTCTATGCGAATCTGGCAAGCTATTGAGAATCCCCTAATTTGTGATAGCCCCACCCTCACCCCAGCCCTCTCCCGCCCTAGCGGGAGAGGAGGT
>JAYWAM010000304.1:0-3641 GCA_043782425.1 Betaproteobacteria bacterium
GCGTCTTTGCGTCTTGGCGCGAAAATTCTTCTCACAAATTGCGAAAATTTAACTGATAAGAGACTAACAGCCTGTCGTTCTTAAAGACATTACCTGCTGGCGTGCAAAATCCATAAGCGCGCCAGGTCGGCGCTGCCATCTGCGCCCTGCACGGTTCTGAAAGTCTGAATGGCCTTGGCCTTCTGGTTGGCGAGCAAATAGGCGATCCCCAGATGCAGCTTGGCGTCCTCGGGGCGTTTCATTGCGCCCTTGCGTATGCCTTGCTCCATAAGTGAGATGCCCTTGGCTGACTGGCCATTGGCGACATAACTAAAACCGATATTCACTAACGCATTGCCATCTTTTGCGGCAGACGCATCGGCCTCGCCGACACCCGGCTTTTCATCGGCCAGAGTCTTGGTCACCAGGTCGCGCAGGCGCTTGTGGCGCTCGGCCTGGGCGCCGCTGCCGAGTACATTGGCGGCAAAACCTTCATCGACAATTTTTTTCGCTTCGCCCGCGACCCCGGCCTGTAAAGACAGTTGCGCCATTTCCATATAATCGCCAGCGGTATTCAGGTTGCCGGTGACGCGTTTCAGGCGCATCACATCGAGAGAGAAGCGGTCGGAAAAACCAGGTTTGCGCTGCATGCGGTTAACCAGTTCGGTCCAGTATTCTTTTTTCGGGTAGTAGGCGACCAGCTTTTCAAGCGCAGAAAGGTATCCGCTGTTGTCTCTCTGTTTGAGAAAGCAGTTCTGCATCATTTGCAGTTCTTCTTCGCCGGGCCTGCGCTTGTCTTCGCCTAGCACCAGCCGGGATACGCTGGCGCAATCGTTGCTGAGGTAGTAAGACTGGACCAGCAAGGTGCGCATCTGCGCGTCGTTTCCGCCTTCCTTCAGATAGCGCGCTATCCAGGTGGCCGCCTTGGAATAATCCTTGGCGCGGTAATACATTGAACCGACTGCCTGGATAATTTTGAGCTGTTCGGCGGGTGCCAGGCGGCCCGAAGCGATGACCGCCTCAAAAGCCTTGATCGCGGTGTCGTTTTGCCCCGCTGCCGCTGCCGCCGAACCGCGCATCTGCTGAATGATAAAAGATTCATACGGCGTCTTGTTGCTTACCGCATCGGCTTCGGAAATCCTGGCCAAGGCTTCCTTGTGGCGTTGCGACTTCATCAGATCACGCGCTGCCTGCAGCGGCTTGCCGACCTCGGGACGCACGCTTTCGCCCTTGCTTTGCGCCGAGGCGAGCGGCGCGTGAATCATCGTAAAACCAAGGACGGTTAATAGCAGGCAGGAGCCAAGGATTTGCAGACGCGTCATCGCGGTTTTCTCCACTAGCAAATTACTCAAGGAACTGCTCGTTACCGATAAGACCGATTTTAGTCACGCCCAGTCGTTGCGCCGAGGCCATCACTGCCGCAACGTGCTTGTAAGTGACCAGCTTGTTGGGGCGTAAATGGACTTCGGGCTGGGGTTCGGTTATCGCTGCCGATTGCAGCCTTGCTTCTAGCGCGGGCCGATCCGGTATCACCAGGCCATTCCACAGTATCGTGCCGTCGAAATCGATTTCTACGGTGATGACCTCAGGCGCCACCAGAGGCGGCGGCGGATTACCTGCCGGCATATTGAGTTTTACCGCATGCGTCTGGATCGGGATGGTGATGATAAGCATGATGAGCAACACCAGCATCACGTCGATCAGCGGCGTGGTGTTGATGTCCACCATCACCTCTGGATCGCCTGACGCACTGCTTGAGCCTAAATTCATAGCCATAAGTTAGCCTTTCCTGTCAGCCACGCGGAGGGGGCTCGGTGATGAAGCCGATTTTGAGAATGCTGGCGCGCTGCAGGGTGACTACCACCTTGCCAACAAACTCGTAACGTGCGTCCTTGTCAGCGCGGATATGCACTTCCGGCTGCGGCACGAGCACGGCGACATTCTTCAATTTCTCGAACAGCGCCGGGTTATCGCGCATCAGCTCGCCGTTCCAGAATACATCGCCCTCTTTGTTTATCGCGATGACGATATTTTCCGGCTTGGTTTGCGTCGGCTGGTTGATTTCTTGCGGCAACTGCAACGGCACTTGCTGGATGACCACCGGAATGGTGATGAGGAAAATGATCAGCAGCACCAGCATCACATCGACCAGCGGCGTGGTGTTGATGGTGCCTATCACCTCGTCTTCGCCGCTGTCGGCCTGACTCAGGTTGATCGCCATGACTTAGCCTGCGCGCACTGGGGCGCTACGTGCCGGTTGCGTCCTTGCCGACCCGCTCATCAGCACCATGTGCAAATCAGCGCTGAAGGCTCGGACTTGCTCCATCGCCACCTTGTTACGCCGTACCAGCCAGTTGTAGCCGAGTACAGCAGGAACGGCAACCGCCAGGCCAAATGCCGTCATGATGAGCGCTTCGCCCACCGGGCCTGCGACCTTGTCGATAGACGCCTGGCCGGCGATGCCGATGGCGGTGAGGGCGTGATAAATGCCCCACACCGTGCCGAACAGTCCCACAAAGGGCGCGGTCGATCCTACGGTGGCGAGGAAGGCCAGGCCGTCCTGTAGCCGGCTTTGCACGTTTTCCGCGGCGCGCTGGATAGACATGGTTACCCAGCTATTCAAATCGATTTGTTCGAGCAGCTTGCCCTGGTGGTGAGTGGCCGCATCGAGGCCGCTTTCAGCAATGAAACGGAACGGGCTGTTTTCCTTGAGGCCACTTGCACCTTCCTTGACTGATCCGGCAGTCCAAAAAGAGTCTTTGGCATTCTTTGCCTGGCGCATCAGTTTGAGTTGCTCAAACAGCTTTACCACCATGATGTACCAGGTGCCCATGGACATCAGCACCAGAATGATAAGAGTGCCCTTGGAAATAAAGTCCCCCTCTTTCCACAGGGCTTCGAGCCCGTAGGGGTTTTCGACCGACTCTTTCGACTTCATTGCAATGGCTGGAGGGGGAAGCGGCGCTGCGGGTGTTGCTGCAGGTGTGGCTGCTGGCGTGGTGCCTTCAGCAGGGACAGCCTGCGCAAGCGCCGTTTGTGGCGTGGCGACAAAGGTGGTTGCAGTGGCAGCAACTACGATGATTGCCGCGAGATATGCGGGCAGACGAGCGGTCAACGACATAATTTTCTCCAGTTCCAGAATCAAATTTAAAAAGTTCAGTGATAAACACTTCGGCCCGTATAGGAGCAAACACGCTCCCTTTGGGCGAAGTTCATTCCTAACCCAGCTAGTCTTTCAAACTAAACCCAAAGGGGACCTGCACTTTTACATCTTGCCCCTGGCCAAGGCATTTGAAATTGCTGACTGCCGCCAGGGAAATTCGATCGAAAATCCGATTGGTTGAATTTATCACGTGCGCATTCTTGACCGCCCCGCTACGACCGTCGACGATAAACTCTATTAGTACGTCGCCTGACAGACCCTGTTTTATAGCTTCCTTGGGATACTGGGCTGCCGCTCTTACCGCAGCCGAATTGGGGCAGGCAATCCCCACCACGTTGGTTGGTGCGACGCGTGTTACAGGCGGCGGCCCCGGCGGCGGCTTTTCAGTGGTGACGGTGGTGATAGCCGTTTGCTGCGCCTGCACCGGCACCTGGATTTGCACCTCAGGCGGCGGAATAAAAGGCGGCGGGGGGGCGGTCAGCTTGGGCGGCGGGGGCGG
>JAYWAM010000305.1:0-3636 GCA_043782425.1 Betaproteobacteria bacterium
GGCTTGGTGACAAAATCCACCGCGCCTAGCTCCAGTGCGCGCAAGGTGATTGCGGCATTGGTTTCGGTTACGGAAGAAACCATTACGACCGGCATGGGACGCAAACGCATCAATTTTTCAAGAAACGTGACGCCGTCCATACGCGGCATTTCGACATCCAGGGTAATCACGTCGGGCTTGAGCTCTTTGATGCGCTCGCGCGCCTCGAACGGATCGCCCGCCACTCCGACGACTTTAAGATCGTCCTGCTCGCCGATAAGCGCGGCTAGCAGGCGCTGCATAAAAGGCGAATCTTCGACTATCAAGACACGGATGGCCACATGTGCTCCTATATAAAAAGGTCCGCCGGTTTTGCCTTGGCGAGCGTATCCAACTGCTCGGCGTAATCGCGCTCACGCACCAGCACTGTGTCGTTACGCAGGGTGCGCAGACGCTTTACCAGCACCCGACCGGTAGTGGCGAAAAAATATACTTTGCTAGCTTCGTCGCGCCCCAGATCCTGGGCCACGACGGGAATTTTTTCGCGCGCCAGATATTCGATGGCAAAACGTGCATTGCGCTCGCCAATGTCTGACATACCGACAACGATGCGCCCGGCGCCGAATATTTTGGCCTCAAGCCGCTCGCGTTTTGCACCGAGAGCCAGCATATGATTCACCAGCACCTCCATCGCATAGGCGCCATAGCGCGCCGACTCGGAAAGCGGGCCGCCAGGATCGGTGCCGTGGTAGGGCAACATGAAGTGATTCATGCCGCCTACCTGGGCCTGGGGATCACGCAAACACGCCGAAACGCATGATCCGAGCACAGTCACTATCACCATATCGCGCTGCGTCGCGTAAAACTCGCCGGGACCGATCTTGGCCGCGGGCATGTTGAAATGCCGGTCGATATAGGACGCCGGACGCGACGCCTCGTCGCCGTTCGCGCCTTCCTTGCCGCTGCCTTCGGGCGCCTTACCCATGGTGTGCCGTCGTTGGCTGGTCGTGCGCAAGGCGATATACAGTCTTGCCGCAAGGCTGAAACAGATCGGCCGCATGCAACAGGCTTTCGGAATGACCTGCGAACAGCAGGCCCGCAGGTGTCAGACGCGCGGCGAGCCGTTTCAGGACTTGATACTGCGTCGGTTTATCAAAGTAAATGAGAACATTACGGCAGAATATGGCATCGAATGGCCCATCCAACCTCCAGTCGTCAGTGCGCAGGTTCAAGCGCTGAAATTCCACCAACGCACGAACTTCGGAACAAACTCGGACAGTTCCTTCGCGCGCGCCCTTGCCCTTGAGGAAAAAGCGCTTGACGCGCTCCGCAGCGACACCGGTAATGCGCTCGGCGGAATAGATGCCTTCGCGCGCCTTGGCGAGCACGCCTGTATCGAGGTCAGTGGCGACAATGTGCGCGGGCGGGGTTAACGTGCCGAAAGCTTCGCACAGCGTCATTGCCATTGAATAAGGCTCTTCGCCAGTGGCCGAAGCCGCGCTCCATATTTGCAGCGGTCGCCGCGTGACACTCAACGCATGCGTCGCGAGGATGGGGAAATGGTGCGCTTCGCGGAAAAAGTCCGTTTGATTGGTGGTGAGCGCGTTGACGAAATACTCCCACTCGGGATGGTCGGCATCGTGTAATAGCGTGAGGTAGGCCGCAAAACTGCTTAGCGTCAACGCGCGCAAGCGCTTCACCAAGCGGCTATAAACCATTTCCGCCTTATTTTCGTTGAGTGCGATTCCAGCGCGCTCATAGATCAGGCTGCGCACGCGCTCAAAATCAGCGTGCCCGTATTCAAACTCGCGCGCGTCGAATGAACGAGCTGTGCGCTGCAACTCAACTTTGCTATCAGGACGTCCTTTAGGGGATGTTTTTGCACCAGGCATGGCGGCGGCTCGCATCAATAGCTGGCGACTTTTGAACTAACGCCGCGGCAAGCGCGGTGTATTGCCTGCGCGGGACGAGGAGACACGCCCGGGGTTTGCACCAGACGCTACGCGCGGCGCGGCCTTTTCTTGCGCCGCCTTGGTAGGCGCATGCAAGGTAAATGCGCTGACCAGATTACTCATGCGCTCCGTCTGTCCGGCTAACGCCTCGGTCGCCGCAAGAACTTCCTCCACCAGCGCGGCATTTTGCTGCGTCACCCTCTCCATCTGCGATATAGTCTGGTTGACCTGTTCAATCCCGCTCGATTGCTCGCTGCTTGCCGACACTACCTGTCCCATCTGATCGTTCACCTGCTTGATAAGGACATTCACGTCGCTGATCGAAATGGCCATCTCTTCGACCAGGGTGTCGCCATCGGCCACGCGCTCATCGGAGGTTTTAATCAGGGCGCTTATTTCGCGCGCCGAGGCAGCGCTGCGCATCGCCAGACTGCGCACCTCGGCCGCGACCACCGCAAAACCGCGGCCGTGCTCTCCAGCGCGCGCCGCTTCCACCGCAGCGTTAAGCGCGAGAATGTTGGTCTGGAACGCGATGTTGTCGATGACGCCGACGATATCACCGACCTTCTTGGTACTCTCCTCAATAAATGCCATGTGTCCGAGCACACGGCTGGCGGCCACTTGGCCACGGCCCGTTGCTTCATGCGCGAGGCCGGCGATACGTTGGGTTTCCTTGGCGCTATCTATGTTCTGGCGCACGCTTGCCGTGAGTTGCTCCATGCTCGAAGCGGTCTCTTCAATCGCAGACGCTTGGGCTTCGGTACGTTGCGACAGATCGCGATTGCCCGCCGCCAGTTGACTCACCTCAGAAGCGATCAACTCAGCGCCAGCGCGCACTTCGCCCACCATGCGCGATAAGTTTTGCGTCATGATTTTGAGCGCTTGCATCAGACGCGCGGTTTCGTCGTCGCCGCGAACTTCAACGTCGAGGGTGAGATTACCGTCGGCAACACTATTGGCCACTGTAAGTGCGCGCGCCATGGTAAAGCGCACCGAACGCAAAAGGAAAAAACCAAACAATGCCGCAAGCCCCAATACACCGAGGTACAGCGCGCTAAGCTGATTGCGCTGAGCGGTAAGATCCGCCAGGCGGCGGTCAAGCAAACGTGCAAGTTCCGTTTGGGCGACCTCGAATACGGTGAGCGCCGTCTCCACTGACTTATCTTCGCTTACCCAGCCCCATGAAAAGTTACTGCCCATGTTGGACGCTGTGATTGCAGCATCCATGTTACGCAGGAAGGCATTACTCCTTGCGTCATAGTCGCGGAAGCGCCCTTCCAGTTTCAACTTCAAATTAGCATTAACTTTTAATAGACTTTTGAAATCGGCCCGGATAACGTCCCGGTCTGCCTGCGCTAACACAACAATAGTGCGCAGTTGTTCTGCCTCATGCGTGGCAAGCTGGTCACGTTTCGAGAAAGCTTGCGCCAAACTACGCCCTTGCGACAGGCGCTCGATAAGCATCGGCAGACGTTCAACAACTATGCGTCCAAGATAAAAGCTTTCGAGTTGGGAGTCTACATTTAACCCCGAAACTCGTCCGATTTCCGTCATGAGCGGAAAAAGGCCCTCGCTTAGCAGCTCTGTGTGTTCAGTCCAGGCCTCTTGTAGCGCGCCGCTTTCCTTGCCCAATTTAACTTTATCCCAGGTGGCCGCAACTGCGCGCAACGCGCTATCAGCCTGATCGTGCCAGGCAGTCGGCTTG
>JAYWAM010000306.1:0-9593 GCA_043782425.1 Betaproteobacteria bacterium
GCCGGGAAGTTGCCCGATTCAGACTGCCTCGGTCGAATTCGATAGCCAGCCCGGTGCGGTACGCGATGCTGTGGTGCAACAGCAACGTCGCTTGGAGAAAGAGATCACCACTACGGTGCAAATGACCATAGACAACGGGCAGTTCGCCGCCGCATCAGACGCACGTCAATTTACCTTCGAACTGCTGGGCATTTTGCTGGTGTTCTACCAGGCGCGTCATCTGCTAGGTGACAAAGGCGCGGCCAAGCGTGCGCGTACCGCGTTCGAGCGTCTTGTCAGCGCTTACTCGCAATCTTCCTTACCGCACTTGACGCGTGTCCCACGGCGCGCCGTAGTGCGCTCCGGTAGGTAAATCAAGCAGGCAAGGGTCAACTTATCTGTTAGCACTCATTTTAAGCACGAACGTTCGTTATACAATTTTGGCAACCTGCAAATCACACAACTGAAAAGACGAGGTCAAAACATGAGCAGCATCGCATTACACCCCTTAATTCGCAGCAACCTTCGCCTGGTTTTGTATTCATCGCTACGCGCTGCCATGCGTGTTTTTTCCACGCTGCTGCCGCGACACATTGAGGATTGGGCTTTACAGCGTTTTCTCACGCCCACGCGCCACGCTCACCGCCAGGCGGAAATGCAATTGTTGGAGCGCGGTGAATATTTCGAGGTGCTGAGCGGCGGTTACCGTATCGCCGCCTGGTCGTTCGGTGCCGCGCATGCGCCGGTGGTGGTTTGCAGTCACGGCTGGTCGGGGCGTGGCGCACAGTTACGCGCTTTCGTCGCACCGTTGCTGGAGCAGGGTTTTCGTGTGGTGCTATTTGATCAGCCTGCGCATGGGTTTTCCAGCGGCAAGACCACTTCGTTAGTCGAGTTTGCCGCAGCGTTGGCGTGTGTTTGTCTGTATCTACAGGATCGCGGTAGCCGCATCCAGGGAATCGTTGCGCACTCGCTGGGCGCCGCAGCCACGACGCTTGCGCTTAAGCGGCTGTTTCTCAAAGTTGAGCGCGTGGTTTTGATTGCGCCGCCGGCCAGCCTGATAGCTTTTTCGCGACGCTTTGCTCGCTTCCTGGGGCTGAGCGAGGGCATTCGCAAGGGCATGCAGCGGCGTATTGAAATGCGCTTCGGCGTGCCGTGGGCGGCGCTGGAGTTGCCGCAATCGGTGGCGGGCATCACCACCCCCGCTCTCATCATTCACGATGAGGATGACAAGGATGTGCGCATCACCGATGGCAAAGCCATCGCCGCAAGCTGGCCCGATGCGCGCTTCCTTAGCACGCGCGGCCTCGGCCATCGCGCCATTTTGCGCGATGCGAACGTGATCCGCGACGGCATCGCTTTTCTGAGCGGCAGTATGGAATTCGCCAAGCCGCGCACGCAAGATGAATGGGCTAGTTTTCCTGGGCCTGCGCCGTTGTTTTAGTTCCCACCTCCATCACAGAAAGGAAAACATCATGCCGTTCGTCAATGTCCGTACTGTCAAAGGTTTGCTCGATGCGCAACAGAAAGAGCAATTACAAAAACGTCTGACCGACTTAATGGTCGAAATTGAAGGGCGTGGCAATGAGCAATTCCGCCCCTACGTTTGGGTACTGATCGAAGAGCAGGATGCAACGAACTGGACACTCGGCGGGATACACCCAACTGCGGCAAATGCCGCAAAAATTCAAAACTGACAGCCACCCGGTGTTCGAGGACGAGGTCATGATGCCAACGACAACGTTTCCAAAATACAAGGCGCGTCATGCGTTGCGCTGGGCTTTGCTTGGCGTGTCACTTGCAGCGTGGATTAGTTCGTGGGCGGCCTTTTGGCTGAGCGCCGCGCAGCGGCCAGCGCTCCTGCCTGCTCTCGCAGCGCAACAACACGCCGAGGTTGCCAGCGTTTCAGCACCGACGTATGCGCCGCCGCCCGCTCGCCTGGCGTCAACTCCATTCTTGAGTCACGCTGCCGCCATCCCCACTCCGCTGGCCTGGCAACTGCGCGATAGTGATGACCTGATGGATTTCATCGAGCGGGCACGCTTCCATCCTGCTTCCGGCGGCTTTTATTACGCGCTCAAGGCCTATGATTTCTGCACCCGTGAGGCAAAAGTCTCAGGCCGCATACCGCGCCTTGAAGATGTACTGCTGCCCGACGAGCCTTTGCCAGATATCCGCAGGATCAGCGCTACGCTACGCATTGCCACCTTGTGCCGCAGTTTTGCACAAACTCAGGTTCTGCCTTTTAGTTATATCTCGCTCATCGAGAACGGTCAAACGCTTGGTGATCCCAAGCTGGCCCTAGCGCAGCGCCTGGAAAAGCTCAGCGCTACCACTTCGCAGAGTGAAGGATTTAACGATCCCGTAGCGCGCGCAGCGCTGCTCAATGCGCTGTTCGCCACGCGCGATCCGTGGCTGTTGCACGATCTGGCGGCGGAGCTGCAATTGATTGAAACAAAAATTACCGTGGTGATAGACGGCGAAGCCATCGCCCCGGAAGAACAGGAAGCCTTTTTTGCAGCACTCTATGTGGCCGCATGCGAATTGGATGCGGCGTGTAGCGCTGACGACGACTGGTATCAATTACTGGCATGCTCGCAGGCGGGGAAATGCGATGCGCAGCCAATCGCCTCGATCAATGACCTGCTACTGCAACAAAGGATTCGACATCGGCTGCTGCACGCTACGGGCGGGTGGATGGACTTCGTCCCGCGCGTGGTCCCATAACGGTGCATGCGCACCGGCGCAGTAGGGTGTTCACCAGATGATGTGCGCCCACAGTAGATTTACCAGAACAAACAGCACTAGGCATAGAAAAAAAACTAAACCGGTCACCAGAACAACGCGTCCATATTTTCGAAACGAACCGTCTTGATGAAAGAAGAGATTGCGCAAAGGGTCATAGCGTCCAAGTCGCCACGTCCAATTAGGACCAGCTTTTTTTGTGACTAACGGATTAAACACTCTGACCAGGGTGGTAATCGTCAACCCAGCGGCAATTATGAGCGCTATCGCAAAGAGTACTGAACCAATTTTCATAGTAGTAGGTGAAACCCATCAGCCTTTCATACCAAAAAAAACGCCGACAGGAAATCCTATCGGCGTTTTTGCGTTGCCTGAGTTTACTTGGCAAGCAGCGGCACTATCAACAGCGCCACAATGTTCATGATTTTGATGAGCGGGTTGACGGCGGGGCCGGCAGTATCCTTGTAGGGATCGCCCACGGTGTCGCCGGTTACAGCCGCCTTGTGCGCCTCTGAACCTTTGCCGCCGTGGTTGCCTTCCTCGATATATTTCTTGGCATTGTCCCAGGCGCCGCCGCCGGTGGTCATGGAAATGGCGACGAAAATGCCGGTGATAATGGCGCCGATCAGCACCCCGCCCAGCGCGACCGGGCCAAGTACTAGGCCGACAATTATCGGCACCGCTACCGGCAGCAGCGAAGGAACAATCATTTCCTTGATCGCAGCCTTGGTCAGCATGTCCACACAAGTGCCGTATTCGGGCTTGCCGGTGCCTTCCATGATGCCGGGAATTTCTTTGAATTGGCGGCGCACTTCCACCACCACTGAACCGGCGGCGCGACCGACCGCTTCCATCGCCATGGCGCCGAATAGGTAAGGCACCATACCGCCAATGAACAGGCCGATGATGACCAGGTGGTTGGACAAATCAAAGGTCATGCCCTTGGGCAGCGCATGGGTGTAATCAGCGAATAGCACCAGGGCAGCCAGACCGGCGGAACCGATGGCGTAGCCCTTGGTCACCGCCTTGGTGGTATTGCCCACGGCGTCAAGCGGATCGGTGATGTCGCGGATTTCTTTGGGCAGGCCGGCCATCTCGGCAATACCGCCGGCGTTGTCGGTGATCGGACCGTAAGCGTCGAGCGCGACTATGATGCCGGCCATCGACAGCATCGAAGTCGCTGCGATAGCGATGCCATACAGCCCCGCCAGCGTATATGCGCCCCAGATCGCCAGACAGACGGCGACCACCGGTGCGGCGGTAGAGCGCATGGAAACACCCAGGCCGGCGATCACATTGGTGCCGTGACCGGTGGTGGAGGCTTGCGCGATATGGCGCACCGGCGGGAACTCGGTGGCAGTGTAGTACTCGGTGATCCATACCATGGCGGCGGTCAACGCCAGACCAACCAGCGCGGCGAGGTACAAGCTCATCGCCGAAATCATTTTGCCGCCTATCATCACGCCCTCGCCCATCATCCATACCGTGATGGGATAGAAAGCGATAGCCGCCAGCACGCCGGAAACCGCCAGGCCGCGATACAGTGCATTCATGATCTTGCCGCCTTCGCGCGCTTTGACGAACAAGCTGCCGACGATGGAGGCAATGATGGAGAATCCGCCCATCACCAACGGGTAAAGCACTGCATTCGGGCCGGCGGCATCGGCCATCAGCAGGCCGCCCAGCAGCATGGTGGCAATGATGGTCACGGCGTAGGTTTCAAACAAATCAGCGGCCATGCCGGCGCAGTCGCCGACGTTGTCACCGACATTGTCAGCAATCACCGCCGGGTTGCGTGGGTCGTCCTCGGGAATGCCGGCTTCGACCTTGCCCACCAGGTCGGCGCCGACGTCAGCGCCCTTGGTGAAAATGCCGCCGCCCAGACGCGCGAAAATGGAAATCAGCGAACTGCCGAAAGCCAGTCCCACCAAGGCGTGGGTCGCTTGCGCTGCAGTGGCGCCCAGATAAATAGTGAGAACCGCGTAGTAACCCGCCACACCCAGAAGCCCCAGCCCCACTACCAGCAAGCCGGTGATCGCACCGCCCCTGAAAGCCACATTCAGCGCAGCATTCAGACCAGCCTTGGCGGCCTCCGCAGTGCGCACGTTGGCGCGCACTGAGACGTGCATACCGATATAGCCGGTCAGACCCGAGAGGAATGCGCCGAGGGCGAAGCCCACTGCGGTTTGCCAGCCCAGCGCCGCAAAAATCGCCACCAGCAAAACCACGCCGACAACGCTGATGGTGGTGTACTGCCGATTCAGATAGGCGGCAGCGCCCTGCTGAATGGCAGCGGCAATTTCGCGCATGCGCTCATTACCGGTCGGCAAACCCAAAATCCATTTAATCGACAGCGCACCATACACAAGCGCTGCTACCGCGCACGCTAGAGCAAATACAAGGCCACCTGACATGACACTCCTCCCAAAGTTAATCCGGCTATTTCTAAGTTGACAAACTTTTCCAAAACCACGACACCAAATTATGGAACCTCTAAAAAGTGTCTTCCCCGCGAAAGCGGGGATCCATTTTCCCCAGCAAAAAATGGATTCCCGCTTTCGCGGGAATGACAGATCCGGAGTTGCTCAAGTTTCTCTCATACCTTGAACGCACCCAATTTTTTCGCCACCGCCACGTTCTTGAGCCGAACATACTGCGGTAGACCGTCCTTATAGGGCGGGTAATCCTCGCCTTTAATCAAAGGCTCAAGATATTCGCGGCATTTTTCGGTGATGCCAAAACCATCGGCTGTGATGAAATTCTTGGGCATCATTTTTTCCACGTTGGCGACCTTCTTGAGCGGCGCCATGCCGACTTTCCACTTGTAGGGCTTGTTGGAAGTACGGTCTATGGTCGGCATCACCGAGTTGTGCCCGGCGATGGCGTATTCCACTGCGGCCTTGCCCATGGCGTAGGCCTGCTCGACGTCAGTTTTGGAAGCAATGTGGCGCGCGGCGCGCTGCAGATAATCCGCCACCGCCCAATGGAACTTGAGGCCCAAACCCTGCTTGATAATGCCCGCCACCACCGGCGCTACACCACCCAGTTGCGCGTGGCCGAAAGCATCCTTCAAACCCTGGTCGGCGAGAAAATTGCCGTCGGCGCCATGCACACCTTCCGACACCACCACGGTGCAGTAGCCAAATTTTTTCACCAGCGCATCAACGCGCGCGAGAAATTTTTTCTCGTTGAAGGCCACCTCGGGAAACAAGATGACAATGGGTATTTCGCAATCCTTGCTCGATGCCAGCCCGCCCGCCGCCGCAATCCAACCGGCGTGGCGCCCCATTACTTCAATGATGAAAACCTTGGTGGAAGTTTTGCACATCGAGGCCACGTCAAAGCTCGCCTCGCGCGTGGACACCGCGATGTATTTGGCCACCGATCCAAAGCCCGGGCAGTTATCGGTGATAGGCAGGTCGTTATCCACCGTCTTGGGAACATGAATCGCCTGGATGGGGTAGTTCATGGTATCGGCCAACTGGGAAATTTTGAGACAGGTGTCTGCCGAATCGCCGCCGCCGTTGTAGAAAAAATAACCGATGTTGTGCGCCTTGAATACCTCGATCAAGCGCTCGTATTCACGGCGGTTTGCATCCAGGCTTTTCAGCTTGTAGCGGCACGAACCAAATGCACCCGACGGGGTGTGGCGCAAGGCGGCGATGGCCTTGGCCGATTCTTTGCCGGTGTCGATCAGGTCTTCGGTCAGCGCGCCGATAATGCCGTTGCGCCCCGCATAGACCTTGCCGATTTTGCTTTTGTGTTTGCGTGCTGTTTCGATCAGCCCGCAAGCCGAGGCATTGATCACCGCCGTCACGCCGCCGGATTGTGCATAAAACGCGTTTTTAGTCATGAACCAAACCCCAGGTAGTAAACACAGTAACCACTAAGAACACAAAGCGCACCAAGAAACCCAAACACCCTACCCATGAACCTCATGCATTGAAAGCCTCAACAATCAACCACCCCTCACCCTCTCCCCAAAACGGGGAGAGGGGAAGTGTTTTTTACGGCATCATCTTTGTGATCTTTGTGCGCTTAGTGGTAAATCGATCTATTACTTCAAGGCCGCGAAAATAGCATCGCGGATTTCTTCGACTTTGCCTACACCCTGAATTTTGCGGTACTTGGGCGCTTTGCCATCGCTCGGCGCGCGCGCCGCCCAGTCAGAGTAATACTTCACCAGCGGCTCGGTCTGAGCGTGGTAAATGTCGAGGCGCTTCTTGACGGTTTCTTCCTTGTCATCCTCGCGCTGCACCAGGTCTTCGCCGGTGACATCATCCTTGCCCGCTACCTTGGGCGGATTGAATTTGATGTGATAGGTGCGTCCCGAGGCGATATGCGCGCGCCGCCCCGACATGCGCTCGATGATCTGTGCGTCATCGACGGCGATCTCGACGATGTAATCAATTTCCACGCCCGCCGCCTTCATGGCGTCGGCCTGGGGAATGGTGCGCGGGAAACCATCGAACAGGAAACCCTTGGCGCAATCGGCCTCCTTGATGCGCTCTTTCACCATGCCAATAATGATGTCATCGGACACCAGTCCACCGGCGTCCATGATTTTTTTCGCCGCCACGCCAAGCGCCGTGCCGTTTTTTACATGGGCGCGCAGCATGTCGCCCGTGGAAATTTGTGGAATTGCGAATTTTTCGCGCAAGAACGTCGCCTGAGTGCCTTTGCCAGCCCCAGGGCCTCCTAAAAGAATCAACCGCATTTTGTTTCTCCCGTGCAGCGCCGGCAACCTCCAGGAGCCTGGGGTCGCCAATACGCTTTTAGTGATAGTTTATATGAAATGGAAACCTTATAATTCTACCCGTTTTGGCGCGGCTAAGGGTTCTAAATCGATGCAAACTTGGCTCTGACGCGCGCCAGGTCTTGAGCTGTGTCAACTCCTGCCTCAATTTCCCGCTCCCACGACCTGACGGCGACGCGATAGCCATGATGCAGCGCACGCAACTGCTCCAGCGCTTCAAATTTCTCGGCTGTGCTCTGCGCTAGCTTGCCGAAGCGTTTGAGAAAGCCGGCGCGGTAAGCGTAGATGCCGATGTGATGCAGGGCCGGAAGCGTTGCGGGCAGCACCTGTTGCGACGCGCTAAAAGCGTCGCGCGCATAAGGGATAGGCGCGCGACTGAAGTACAACGCCAGCCCGGCGGCGTCGCACACCACTTTCACAAAATTGGGATTAAAAAAATCTTCTGCCCGGACGAAAGGCTTGGCGGCCGTGCTTATCACCGCCTCGGTCTGCGTCTGCAAATCCTGCGCCACGGCATCGATCAGCGCGGGGTCAATCAGCGGCTCGTCACCCTGTACACCGACAATCACCGCAGCGTCGTCCAAGTGTAGCGTTTGCACTACCTCGGCAAGACGGTCGGTTCCTGACTGGTGTGCACTGCTCGTCAGCATGGCGCGCAAGCCGTGCGCCTGCGCTGCCGCCTCAATCTGCGCATGGTCGGTGGCCACAATCACGTCGCTCGCCTGGCTGAGCGCAGCACGCTGCGCGACGCGCACCACCATGGGTTTACCGGCGATGTCGAGCAACATCTTGCCCGCCAGGCGGGTCGAGGCGTGGCGCGCCGGGATGACGACCAGAAAGCTCATACCTCTTCGAGCGGGCCGAGTTTGCGTGCTTCGTCTTCGAGCATTACGGGAATATCATCGCGCACCGCAAAGGCGAGCCGGTCGGCTTTGCAGATAAGTTCCTGTTGCGCCTTCTGGTAAAGCAGCGGGCCTTTACAGATGGGGCAGACGAGAATTTCCAGCAGTTTTGCGTCCATCAGTTTTTTCCCAGTCGAGAAAGGATGAGTTGGCCGAACGCATCGGGAAGCTGTGCGTCGATGCGCATGAACCACATGCGCGTATCGGCAAAGGTTTCACATTTTACCGCATCCTTCTCTGTCATCAGGATGAAATCGGCATCGGCAAAGCCCACTTCGTCGCGCGTAAAGGCATGGTGATCGGGAAAGGCGTGCAGCGAAGCGATCAGTCCGAGGCGCCCTAGATGCTCGAAGAAACGCGCCGGATGGCCGATAGCGGCGACCACATGAATTTTTTTGCCGCGTACGCGCTGCACAAATTCGACGGCGGAAACTTGTTGCGACCCATCGAGCGAGATGAACTGCTCATTGCCGAGAGTCATGGCAAAGGTCGGCGCAGCATGGTGGAAATCTTGCGCATTGCCGCCATTCACGACTATGGCGTCAACATTAGCCAGGCGCGAGCGCGATTCGCGCAAGGGTCCGGCGGGAAGCCGCGCGCCGTTGCCAAAACCGCGCTTGCCGTCAATCACGGCAATTTCAATATTGCGCTGCAAAGCATAATGTTGTAGCCCGTCATCGGCGACCAATACGTTGACTTCTGGGTGCAGCCCAAGCAGCGCGCGCGCCATAGCAGGGCGATTCCTGCCCGCGAATAACGGGCAGGCAAGGCGGCGCGCCATCATCGCAGGCTCATCAGCCAGCGCCATCCCGGGGCGGATAGGCGGATAAACACAAGGCTGCGTAGGCGTGTATTTCCCATCGGCAGGAGCATAGCCGCGTGAAATCACACCTGGGCGAAAGCCATTGGCGCGCAGCAGTTCCACCAACGCAATCACCAGCGGCGTCTTGCCGGTGCCGCCTACGCTGATGTTACCGACGACTATGACCGGTACACCGACCTGGATAGTTTTGAAAATGCCCCGCCGGTAAGCCAGGCGGCGCAGCGCAGCAAGCATGCCAAACAGCCACGACAAAGGGCGCAGCACCACTTGCCAAGGCGAGTTGCGCTGCCACTGATTTTGAAGCCACTCACTCATGCCACATTCTTTGAATCCTGGATGTAGGAGCGGGCTTGCCCGCGATGCATTGGCGTTGATTATCGCGGGCAAGCCC
>JAYWAM010000307.1:0-9576 GCA_043782425.1 Betaproteobacteria bacterium
AGCGCAGTCCGATGCGCCGGTGGTGGAAACCCCCGAGCTGGGAGAAGTCAAACTGGCGCTTGAGGCCGCGCTGCTGGCCGCCAGCGAGCCGCTGCAAGCGGGCGATCTCAAGAAATTATTCGAGGGTCGCATCAGCGCCGATACACTGCGTATTCTGCTGGAAGAAATCCGCGCCGAGTGGGCGCACAAAAGCATCGAGCTCACCCTGGTGGCCAACGGCTGGCGTTTCCGCGTCAAGCCCGAGTTTCAGAAATACCTTGACCGGCTCAATCCGGAAAAGCCCCCCAAGTACTCGCGCGCGGTGATGGAAACCCTGGCCATCATCGCTTATCGCCAGCCCGTCACGCGCGGCGATATTGAAGACATCCGCGGCGTCATGGTGTCGGCCGGCATTCTCAAGGCGCTTGAAGAGCGCGGCTGGATTGATGTCGTCGGCCAGAAAGATGTGCCGGGGCGTCCTGAGCTGTTTGCCACCACCAAAAAATTTCTTGATGATCTCAATCTTCGCTCCCTCGAAGAATTGCCGCCGCTGCACGAGCTACAGAGCACGCTCGACCTGTCAGCGCAACAGGCGCTGCCCAATATGCCCGAAGCACAGTCGGGCGCAGCAACTGAATCCCAAGCGCAAACTGAAATACCCCTGGAATTTGAACCTGAAGCCAATGCAGAAAACGTTTCAACGCCCGCGGCGATCACTGCGGACAATACCGAACCCGCGGATAGTGCCGCGCAGAGAGACCCATGAACGAACGCCAACCCAACGCCAAAACCCCCGCCAAACCGCGCCGCAACCGCACCGGTAAACGCACGCCATTCAGAGCGCCCGACCGCACCCGTGCCGTGCCATCCGCGCCGCCGACCAGCTCGCCTTCGCAGGTGGCTGACATGAGACGTCTTGGCGGTGAAACGAAAACTGGCCAGTTTGCCGAACAATTGCAGGCTGGCGTAAAGGAAATCAAGCGCGAGCGTTTGCACAAAGTGCTCGCCCAGTCCGGCCACGGCTCGCGGCGCGACATGGAGATTCTCATCGCCTCCGGGCGCGTGCTGGTCAACGGCATTGTCGCTTCGGCAGGCGTGCAGGTGGGGCCGGGCGATGTGGTGCTGGTCGATCATCGCCATGTCAAACTTTCCTACTCGCCCGAGTTTCCGCGCGTGCTGTTGTATCACAAGCCTGAAGGCGAAATCGTCACCACTTCCGATCCCGGCAACCGCATCACGGTATTCGACAATCTGCCGCGGGTGGAAAACGGCAAGTGGCTTGCCATCGGACGGCTGGATTTTAACACCAGCGGCCTGTTGATCTTCACCACCAATGGCGAACTCGCCAACCGCATGACACATCCGCGTTTTGAAATCGAACGCGAGTACGCCGTGCGCATACTCGGCGAGCTTACCGAGGAACAAAAACACAGCCTGCTAGCAGGCATTAACATTGACGACAATATCGGCAACGGCGCCGATGTGGATGACGACGATCGTGACGCCGACAGCCATCAGCAACACGATAGCTATCAAGAGCACGCTGACGCTGACGTCGATATTATTGACGGCGAAGAAGGTAACGGTAACGGCAATATCCAAAGTCATGAGGACACAGGCAGCGCTCTGGCGCGCTTTGCCTCTATCGAGGCGCGCGGCGGGGAAGGCGCGAACCACTGGTATCACGTCGTCATCAAAGAAGGCCGCAACCGCGAAGTGCGGCGCATGTTCGAGACGCTGGGCCTCACCGTCAGCCGCCTGATGCGCGTGCGCTTCGGCAAGGTGGAATTGCCGCCGCGCCTGCTGCGCGGCAAAATTCTCGAACTCGATCCCCAGCAAGTCAAGGACCTGCTCGTCTGGGCCGGAGTGCCCATAGAGGGCATGGAACTTCCCCGCGCTACGCAAAAACCAGGCGGCCCGCAGCGTGAGCGCGAACGCGAGCGCGAAAGCAAAAACGCAAGCGGCAGACGTCGCCAGGCCAAGGCCGACGGCCAGGTAAAAGTCGGAAGACAAAAATCCGGCCATACCCCGCAAGCGCAGCGCACCAGCCAGACAGCTAACGGAGCCGAGAGACCGCCACGCGGCAACCAGGCTGAAAGACCACCTCGCAGCGATCAGACTGGCAGACCCCCGCGCGGTGACCAGGCCGGCAGACCGCCGCGCGGTGAGCAGGCCAGCAGGCCCCCGCGAGAAGCCGCGCAGGTCAACGCACCTGCCACTGAAGACGGCGCCAAGCAAAATCAGCGTCGCAATCGCTCGCGCCGCTCGCGCCCACGACGCCCCCCGCAGGAAGGCTGAGTGGGCCGGAGTTGTTTCGAATCAAACAATTTTTACTGCCATAGAAAAGCGCCATCGAGGTTTCCTTGAAAAAAGCTGTGCGTATACTTTTATCCGACCAGGATTCAGGCGAGGTTGAAAAGCGCATCGAAACGGAGATGTATAAATTCAACGACGCGCATGTGGGGCCAAACGGTGGCGAGCGGGTAGTGCTCGCTGCACGTAATGATAAGAATGAGTTGCTTGGCGGCTTGGTCGCGTACGTTTATTGGAACAATCTTTCTGTCGATATGCTTTGGGTTGACGAGGCGCATAGGCTAGATGGTGTGGGGCGTTCACTCATGCTCCAAGCCGAAGCTGAAGCGCGCCGTCGCGGCCTGGAAGGGATTACGCTCAACACCTTCTCCTTCGCCGCTCCGGGCTTCTACAAAAAACTCGGGTTCGAGGAGTATGGCCATCTCAGCGGCATACCCAAAGGCGTGACGCGCCATTTGTTTTGCAAGTGGTTATAACCATTGAAGAAGATTGCACTCGGAGTAGGAGGAGTATGAGTCGCAAAGCAGTCGTTTTTAGTTTAGACTGAGTCGTACTAGTGTGTGACCTGCGGTAGTTGCGAGTGTTCGAGGAGAACTCATGCATGACAAGTGACCGCGTCCTGCGCCCGGTATGAGGGAGCTAGCAGACGGATACTGATAGCACGCCTGTTCAACCATTCAGGGAGATTACGTATGAAACAGCTCTTTACTCAGATTCTCGTTGCTTTTACTCTTGGCTCCACTATGGGGGCATTCGCTGCCGAACCGTTGCCGACTCCGGTCTCGGCAAAGGGCGTTGAAGTCGTCACGATTGATCAAGGCAAGGCGCTGGTCGGCAAAGCGCTGTTTTTCGACATGCGTTCCGCAGTTAACTATGGCAAGGGCCATATCAAGGGCGCCGTCGCCCTGCCTTACGAGCAGAAAAGCGATTTGAGCGAGAACTTCGACGCCAGTAAGGACAAGTTCGATATCTCCAAACTTCCCGCCGACAAGGGCGCCACACTGGTGTTCTATAGCGACAGCCCCACGGGCTGGAAATCGTACAAGGCTGCTGTGCAAGCCGCCAGGATGGGCTACAAAAACGTGAAGTGGATGCGCGATGGAACCTTGGGCTGGACTGCAAAGGGTCTGCCGCTTGAGTAAATCGATACCGGTCAACACAAGTCGGCAAACCTAGGAGAAGTCTTGTGGAGTCAAACCAAGCTACTACGCAAGCAACCTCGAGTCTAGGTGGCCGCGCCACATCGTTCGCGGGCGCCGCTTTTGTGTTTCTGCAAATCAGTTTTCTTGTTTTACAAATCGCGTTGTTCGCCAGTATCTGGGTAATGCTGAACACACAGCACCAGGCGACCGCACGCGCAATGTCTCTTATTCAATCCACTACAGACTTGCGCCAGATTTTGCAAGGCGTCAACGAGACAGCGGTGACGGAAGGTGCGTCCAGCTCCATAGCAACAGCGAAGACCGCGATGGAAGCCTTCGAGGAGCAGCGCAAACTACTCGGGCTGGATGAGGCGGATAAAAAAACCGCTGCGGACTGGCTAGCGCTCAAAGGCCGCGTGGGCCAGTTTCTCGGCGCTGGTGATTTTTCGTCGTCAAACGTGGAGGCGATGATCACTCTGGGGAAAATTACCACCGAGGCAACCAAGCTGGTCACGCAATTCGAAACCGCTTCAAAAGCGGCGCTACTGAGGTACGCCGCAGCGGAGCGCAATAACCAGCTTCTCCTGTTGTGCGCAGCACTGGCCAGCATTCTCGGCACCCTGGCCATCTACGCGCTATTCTTTCATCGCGTTATGCGCCCGTTGCGCAGCGCGGTGGCCGTTGCCGGGCGCGTGGCCGAAGGCGATTTGTCGCACCTCGTTACGCTAGAGCGTAGCGGCGAAGTGCGGGTGCTCATGCAAGCCCTGCGTCAGATGCAGACCAATTTGTCGAATTTGGTCAGTGAGGTGCGCGAATCGACCAATAAGGTTGCTGCGGCCGCTCAGCAGATCAACGCCGCCAGTGTCGATCTTTCCTCGCGCACCGAGGAACAGGCGTCCACGTTGGAAGAAACCGCGTCGAGCATGGAAGAATTCACGGTCTCCATTCTCCAGACTGCGGACCACACGAAAAAAGCGTCGGCCCTCGCCGGCGCGGCGACACAAGCAGCTTCCGAAGGTAGCGACGTGGTCGCGCGCGCCGTTTCTTCCATGAACGCGGTCCATGCGGGATCGCAGCGCATCGGCGAAATAGTGAGTGTGATCGACGGCATCGCCTTTCAGACCAATATCCTGGCGCTGAACGCGGCGGTGGAAGCCGCTCGAGCGGGCGAACACGGTCGCGGTTTCGCCGTCGTGGCGGCGGAGGTGCGCGCGCTCGCGCTGCGCAGCACCGCATCGGCCAAGGAAATCAAACTAATCATCGTCGAATCGGTCGGACAAATCGATGCCGGGACAACGCTGGTCAACAGCGCCGGTAGCGCTATGCATAACATCCGGATGGCGATCGATGAGGTGAGCCGCATTATCAACGACATTGCCCGTGCTGCGGCGGAGCAGGCTGCCGGGATCGAACAAGTGAATCGCGCCGTGATACAGATGGAGCAAGTCACCCAACAGAATGCCGCGATGGTGCAGCAGGCGGCTGCATCAGCCGATACTATGCATCAAGAAGCACAACAGTTACGTCATGTGGTCGCCCGCTTCCGGCTAGATCAAATACGCGCCGTCGAATCGAAGACGACCAAAGGCAGGGAGTCAGCAGTACTTCGGCAACCCAGGGGAAAAGAGTTGCGCGACCGCCCCGTCGTTTTGGCAGCGAGTGCCGCCGGGGAGGCGCGCTTCCTCCGCTGAGCGACTTTGCTCCAGAGTCATCTCTACAATGTGAGCCAGATATGCCTGCGTGCTAAAATCCAGTGACATTTCCTCCTCCCTACTTGCATGCCTCAGCCGCTCACAGCTTTCCCTGTACCTAACCGTTTGATTATTGCTTCGCGCGAAAGCCGTCTTGCGCTGGTGCAAAGCGAGTGGATCGCGCAGTGCCTGCGCGCTTTCTATCCGGCGATGCAAGTCGAGATTCTCGGTATGACCACGCGCGGCGACCAGATTCTTGACCGGCCGCTGGCGCAGGTCGGCGGCAAGGGGCTGTTCATCAAGGAACTCGAAGTCGCCATGCAGGAAAGGCGCGCCGATATTGCGGTGCATTCCATGAAGGACATGCCGAGCAGTTTGCCGCCAGGCTTCAGCATGATTGTGGTAGGCGAGCGCGAAGATCCTTTTGACGCATTTGTGTCGAATCGCTACGCTACGCTCGCCGAGCTGCCGCAAGGCGCGGTGGTGGGCACCAGCAGCTTGCGACGCGAATCACAGTTGCGGCTGCGCTATCCCCACCTGACCATCAAATCACTACGCGGCAATGTGGAAACGCGCCTGCGCAAGCTTGACCAGGGCGACTACGACGCCATTATTCTCGCCGCAGCCGGTTTGAAGCGCCTCGGGCTGGCGCCGCGCATCCGCGCCACGCTGGCGCCCGAAGTCAGTCTTCCCGCCATCGGCCAGGGCGCGCTGGCGCTCGAATTTCCCTCTGATCGTGGCGACATCGCAGCCGCGCTACAGCCCTTCGCTCTGGCCGCTACGACAGCCGCAGTCACGGCGGAGCGCGCGCTCGGCGCCATTCTGCTCGGTAGTTGTGATGTGCCGCTTGCGGCTCATGCAAGCATGCAGGGCGCGCTGCTGCACCTGCGCGGCTTCATCGGCATGCCCGATGGCTCGCGCTTTGTGCAGACAGAGATTCATGGCGCGCCGCAGGATGCCGCCACACTGGGGCGCACTCTGGGTCAACGCATGATAGACGATGGAGCGCAGGAAATCCTCGAACGCCTTGCAACGCTGAGCGTAACCAGCTCTCAGCCACTGCAAGGGTTAGGGGTTTTGCTCACCCGCCCGGCAAGTCAGGCGCAGCGCACGGCAACGCAATTGCGTGGCGCGGGCGCGGCGGTGTTTGAATTTCCCGCGCTCGAGATTGCGTCTATTGAAACCGCCCCCGCCCTAGAGAGCGCCCTGGCTGAGCTGCCCACGGCGCACTGGATCATTTTTGTCAGCGCCAACGCGGTTGAGTACGGCATGCCGCATGTCAAACGCCGTGGCGGGGCGGGGCGCAATACGCGCTTCGCCGCGATTGGTAATGCCACGCGCAGCGCGCTGCTGGAACAGGGACTTAGCAGGGTCATCACACCGCTATCGGGCAACGACAGCGAAGCTTTGCTCGCGCACCCCGAATTGCAGCGCGTGGCCGGGCAACATATCATCATTTTTCGCGGTCACAGCGAAAGTGGCGGGCGCAAATTGTTGGGTGAAGTGCTGAGCAGCCGTGGCGCACTGATTCATAACGCGGAGTGCTACCATCGCAGCGTGCCCGTAGTTGATGCTCAGTTGCGGGAACGGATATTGAAGGCGTGGGAAAACGGCGCGATTGGCGCGGTGCATGTCATGAGTGTCGAGACGCTGCACAACCTGCTTGCCCTGACGGGTGAACGTGGACGCGCGCTGTTAGGCGCCACAACAATTGTGACGCCGCATGAACGCATCGCCAAGGTCGCAAATGAATTGGGTTTAGTGAAAACCGTGGTGTCGGGTTTGAACGATGCCGAATTGATTGCAAGTCTGACGGCATTGAAAACGCCGCGCTAGGGAGCTTCTTCGCAGGAAATGGAATCATGAGTGAATTAAACAATCTTTCTTTTCAGGAGCAAAGTGCAGCTAAAGCGGCAAGCGCAGCGCTCGCGCCACCCGGCGGCGCTTTGCGTTCGGCTTCATCCTGGCTGGCGCTGTTTGCAGTGTTACTTTCCCTGATCGCGCTGATCGGCGCTGCATGGCTTTACGTGAACGCCGAAACGCTGCGCCAGACGGTGGGCGAAAAATTGGCCGACTCAGGCGCTCAAAGCGGCCAAAACAGCGCAGCGCTCAAGCAGTTGCAGGCGCAGTTCAATGAATCGCAAAGCCGCGTAGCGCAGCTTGAAGGCAAGCTTGCCGACATGCAGACGCAGCGCATTGCGCTGGAAGAAATGGCGCGCGAGCTGGCGCGCACGCCGGATGACTGGTTACTGGCCGAGATTGAACAAACGCTGGACATTGCCGCACAGCAGTTGCAACTGGCGGGCAATGTGCGCGCTGCGGTGACGGCGTTACAGACGGCCGATGCCAGGTTGGCGCGCGCCGATAAAACCCAGACCTTGCCGTTGCGCCGCGCGCTAAACAAGGACCTGGAAAAACTCAAGGCGCTGCCGCTGGTGGACGCCAGCGGTATCAGCATCAAGCTCGATAACCTGGCGAGTCTCGTTGATAGCCTGCCGCTGATAGTGGCGGAATCCGCGCCCAGCGCGCGCAGCGCAGACAAGCAAGGTGCGACGCCGCAAGGCTGGATGCAGCGCGTGTCGCACGACTTCTGGGATGAAATCAGGCAACTGGTGCGTATCCGTGAAATAGAAGGCGTCGAACTCGCGTTGCTCACGCCCGAGCAAAGCTACTTCCTGCGCGAAAATCTCAAGTTACGCCTGCTGTCGGCGCGCCACGCCATGCTGGCGCATGACGAGACAAGCTACAAGGAAGACCTTAAGCAGGCGCGCGAATGGCTGAACCGCTATTTCGATCCCAAAGCCAAAGTCAACGTTGCCTCATCAGCCCTGCTCAAGCAACTTTCCGAGAGCGCAATCAGCGTTGCGGTTCCCGACATCAACGCCAGCATCAACGCCGTGCGCCAGGCGCGCGCGGCGCGTGAAAAACCGGCGCGCTAACGTGCTGCAAACATGATGAAACCCATTCGCAGCGTCTTCTGGTTGCTTGGTCTTGCCGCTGTCGCGGTGGCCATTGCGCTTGCCGGCCGTTATAGCCACGGCTATGTGTTATTCATCGTGGCGCCGTATCGCATCGAGCTGTCGCTCAATCTTGCTTTTGTTTTGCTGGGCGCCGGATTTATTTCTTTTTATTTGCTGGTGCGCCTGATTGTCACAACGTTGCAGATCCCCGACAAAGTGCGCGCCTACCGCTTGGAAAAATCGCGCAGCACGGCGCGCCAGCTTATCGCCGACGCACTCATTGCGCTGTTCTCCGGGCGCTTCGACAGCGCAGAAAAGGCCGCGCGCCGCGCCATGGAATATCCCGACACCAAGGACATGGCGGCGACCATAGCCGCCTGGTCGGCGCTGGAGAGCGGTAACGCCGCTGCGGCCATTCCTTATCTGGAAAATATTACCGGAGAGAATGCCGCGCGCATGCGCGATGCCTCGCTGGCTTACGTGCAGCTCGCCGAAGGCAAACCGGCTGAGGCGTTGACTATCCTGAAGCGCTTGCACGGGCTCGACGCCAAGAACCCCGGTGTATTGAAAATGAAACTCGAAGCCGAGCTGGCGGAAAAAGCTTGGGAAGACGTACTCGAAACCCTGCCTAAGCTGGTGAAAAGCGGCCTCATGCCCGAATCGGCGGCGGGCCAGATTCGCCTCAACACCGAGCTCAATCTCATCAAGAATAAATCCACCAATCTCGATGCCTTGCTCGCAACCTGGAAGGATCTGCCCAGTGCTTCGCGCTTTGATCCCGCAGTGGCTGGCGCAGTAGCGCGCGGATTAAACGCGCTGGGATGCGGCGAAGAAGCGCGCGAAGTGATCGAGCAAACCCTGGAGCGCGATTGGGACGGAGGCTTGGCGCGCCTGTACGGTGATTGCAAAGGCGAATCGACTTTGGCGCAGATCGAACGCGCCGAAAAATGGCTACGCACCCACGCGCGTGACCCGGCGCTGCTGCTGGCGCTAGGCAAACTGTGCATGCGCCAAGGTTTGTGGGGCAAGGCGCAAAGCTATCTCGAAGCCAGCGTCGCCTTACAGCCCACGCTGGATGCGCACATGACCCTGGCGAATCTGATGGAACGCCTCGGCAAACCAGCGGAAGCAGTGCGTCATATCCGCCGCAGCGCGGAGCTGGCGGGCTAGGAGCCTGTCGGACTTAAAGAATCGTAGCGAAAAAATAGCTGAGCGAGAACAGTAGTGATTATTTTTTCAGCAATAGTCTTTCCTATTGCTGAAAAAATAAGCGAATTATGGGCCGCTCAGGTATTTTTGCAGCCGATTCCCTTTAGGTCCGACAGGCTCCTGGTTCATCATTAGAAAAACGCCAAGCTTTTCCAGACTCACTTGCCTTTGGAAGAGGTTCATTAAGTATTTTCTAAAAGTGAAATGAGCCTGAGCGATAAGCTTTCAGGCCATTTTTTTTGATTGAGTTTGCTTGAATATTTTGCTGAAGATTTTGTTACG
>JAYWAM010000308.1:0-9552 GCA_043782425.1 Betaproteobacteria bacterium
CTCCTACATCCGGAATATTTTTTGCCGCTTTAACGCGAATCGAAATAAATAGATTAATCATCCGCTAGCTTACTTTAATCCGCGCAACCCAAATTGCCGAATTCTCGAACAAGCGTGTTCGATAACTCAAACATATCACAACCGATGTGGGAAAAATCCATGCTCATAAGTTAGCGATAGCTATAGTAAACAGTCTTTTAGCATAACTGGCACGGCGGTTGCTGTTACAGTAGCGTGGAAGTCTGCGGCAAAGGAATAGCCATGAATCTACAACAAATCAAAATCAATAACTATGACGCGGCAGTTGTCCTGCTGATACTGGGGATGCTGTTGGGTCTTTGTCTTAACGGCGCAGTTTGAATGGAGAACATCATGAGAAAGCAATTACCAAAAAGGCAACAATCGGGCTTCACCCTCGTCGAAATCGCCATCGTACTGGTGATTATCGGGCTGCTGCTTGGGGGAGTATTAAAGGGGCAGGAGTTGATTAATAGTGCGAAGGTGAAAAGCCTCGCCAACGACTTTCGCATCACCCAAACCTATATCTATGGATACCAGGACAAATTCAAGGCGCTTCCAGGCGACGACATTGCGGCTGTCGCCCATTTAGGAGCTGGCGCCCTGCCTGGAAACGGCGATGGCGTCATTGATGGCGAATGGAGATCATCTACTTCAACAGATGAAAGCTTCCGCTTTTGGCAGCACGTTCGCATGGCGAATCTGGCCTCTGGGCCCATCGACACAACTGATACGACTACTTTTCTGCCCACGAATGCTGAAGGTGGAAGACTCGGCATAACAAGCGCAAGCAAAAGCCCCAATCCGGCTCTTTTACGAGGAAGTTTTGCGTTGTGCAGCGATGGCATTCTGGGAAAATTCGCAAAGCAAATCGACACTACCCTCGATGATGGGAAAACCGATTCTGGGTCAATCCAAGTGTTTACCAATCAAATAACGGGAAATGCCGCTACGGCAGTTCCGGCAACTGGTGCTGGCGCCATTGACGACACTGTTAAATACACGGTCTGTATGGCGTTCTAGATTCTTGTGTAGTTCGGTTAAAAAGCCCGCTTCGGCGGGCTTTTTATTTCCCCCGACTACCCCTGCAACAAGCGCATCTCCGCCTTAGCCAGCGCTTCCGGTGTCCCGGCGACAACCAGCACATCGCCTGCTTGCAGCAGCGTGTCTGCTGTGGGAATAAATTCGCGCATGCCGCGGCGGCGCAGGGCGCTGAGCTCGACATCGAGTTTTTCCAACTCCAGCGCGGCTAGGGTTTTGCCCAGACACGCGGCGCCGCTATCGACCATGAAGCTATGCAGACGCGGCTGCCTGGCATCGAAGGTCGGATCTTCCGCGTCGGTGGCGCCCATGAAGAAGCCGCCGCGCATGAACTTATAGCGCTCGCCGCGCACCTGACGCAGACGCTTGAGTACGCGGTTGAGCGGCACCCCCAGCAGCAGCATGGTCTGCGTCGCCAGCATGAGCGATCCTTCCACCACTTCGGCCACAATTTCCGCCGCACCGCCCTGCTTGAGCTGCTCGATATCACTGTCGTCAAAGGTGCGCACGATGACCGGCACTTCCGGGCGCAATTGGCGCACATGGCCCATGATAGAAAGCGCCTTGCGTGTATCGGCAAAGCTCACCACTACGGCGGAAGCGCGCGCCAGGCCGGCGGCAGTCAACACTTCCTTGCGCGCTGCGTCGCCAAACATTACCGAATCACCGGCCGCAGCGGCCTGCTTGACGCGCTGCGGATCGGAATCGAGGGCGATGACCGCGATCTTTTCATGCTCGAGAAAACGCGCCAGATTTTGCCCGGAGCGGCCGTAACCGCAGATGATGACGTGGCTGCGCGTGGACATGGTTTTGATCGCCAGGTTGTGCACCTCGATGGCGCGCGCCTCCCACTCGCTGGCGCAGAAATACAGTACGATTTTTTCCGCATACTTCAGGATAAGCGGCGTGGCGAGCATGGAAAGCAACATCGCCGCCAGCGTGACTTGCAGGGCAGCGGCGCTTAAGGCGCTGACGCTTCCGGCGAGCGACAGCAGCACAAAACCGAATTCGCCCGCCGGGGCCAGCGCCAGCGCGCAACGCAGCGCCACGGCTTTGTCGCTGCCAAACAGGCGCACCAATAAAACCACGACGATAAATTTGAGCAGCAGCAACGCCAGCAGCACCAGCAGCACGATAAACCAGTGATCGAGCAACACATGCAGATTGAGCAGCATGCCGATGGTGATAAAAAACAGCCCGAGCAGGACATCGCGAAACGGCTTGATGTAATCCTCAACCTGATAGCGATATTCGGTCTCGGAGATCAGCATGCCGGCAAGGAAAGCCCCCAGCGCCAGCGACAATCCGGCCAGCTCGGTCAACCACGCCAATCCAAGCGTGACCAATAGCACCGCGAGCACGAATAATTCCGACGACTTTTGCGATGCGATCATATGAAACAGCGGGCGCATGATGCGCTGCCCGAGCACCAGCAACACCACAAGCATGGCGGCGGCCTTGGCCAGCGCCAGCCCCAGCGTCAACGCAAGCTGCTCGCCCGGCAAGGCCAGCGCGGGCACCAGCACCAGCAGCGGAATCACCGCCAGATCCTGAAACAGCAGCACGCCCATGATCTGTTTGCCGTGCGCCGAATGCAGTTGCAGCGATTCGGCCAGCACCTTGCTGATAATCGCCGTTGATGACATGGCGAATATGCCGCCCAGAATAAAGCCGGATTGCCAGGAGGCGCCCGCCAGCATGGCGATACCCATCGCGATAAGGAGGGTAACCGCCACCTGCGCGCCGCCCAGGCCGAGCACCATGCGGCGCATGGAGACCAACTGTGGCAGACTGAATTCCAGTCCGATGGAAAACATCAGGAACACGACGCCGAACTCGGCAAGATAGCGGCTTTCCTGCGTGTTGGGCACCAACGCCAGCGCATTAGGCCCGACGACCACCCCGATAAGCAGATAGCCCAGAATGGCCGGCATGTTGATGCGCCGAAACAGCACCACCACCATTACCGCAGTGGCAAGCAGGATCAGCGTGATTTGTAGTGTGTCGTGCATGGCGTCAGTGAAAGTGGATTTTGCAGTGGGCTTGATGAGAATTTACTGGAAACTGGGCTTCACGGGTATGAAAAAATATTTGCAGAGGGAGAATGGCCTTCAATCAGCCTTCGAGAACGAGAATCTGTGTTTAAGCTGAAAGACATATAATTTGGACTGTGTGTGGGGGTGCGAAAGGTGAGAAAGGTAGTGCTTGTGGGAAAGCTCTAGATAATTTGTATACCCCTCACCCCTGCCCTCTCCCCGCAAAGCGGGGAGAGGGAGAAAAGCAAAAAATTTTGCCCACTGTCTGTTTGCTGCGCGATCTGTATTTTTACTCCTTCGCCCCGCTTGCGGGGAGAGGGCAGGGGTGAGGGGTGGAAAAACTGGCACGGCTTCTGCGAAAATCATCGACCGACGCGGAATTGCGGTTATGGTTGCAATTGAAAAACCGCAACCTCGGCGGATTCAAGTTTCGGCGGCAACATCCGCTTCCACCTTACATCGTTGATTTTGTCTGTATTGAAGAGAAACTGATAGTGGAACTGGATGGCGGGCAACATGTTGCGCAGATTGCAAGCGATGCCGAAAGAACCGCTTTTTTTGAGTCGAGCGGATTTAGGGTAATTCGCTTTTGGAATGATGAAATGCTGAAGCAAACCGATGCGGTGCTGGAGGAGATATTGCGACAATTGAACGCCCCTCACTTGCAGTGCGCGCAGTCCGCTGCATCGGACTGCCGCTTCGCAGGCAGCCGACATGTCGGCTGAAACCCCTGCTACGCCCCCCGCCCTCTCCCCGAAAAACGGGGAGAGGGAGTAGACCGAGAGACCTTCGCAAGCGGGGAGAAGGAGTAAGAACTCAGCTTGTCCAGCTCGCTGGACAAGTGGGAAAAAAGATACGGTCACACAAATCCACCAAGCCCCATAATTCACCCATGACAAAAATCCTCGCCCCTCGCCCTATTGAAGACACCGCTCGCACGCTCAGTCTTGCGCGTGAGGTGTTTGAAATTGAAGCCAATGCGGTGCGCGCCCTTGGTGAGCGTCTGGACCAGGGCTTTGTTGATGCGCATCGACTGCTTTTCGAGGTCGCGCGGCGCAAGGGACGCGTGGTGGTGACGGGCATGGGAAAATCGGGGCACATCGGCGGCAAAATCGCCTCTACGCTGGCTTCAACCGGCACGCCGGCTTTTTACATGCACCCCGGAGAAGCGAGCCACGGCGATCTGGGCATGATTACCCCGGACGATGTGGTCATCGCTATTTCCAACTCGGGCGAATCCGAGGAGATACTTAAAATCCTGCCCATGCTCAAGCGCAGGGGAACGAAAATCATCGCCATCACCGGCAAGCCTGAATCGACACTCGCCACGCAAGCCGATGTGCACCTCAATGCCGCCGTGGAAAGGGAGGCCTGCCCGTTGGAACTCGCGCCCACTTCGAGCACCACTGCTACCCTGGCGCTGGGCGATGCGCTTGCCATGACGCTACTCGATGCGCGCGGCTTTACCTCAGAAGATTTCGCCACCCATCACCCGGGCGGATCGCTAGGCAGAAAACTGCTGGTGCGCGTGCGTGATTTGATGCACAAAGACGACAGATTGCCCAAAGTAGGCGAGCACGCGTTGTTACCCGAGGCGATTATCGAGATGTCAAAAAAAGGCATCGGCATGACGACCGTGGTGGATGAGCAGGGCAATCTTGTCGGTCTGTTTACCGATGGCGACCTGCGCCGCACCTGGGAAAAATACGACAACCTGAAAAACCTCAAAGTCAGCGAGGTCATGACTCGCCATCCGCGCACCATCGAAGCTGATCGCCTCGCGGCGGAAGCCGCCTTGCTGATGCAAACCCACCAGATCAGCGGACGCCTGCTGGTGGTGACTCCAGAAGGCAAACTGGTGGGCGCGCTGACGTTCAATGATTTACTTAAAGCAGGTGTGGTTTGAGCCCGGAAATTCTGGAGCGCGCACGCGCCGTCAAGCTTGCGGTGTTCGATGTCGATGGCGTGATGACCGACGGCAGCCTTTACTTTAGCGAAGCGGGCGAGACCATCAAGGTATTCAACAGCCTCGATGGCCATGGGCTGCGCATGTTGCAGCAGGGCGGCGTTGAGCTTGCCATCATTTCCGGGCGCGCCTCGCAGGCGCTTGCGCTGCGCGCACGCGAGCTTGGCATTACGCAGCTTTTTCAGGGCATACACGATAAGTTGAAAACTTTTGAAGCGTTGCGCGAAAGCTTGCGTCTTACATTCGAGGAAGTCGCCGCCATCGGCGATGATGTGGTCGATCTGCCGATTCTCACGCGCTGTGGTTTTGCCGCCTGCGTGCCGGCCGCGCCTGCGTTGGTGAAGCGGCGTGTCCACTATGTGACGCAGGCGCCGGGCGGGCGCGGCGCGGTGCGCGAATTTTGCGAAGTCATCCTGCAAGCACAGGGCAAGCTCGACGGGCTGCTCAAGTGTTATCTGGCATAATCCCTAGACCATGACTCGTACCGCGCAGTGGTTGCCTTTGGGGTTGCTGGTTCTCCTGTTGGCGCTGACATTCTGGCTCAATGGCCTGGTGCAACCCGGAGACAGCAAGAATGATGGATCAGAACGCCACGATCCTGACCTTATCGTGGAAAACTTTTCCGCCCGCAAGCTGGGGCCAGACGGTGCGGTGCGCTACACACTGGTTGCGAGCAAAATGACGCACTATCCCGATGACGATTCGTCGCTGCTTGAAGCGGTGTCGTTCCAGGCGGCCGATCCGGGGCAAGCGCCAATTTTTGCAACCTCGCAGCGCGGGCAGATTCTCGACGGGGGAGATAAAGTCATCATGGAAGGGCAAGTGGTTATCAAGGCCGAGGCAGGCAAGGAGACTCCGGCGTGGCGCCTAAACACACCGCAATTGGTGCTGCGCCCCGACGACAATCTCGCCCAGTCCGATGCCGGCGTGAAAATCGAAAGCAGCGAGGGGAATCTCAGCGCCGCAAGCTTTGTGCTGAATACTGAAACACGCATCGTGACCATGAAACAGGTCAAGGCGATTTACCAGAGACTGCAACCATGATTCGAACCATTTTTCTGGCGCTGGCGACTATCGGTGTGCTGGCCGCAGCGCCATGCGCACAGGCGGAAAAAGCTGATCGCGAGAAGCCCATCAATCTCGATGCGCAGCGCGCCACCCTAGACGCCGCTAAAAACGTGCGCATTCTCGAAGGTAATGTCGTCATGGTGCAAGGCACGATGCGCATTACCGCAGAGCGCGTCGAAATCCGCACCGACAGCGAACAGTTCATCACCGCTGTAGCAACCGGCAACCCGGTCACTTTCAGACAAAAACGCGAGGGCTGCGACGAATACATAGATGGCTTCGCCGAGCGTGCGGAGTTTGACGACCGCAAGGACGTGCTCAGATTGATTTCGCACGCGCGTATCAAAAGCGGCGAGGATGAATTGAAAAGCGATTTTATTGTCTACAACGCAGCGACCGACGAATATGAAGTGCTGGGCAACCGTCCCGATGCAGCGAAGAACGACGGGCGCGTCAACATGGTGATCTTTCCCAATGCCAAAACCGAGGGCAAAAAACCATGCTCCAAGGCAACACCGAAGAGCACCGCCAAGTAACGATGAACCAACGTCTTACAGAGATTGAGCCCGTGGCGCAGGACGCCGCCGCAACGGCGCCGAGCAAAGCGCCAAGCTTGCTCGAAGCCAAAGGCTTGCGCAAACAATACCGCAAGCGCGTGGTGGTCAGCGATGTTTCACTCACGGTGCAAAGCGGCGAGGTGGTCGGATTGCTCGGACCCAACGGCGCGGGAAAAACCACGTGCTTTTACATGATTGTTGGCCTGACACCGGTTGACGGCGGTGTCATCACCCTCGATGGACGCGATTTGTCGCGCCTGCCGATTTATCAGCGCTCGCGTCTCGGGCTGTCATATCTGCCGCAGGAAGCCTCGATTTTCCGCAAGCTGACTGTTTCGGAAAACATCGAGGCCGTGCTGCAATTGCAGGATCTTTCTGAGGAGGAAATCCAAAGCAAGCTGGAATCGCTGCTTGAGGAGCTGCATATTGCCCATCTGCGCAACAATGCCGCTCTCAGCCTTTCCGGCGGCGAACGGCGACGCGTTGAAATAGCGCGCGCGCTGGCGGTTGAACCGCGCTTTATTCTACTCGACGAGCCGTTTGCCGGCGTCGATCCTATTGCGGTGATGGATATTCAACAAATTATCAAATTCTTGAAAAACCGCGGCATCGGCGTTTTAATCACCGATCACAACGTGCGCGAAACGCTCGGCATCTGCGACCACGCCTACATCATCAACCAGGGATCGGTGCTGGCCTTCGGCAAGCCGCAGGAAATCATCTATAATGAAGCCGTACGTAAAGTTTATTTAGGGGAGAATTTCCGTTTGTAATGTTCGGGCGGAAAATCAAAAGGAACCCGCGCTCCCGAATCCATGAAGCAAAGTCTCCAGCTCAAGCTCTCGCAACACCTGACGCTGACGCCGCAATTGCAGCAGTCAATCAAGCTGTTGCAACTTTCCACGGTGGAATTGAACCAGGAGCTTGAACGCTACCTGCTCGAAAATCCCCTGCTGGAACGCGCCGACATCCCGCCTGACGAAGCGCCGTTTAGCGGCACGCCCGGCGCAACTGCGAGCACAGCAAACGGCGAAAACGGCAGCGAAGAACCCGCAAGCACGCCAGAAAACGACACGCCCGACTATAGCTTCGCCGACGAGCCCGCCATGATGGGCGCGCGGCGCAGTGATGATGACGAGGATGGCGGCTATGCGCAGATCGCCGCCGCCGAGCCCACGCTACAGGAGCACCTGCTCGGTCAATTGCAATTGATACCGCTGTCACAGCGTGATCGTGAAATCGCCAGCGTGGTGGTGGCGCATCTCGACGAAGAAGGCTATCTCACGCTTGACCTCGCCGAATTACATGCGCTGCTCGCCGAGGAAATGGAAGTCGATATCGAGGATCTGCAAATCGCTCTCAAGCATGTGCAGCACCTCGATCCCACCGGGGTCGGCGCGCGCGACTTGTCCGAGTGTCTAATGCTGCAACTCAATGCCCTGCCTGACGATGTGCCGGGGCGCGACTGCGCACTTAAGCTTGTTGAACAGCATCTCGGCGTTCTGGCAGCACGTGACTTCAACAAACTCAAACGCCTGCTGACGTGCAGCGAGGACCATTTACGCCGCGTACGTGAGCTTATCCTGACCCTCGACCCCAAGCCGGCGCGTAATTTCGGTCAAGGCGAAACACGTTACATCGTCCCCGATGTGCTGGTGAAAAAAATCGGCAACCGCTGGGTGTCGCAAATTAACCAGGACGCGATGCCGCGCCTGCGCATCAACAAAATGTATGCCGATATTTTGCACGCCAGCCGCGATGCCTCGGGGAAGAATCTTTCCGGCCAACTGCAAGAAGCGCGCTGGCTTATCAAGAACGTGCAACAGCGCTTCGATACCATCTTGCGCGTCACCCAGGCGATCGTTGATCGCCAGAAACACTTTTTCGAGCACGGCGAAGTCGCCATGCGCCCGCTGGTGCTGCGCGAAATCGCCGATCAGGTGGGCCTGCATGAATCGACCATTTCCAGGGTGACCACACAGAAATACATGCTGACCTCACGCGGCATTTTTGAATTGAAATATTTTTTTGGCAGCTCAGTTTCAACTGATAGCGGCGGCGCCTGCTCGGCCACCGCGATTCGCGCACTTATCAAACAACTGGTTCAGGCGGAGGACGGCAAGAAGCCGCTTTCCGACCATCGAATCTCCGATATTCTCGCGCAACAAGGCATAGTGGTTGCGAGGAGAACTGTGGCAAAGTACCGGGAAGCACTACAGATTCATCCGGCTAACTTGCGAAAATCGTTGTAAAACTGCAACCAGCAACAAGGAGAATGGCATTATGAACTTGCACATGACAGGCCATCACCTCGACGTCACGCCCGCACTGCGTGATTACGTCACCGCGAAAATGGATCGCATCAACCGCCATTTCGACCATGTTATCGACGTCAACATAATTCTTTCCGTCGATAAGCTGAGGCAAAAGATCGAGGCTAACGTGCACTTGTCCGGCAAGGACATTTTCGTCGAGTGCATAGACGAAGATATGTATGCCGCGATCGATATGCTGGTGGATAAGCTCGATCGCCAGATCATCAAGCACAAGGAAAAGTTTCATGGCAACCGGCACAACGGCGCGCTCAAACACCTGGCTGAAGAGTAGCCGGTGTGGTGTGCATCCAGATTGGTGTGGAAGCGTGGTTTGCACAACACACATGAAGCAATGAACGAGAGGGTAGGGCGGGCCTGTCCGCCGCTTCATGCCAAAGCGGCGCTGATGGTTTGGCGGACCAGTCCACCCTGCGTGCTACGCTGTCGGCACATCAGTTAGGAACCGAGAAAGAATAACTTGAACAATTGGCCGCTTGCAGACGAGATGCCAGGCAAGGCGCAGAACGCGCTGTGTGGCGAGCCACACAAGC